>CAMCQE010000049.1 GCA_945876945.1 Klebsiella pneumoniae
GCGCCCCGCGAAAGGCCTTGCGCAGGACTCTTGCGGTGTGTGGGCTGGCATCGTCGTGGATCACGTCGTCGGGCCGCAGCAGTACCCGCACCGGACCCGCCGCGGGCAGCGGGTGCTGATCGCCCCGGTCGGCCGCCTCGACGAGGCCAAACGGCAGTTGCACCGCGCCGTTCGGCAGCAGTTGCGCCTCCACCATCACGCCCTCGCCGATGAAGCCGGCGACCACGGCGTTGGCCGGCCAGTGATAGGTGTCGTAGGGCGTATCCCATTGCTGGAGTTGGCCCGCGTCGAGGATGCCGATGTGGTCGGCCATGGCGAAGGCCTCGTGCTGGTCGTGCGTGACTAGCAGCGCGGTCGCGCCGCGCTCGCGCAGCAGATCGGCCACCTCGCGCGCGAGGCTGTCACGCAGTTCGGGATCGAGATTGGAGAACGGCTCGTCCAGCAGAATGAGGTCGGGCTCCGGGGCCAGCGCCCGCGCCAGCGCCACCCGCTGCTGCTGCCCGCCGGAGAGTTCGTGCGGCCAGGCGCGGTCTATGCCGCCGAGGCCCACCACCTCCAGCCAGAACGACACCCGTCGGGCGCGCTTCGCCGCCGCCAGTCGATGCAGACCAAAGCCGACGTTGTCGCCGACGCGCAGGTGGGGGAAGAGGGCGTAATCCTGAAACACCATACCGATGCGACGCGCTTCCGGGGGCAGGGTATGACCCGCCCGGCTCACGCTGCGTCCGGCGATCAGGATTTCGCCTGCCAGCAGCGGTTCGAAGCCGGCGATTCCGCGCAGGGCGGTCGTCTTGCCGCAGCCAGAGGGGCCCAGCAGGCAGGCGATGCTGCCGCGCTCGATGCGAAGCTCGAGTTCGCGCACCACGATCCGTCCCTCGTAACCGAGACTGGCCGAGCGCAGTTCCAGCTGTGGCGTCATGTCGGCGGCGTGCTGCGGCGAACGGGGGTAGCTTCGGCCTGACGGTTGAGCAGGCTGAGCGGCAACAGGCCGGTCGCGACCAGCGCCAGCGATGGCAGCGCGGCCGCTTCCCATTGCCCTTCAGAGGTAAGTTCGAAAATGCGCACCGCGAGCGTGTCCCAGCCGAAGGGGCGGGTCATCAGCGTGATGGGCATCTCTTTCATCACATCGACCAGCACCAGCGCGGCCGCCGTAAACAGCGACGGCGCGAGCAACGGCAGGTGGATGCGCAGCAGGCGTCGGCGACTGCCGGCGCCGAGCACCCGCGCGGCGTCGTCGAGCGAACGGCCGATCCGCGCCATGCCGGCCTCGACCGGCCCAAAGCCCACCGCCAGAAAGCGTGCCACATAGGCCAGCAGGATGGCCACCAGCGTGCCCCCGATCCGCCAGTCGACGCCCGTGAGCGCCGGCAGCACGCGGTCGGCCAGACCCAACGCGACGAACACGCCGACCGCCAACACCGCGCCCGGGATGGCGTAGCCCAGCGTCGCCAGCCGAGCCGCCATCTCGGTCAGGCGACCCGGAGATTCGCGCCGGGCGTAGGCCAGCAGCAAGGCCGTTGCGACCACCAGCACCGCCGCCGCGAGACCGAGCAGCAGCGTGCGGCCGGCGGCGCGCAGGCTCACCACATCGACGCCAGTCCAGCCTGACGTCGCCCATACCACGAGTTGCGCGAGTGGGAGCAGGAAGGCGAGGAGCAGCACGCCCAGACACGCGGCGGTCGCGATCCAGCGGCGTGCACCGTCGATGGGCTCGCCGGGCGCCGCAACGCTGCGCCCCGTGCTCCAGTAGCCCGCGCGGCCGCGCAGGCGGTGCTCGGTCATCGCAAGGACGAAGCCGATGAGCAACAGCAGGCTCGCGAGTTGCGCGGCGGTGCCCAGCGAAAACAGACCGAACCAGCTTTTGTAAATTGCGGTGGTGAAGGTGTCGACGTTGAATACCGACACGGTGCCGAAGTCGGCCAGCGTCTCCATTACCACCAGCAGCAGGCCCGCCGCCAGCCATGGTCGACTCATCGGCAGCGCGACGCGCCAGAAGGCTTGCCGCCGGCTGAGGCCGAGGCTGCGGGCTGCTTCCATCGCGCGCTGGCCCTGACTGTCGAAGGCGCTGCGGCAGAGCAGGTAGACGTAGGGGTAGAACGACAGTGACAGCACCAGCGCGGCGCCTCCTACCGAGCGCACCGGCGGCAGCCGCAGGTCCGGGCCGAACAGGGCGCGGAGCGCGGTTTGCAGCGGCCCGGCAAAGTCCAGCAGTCCCACCGCCACAAACGCCAGCACATAGGCCGGCAGCGCCAGCGGCAGCAGCAGCGCCCAGCTGAAAACGTCGCGTCCCGGGAAGCGGTAGCGGCTAATGAGCCAGGCCAGACCTGCGCCCAGCGCGGCGGTAGCGCCCGCCACCAGTGTCGTCAGCAACAGGGTGTGGCCGAAAACTCGCGGCAGCACGTGCTCTAACAGATGCTCGATCAGGCTTGCGTCGGCGTCGCCGATGCGGGTCAGCAGCACGATGAGCGGCGCGACGACGAGGGCAGCGATCAACAGCACTACCGCGCGCCAGAAGAGGCGCTGTCGCTCGCCGCTGTTCGCGCCCGTCAAGGCGATCGGGGCTGTGCCGCCGAGCCCGGCGTCAGCGATAGCCGGCACGGTCCATCAGTCGCACCGCCTTCGCCTGCAAGCGGCCGGCTTCGACCACGTTCAGCGGGCTGGCCTTGAAGCTGCCCCAGGCTTGTACGGCTGCACTCGGCGCCGTAGCGGGGTTGACTGGTGACTCGAAGTTGACGTCGGCGAACAGGTTCTGCGCCTGCGGGGAGGCTAGCCATTCCAGCAGTTTCTGGGCCGCAGCCGGCTGCTTGCCGTGGCGGGTCAATCCAGCGCCGGTAACGTTGATATGCACGCCGCCCGTCGACTGATTGGCCCAGAAAATGCCGAGCGGCAGGTCCGGTTTCTTCTCCATCAAGCGGCCGTAGTAGTAGGTATTGGCGATGCCCACCGCACACTGGCCGGCGGCGACCGCCTCAAGCATGCGCGTGTCATCGGCGAACGGTTCGGTGGCGAGGTTGGCAACCCAGCCGCGAACGATTTGCTCGGCTTTTGCCTCACCGTGCTCGCTGATCAGCATGGCCACGAGCGACTGGTTGTAGACCTTCTTGCTCGAGCGCAGGCAGAGCTTGCCGCGCCACGCGGGCTGGGCGAGCTCTTCGTAGGTCGACAGCTCGCCCGCCTTCACCATCTGGGTATTGAAAAACAAGGTGCGCGCTCGCACCGTCAACCCAAACCATTGCTGGTCGGGATCGCGGAGATTGGCCGGCACCGCTGCGGCCAGCGCCGGGGAGTCGATCGGCCGCAGCACCCCTTCCTGCGCAGCCTGCCACAAGTTGCCGGCATCGGTGGTAATCAGCAGGTCGGCAGGGGTGTTGGCTCCCTCAGCCTTGAGCCGTTCGACCAGCGCTCCCTCTTTGTCGGTCACCGCCTGAATCTCGACCCCGGTTTCCTTGGTATAGGCATCGAACATCGGCTTCACCAGCGCCTCGATGCGGGCCGAGTAAACGACCAGTTTCTCGCTGGCGAGTGCCGGCGCGGCGGGCAGCAAGCACAGTGCGAGGGCGACCGCGCCGAGGGTGCGAAAGAGGGCTTGGGGACGACTCATAGGTATCCGCCGGAAAATTTTTAATAAGAATGATTCGCATTTTTGCAGAGCGGTGGAGCCCATGCAAATCCTCAGCGCCGCGCATTGAACGGTCGGCTGGTCGCGGCGGCCGGAGCCACACGCCGGCAGCCTGCACCGCTTCGCCGTTTTCTGCTTCGCGCAGCGATGCGGCCATGAAAACCGATGTTGCGTGCAGGGCCGCGCCCTGCCGCAGGCGCATATGCGCTTGATCCTCGGATGCGATGGCATCTCAGCTCGGCTGCCGACTGTTCGCTGCCAAAACGCAGTTGAGAAGTTGAAAGAAGTCGATGCCAAAGAAGTCGATGCCTGTCCCCGAATTCATGCCCGAAGTCGATGCCTGTCCCGAAAGCCGGCCGAAAGCCTCGAACGAAGTCGATGCCTGTCCCGAAAGCCGCGAACGAATTCGATGCCTGTCCCGAAAGCCGCGAACAAATTTGATGCCTGTCCCAGACTTCACCACGCCACCTTGTCGCCCAACCCGCCACCGCGCGATAGTGGCGGGAACCACCGCCTCAGTCCGCGTCACGCGGCCTTGATGGCTTCTTTCACCAATCCTCACTGGAATCGCCCGATGTCTTTCGACGTAGAAAATCTCTTTGGCCGACGCGCTGATAATCGCTGGGATCGCGTTGCGGTTGGCGACCTGCTGGAACGCATGACCTGGAGCGAGCCGGACAAGGTCGCGCTCAGCGCCACCGCAGACGCCGTCTACGATCCGCTCTACGCCAGCGTGACTTACCGGCAGGCGGACCGCATTGCCAATCAGTTGGCGAACGCGCTGCTGGCGCTGGGTCTTGAGCGCGGCGATCGGGTGGCGATGCTCTGCGAGAACTCGGTGGAGGCCTATCTCAGCAAGCTGGGGATTGCGAAGGCCGGGCTGGTGGCGATGCCTATCAACACGATGATGGCGCCGGACGTTATCGAACACATGCTGCGGCATGTGGACGCGAGGGTGGCCCTGGTGGATGCCGACCTTTGGGCGGAGAAAGGCGCGCCTTTCATCAATGCCGGGGTGCCGCCGGTGGCGAGCTATGACGGCGCGACGCCGCCGCCCGCGGGCGCTGTGCGCTTTCGTGACTTCATCGCCGGCGCGTCGGAGGCCGAGCCCGAGGTGCGCATTCATGGCGACGATATCTGGCAGATCCTGCTGACCTCGGGCACCACCGCGATGCCCAAGGCCGTGATGATTTCGCACACCTTCAGCTATATGGCGGCGCACAGCCACGCGCTGTCCTATTCACGCGGTTTGCCGCGCGAATGTGATTTGGTGACCTGTTCATTCCTGCCGGTGGTCTACCACGTGGGCGACCACGCGCAGGTGCTGTCGGCCTTCGTGGCGGGTGGCAGGGTGGTGCTGGGCCGTCGCCCGCAGCCGGCGGCGGTGGCCAAGACCGTGACCCGCGAAGGCGTGACCTGTCTGTGGGGCGGTTCGCCGCAGATGCTCACCGACCTCGCGCGCGAAGTGGAATCCTCCCGCTATTCCTTCGACTTCAGCCGCGTGTCCGTGATTGTGTTTGGCTGGGCCGCGATGAGTCCGGGGCTCGCCAACACCTGGCAGCAGTTGTGCAACGGCGTTGAGTTGGTGGGCATCTTTGGTCAGACCGAAGCCATTGCCTGCCATCGCTTCTGACCCGCGCGCTGGAACGAGAAATACCGGCGCACCGCGCCCGAAATCAATTACGTGGGGATCCCCTCGCCGATGTTGGCGTCGACCGTGGTGGACGAGGACGGCCGCTCCCTGCATGACCAACCGGGTGCTGCCGGCGAAGCCGTCTATCGCTCGCCCGCCGTGACGGCGGGTTATTTCCGCGACGAGGCCGCGACCGCTGAAGCATTTCGTGGCGGCTGGTTCCATAGCGGGGACATGTGCGTGTACGACGAAGAAGGCCTGCGCATCATGGTCGACCGCTACAAGGACGTGGTGAAGTCGGGCGGTGAAAACGTCTCCAGCATTCGGGTGGAAGCGGTGCTGGTTCAGCATCCCTCAGTTGCGCGCGCGGCGGTGGTAGGTCTGCCGGATGCGCGCTGGGGCGAAGCGGTGACGGCGGTGATCGTGCCGGCCGGCGGCAGCGTCATTGATGAAGCGGAATTAATCGCTTTCTGCCGCACGCGGCTCGCAGGATTTGAAACGCCGAAGCGCGTGGTCGTGATGGAGGACTTGCCGGTGACGGTGGGGGGTAAGGTGTTGAAGTACCGGTTGCGGGCGATGTTGGGGTAAGCGCGAGAGAGTTGATGCCTGTCCCGGGATTTGCGAAATCTCGTGCCACCACTCGCCCTTCGACAGGCTCAGGGCGAACGGTAATCTGAGCGGAAAGAAACTGATGCCTGTCCAGTAGTTCACTCATCCCGTAGTTCACTCAGGGGAACGGTTTGAGGCCCGTTCGTGCCTGTCGAAGCATGAACGGGCGCGGCAGTGCGCTCAGCACGGGCCGCGAATTCGAGCACCACCGGCAGTCGATGCTCCCGAGAATCCAAGTCCGCAGGTCAATGCCAGTCCGCAGGTCAATGCCAGTCCCGGAATTTCGCCGGAATTTCGGAACGCCCTTCGACAGGCTCAGGGCGAACGGAACACCGACCTCAAAACAAGTCGATGCCTGTCCCGGAGTTCAGTCCCGGAATTTCGGAACGCCCTTCGACAGGCTCAGGGCGAACGGAACACCGACCTCAAGACAAGTCGGTGCCTGTCCCGGAGTTCACAGTCCCGGAATTGCCGCCTCGATGCCGTGCGCAAGTCGATGCCTGTCCCGGAATTGCGGTCCCGGAATTGCGGGAATTGCCGGAGTTCACTCAGGGGAACGGTTTGCGCACGTCGATGCATGTCCCAGAATTTCGTGTCCCGGGATTTCTGCCGCGGAGTTTCTGACCTGAAGGCCTAAACCCCGTTCGTGCTGAGCTTGTCGAAGCATGGACGGGCGTGGCGGTCTCAATTGCCTCTAGCCCCGCCCCTGAGTTAGCTCCCGTCCGTGGACAGACTGAGCCGCGAACGGCAACGCTCGGCAACCTCAACCGATCAAGCTCAGCGCCTATACTCACGCAACCCAACGCGGCGAATCACCGCTCCCAAACCCACGCCGCCCAACGGCCTGCCCAGACACTTGCGAGAGACGATATGACCGAGAATCACAGCACGAAAGCCCAACCCGATTGCGACGTGGTGGTGGTCGGGTCCGGTTTCGCCGGGATCTACGCCCTGTGGCAGGCACGCCAGCGCGGGCTCAGCGTGCGCGGCTTCGAGCGTGGGTCTGATGTGGGCGGTACCTGGTACTGGAACGCCTATCCAGGGGCGCGCTGCGATGTGGAGAGCTACAACTACGCGTATTTCTTCAACAACGACGTCGTGCGCGAATGGGACTGGTCCGACGCCTGCGCGGGGCAGCACGAGATTCAGCGGTATCTCCGCTTTGTGGCCGAGCGCTGCGAGGTGTTGAAGGACATCACTTTCAACACCAGGGTGATCGCGGCCCGCTACGACGAAGACACGGGCTGGTGGTCGGTGCAGACCTCTGCGGGTGAGACGATCGTGTGCCGGTATGCGGTGCTCGCCATCGGCGCGCTGTCGGACCCGAAGGCGCCGGACATCAAGGGCGTGTCGGACTTCGCGGGCGAGGCCTACTTCACCTCCAGCTGGCCCAAAGACGGCAGCGTCGATCTGCGCGGCAAGCGGGTGGGTGTGATCGGCACCGGATCCTCAGGCGTGCAGGTCATTCCGGAAATCGCGAAGCTCGCGGCCGAGGTTTACGTTTTCCAGCGCACTGCCAACTACGTCACCCCCACCGCTGCGGGCCCGATGGATCCAAATCTGGTCGCGGCGCTGCGCGAAGATCCGCAAGCCATCCGCCGCGCCTTCCGCGAGACCTTTGGTGGCCACACTCCGCTGCGTATGGGCGACCAGCGGTACTATGACCTCGCCGCGGCCGAACGTGAGCGCGTATTGCAGGCAGCCTGGGACGGCAAGTACATCGGACTGGCGTTCCGGGATGCGTACTTACCCGAAGCGAACGCCGCGATTTCAGACTTCCTCCGCCAGAAGATGCGGGAGCAGGTGAACGACGCGTGGACCGCAGACCATCTCGTGCCCTGGGATCATCCCTACGGCGGCAAGCGGCCGTGTCAGAGCGATGTGTACCTCAAAACCTTCAATCAAGCCCACGTGCGTCTTATCTCATTGCCGGAGACGCCTATTGAAGAGATCGTGCCCGAAGGGATCAGAACCTCGGCCGAGACTATCCCGCTCGATGTGATTGTGTATGCCACGGGCTTCGACGCCATCTCCGGGCCGGTGTTTGCGATCGACATTTCAGGCGTCGGCGGGCGTTCGATCAAAGACGACTGGGCCGACGGCCCGCAGAATTATCTCGGCACCATGGTGCACGGCTTCCCCAATCTCTTTCTGCCCTCCAGCGCCATGTCGCCCTCGGTGCTTTCGAATATGGCGACGCTGGCCGAGCAGCAGGTGGACTTCATTTTCGACACCATCGAGTGGCTGGACCAGCACGGTCGCCCGCTGCTCCATCCACTACCTGCGTCGCAGGAACAATGGCGCGAGGAGACCCTGCGCTACGCCCAGCGCAGGCCCGGCGCGCTCACCACGAAAAGCTGGTATTCCGGCGCGAATATTCCCGGCAAGCCGCGGGTCTTCATGGTCTATACCGGCGGATTCAAGCGTTACAACGAGACGTGCTATCGCGAGCTTGAGGGCGGCTTTCCGGGCTATGAATTGCTGGCGCCACCGCGTGCACGGGGGGAGGTCAAGGTCGTGGGCGGCTGAACACGGCGCGCGGAAGGCAGCGGTTTTGCTGCGGCTGCTGGTTCCCGATAAGACGATGCCTGTCCCAGATAAGAAAGTGCTGAAAAGACAGTGCCAGTGCCGATAAGACAGTGCCTGTCCCAGAAATTTTTCTCCAGAAATCTTTCTCTCTCCCTAGGCCCGCGTCGTATAGTCGCCAGCGCTATCCATTTAACCCGGGGAGTTCGAGATGAATGCAGAACAGGTGGTCAACGCCTTCATGGCGGCCTTCGATCGCAAGGATCTGGACGGCGCGCTCGCGCTGGTGACCGACGATTGCTACTACGACAACGTGCCGCTGGGCGACATGCGCGGGCGCGAGAAAATGCGCGAGTTCCTGGCCCCCATCGTTGCCGGCAATGAGCCGGTACAGTTTGAAGTGCTGCGCCAGGCCGCCGGCGACAAGGTGGTGATGAACGAACGCATCGACCGTTTCGTCATGAACGGCAAGCCGGTAGCGCTGCCGGTAAGCGGCGTATTTGAAGTGGTCGACGGCAAAATCAGTTTCTGGCGCGACTACTTCGACAAGGGCATGTTCATGAAGGCGCTGAAGGGCGAATAACCTTGGACAACTCGAGAGCATCAACATGAACTACACGACACTGCTGGTAGAAAAAGACGGCCCGGTCGATTGGCTGATCTTCAATCGACCCGATGCACTGAATTCGCTTTCACGCCGAATGGTCGAGGAACTGAATCATTACTTCGACAGTCTGCAAGCCAACTACGAGGTGCGCGTGGTGGTGATGCGCGGCGCAGGCCGCATGTTCTGCGCCGGCCTCGACATGAAAGATCCCGAGCGCAATCCCATGCGCAACGCCGACGAAGGCATGAAAAGCCAGCGCAGTTTCTCTGGTCTGGTGATGAAGATGCGTCGCGCGCCACAGCCCATCATCGGGTTGCTGCACGGCCACGCCGCCGGCGGCGGCTTTTCGATCGCGCTCGGTTGTGATGTGCGCATTGCCGCCGAGGGCACCAAGATGAACTGCGCGTTCATCAAGATTGGCTTGTCCGGCTGTGAGATGGGAACGAGCTATCACCTGCCGCGGCTAATCGGCACCTCTAACGCCGCCGAACTGCTCTATACCGGACGCTTCATCGACGCCGCACGCGCTCTGCGTCTGGGACTGGTGAGCGATGTGGTGCCCGAGGCTGAGTTGGTGGCCACCGGGCGCGCCCTTGCCGATGACATGGTCGCCACCGCGCCGCTTGGCCTGCGGCTTTCCAAGGAAGCCTTCTGGGCCAGCGTCGACGCCCAGAACCTGGACGCGGCGATCGCGATGGAAGACCGCAACCAGATTCTCACCGTCGCCAACGGCGATCTGGATGAGGGCATTGCGGCGTTTCTGGAGAAGCGCAAGCCGCAGTGGGGTAAGGCTGGCGAGGGCTGAGGTGGGGGCGCAGGGACAATCAGAGAGCGACCGGCGATGAGCATCGGCATTTGGATCAACGTGGTGTTCTTTCTGGGGATGGGTGTCTGCGCTCTGGTGCGCCCGCAATTCGTGGTCTCGTTCGTCAAACTCGTGCCCGAGACCGCAGACGCCCGCAACGAAGTGCGGGCGGTGTACGGCGGGTTTGGCATTGCGATCGCCGTGTTGCTCGCCGTCGCGGCGCAGGATGTCGGGCTTCGTTCGGGCGTGTTGCTGGCAGTCGCGGTTGCTCTGCTCGGGATGGCCGCTGGCCGGGTGGTCAGCTTCGGTCTTGAGCGCGCCGGGCGCTGGCCGTGGGTGTTTCTGGTGATGGAGACTGCGCTGGCGGGTTTGCTGCTGTGGGAGCGTTAGCGCAGCGCGACTCTGGATGGTGGCTGTCCCAGATTGCCGCCTCGATCGATGCCTGTCCCAGATTGACGGCCTGTCAATCGATGCCTGTCCCAGATTGACACGCCGCTCCCACTGGGGCGGGCGAGGCGATTGGCCATCCCTGTGGGAGCGGCGCGTGCGCCGCGATTGGCCTTGGCGAACGCGCCGGGATTATCGCGGCGTCGCCGCTCCTGAATGGACCGCAACTACCCGGCGCGCACCGGCGAAAGCGACGTGATGCGTCATTCGCCCCGGCACCGCTGGCTGTACTTCCCGCGGATGCGTCCCCGTCAGGCCCTGCCGCTGAGAACCGCTCACGCCGTCGACGATGGCCGCGCCGGCTTCATGTGCCACAGCGTGTTTGAGGACCCCGATTCACCGCCTGGCGCGCCGGCCAGGAAGCGCATTGAGGTGAGGATGATGGGGTTTTTTGAGCTGCCTCATGGCGGATGCCGCTCGCAGATGCCTGGCTCAGCCGGTCAGGGGTCGCCCCTTTCTACCCCTCTATAAGCTCGCTAAAAACGGGTTTCGAGCGCCCCGCGGCCTTGGGTTTGCCTGGCGATCATGCACAGGGCTTGCAGGCCCATGCCGGATTATTCTGGCTTGGCTTCAGTTCGACATGAACGATATCATCGGTGCCCTGGGGCGATAGCGAAGCAGACCCGGTCACGCTTGCAAAAGCGCGATGGCTGCGGCCGAAGCCAACCCGCTGAACGCGCTTTTTTTCCAACGGTTGGCTTTCTTTCTGAAAGCAAAGACGTCTAAAAGATGATTGCACGGTACTCGCCGAATTTTGGGGTCCTGACCCTGCTGGCTGCCTGCGCTGGATCTACCCAATCTGGCGCAGCAGTCGCTGAGGCGAAAGACCGCCTCAGCAAAGTGCTGAGCAGCCAACACGTTCTGCTCACACCCTCGGGCCGGGGCGCGCTTTACCTGCTTCTTCGCGCGCTCGGGGAAACTTCCCCCAACGGGCGCGTCGTGATGCCCGCCTACACCTGCTCGGCCGTTGCAGAGGCTGCGCGTCTCGCGGGGCGTGAGGTGGTACCGCTCGAGCATGGCGCTGGCGGCGTGAATTTGACGCCGGCGGATCTCAGAGGAAGTCTGCGTGCCGGTGATATCGTTATCGCCACCCACCAGTACGGTTACCCCTGCGACATCCGCGGTCTGGTGACCGAGGCGGCGAACGCAGGGGCCATCGTGCTGGAAGATATTGCGGCCGCCTTTGGCGCAACAATTGATGGGCAAGCAGTCGGCAGTTTCGGGCTGGCCTGTTTTGGTTCGTTCGACTGCTCGAAACTACTCCATGTGCCGCCCAAGGGCGGATTCGCGGCGACGAACGATCACGCGCTGTCTGACCGGCTCATCCGCCAGTCTGCGCTCGATCTGAAACCCTTTGCGCTGTTCGAGAAATTCAAGGTCCTGCTCGGGGGCCTTATGCTGGCGCTTGGCACGCGGCCGCTGTTCTATCGCTTGTTCTACGGCTTGAATTTCGCCCTCCGCGGGCGGTTCACTGCCGAGAACGGTGTGTTGGCCAGCCAACCGAATGGCTTCTATAGCAAAGAATTTGCAGAGTGGCAGGCAGTGATCCTGCTGCGCCAACTGCGCCAGTTGCCAGCCATTCTGAAGCGGCGCGCCGCCATCCTGGAGCGCTACCGCCGTGCCATTCAGGACGGCGCCGAATTCGGGGTAGAACACGCGCATGTTGAACAGCCGGGCGCAGTCATTCGCTTCCCGATCTACGTGCGTGGAAACAAGCTTGAAGTGCATCGCGCACTGGCGCGGAAGGGTATCGATACCGGCTTTAGCTTTACCAGCATCGTCGCCCCTGAGACGGCGACCAACGCGTGGTCAGTCGCGCGTGCCGTACTGAACTTGCCCATGTCTACCTCAATGACCGAGCAAGAGCAGTCCTGCGTAATCGATGCCGTCCATTCACTGGGGAAGGCCCGATGATTTCGCGACTACAAAAACTCCTCCGCAACCGCGCCAGCCGCGAAACGGTCTACAGCAAACCAGATTTCTGGGATAGCAAGGTCAGCGACTATCGAGATAGCGCTATCTCGATGTTCACGAACCGCAATCTGAACACCTTGCTGGAGCGCGACCAGTTTGCATTTATCGACCAGGTTCTACCCGACCTCGCAGGAACCCATGTGCTGGATGTGGGTGCTGGCACAGGTCGACTATCGCGTCACCTTGTGCGACGCGGCGCGCGGGTGTCGAGTTTTGATTTTGCGCCAGCGGTGGTCGAGATTGCTCGTCAACTCAACGCCGACATGCCTATCGATACGCGAGTGCTTTCGGTTTTCGAACTGGAAGATATCGCCGCCTACGACCACGCGACGGTGCTCGGCTGTCTGTCGGCCGCCTGCGTTGACGGCACTGCGCTTGCAGATGCGATCTCACGGATCCATCGCGCGTTACGGCCCGGGGCGACTGTAGCGATGGTCGAACCTTTCCACGCCGGATTCCTGCACCGCGTGCTCGATCTGTCTCTTGAAGAGGTACTCCAGATTTTCGAAGCGAACGGCTTTGAGGTCACCCATCGGGTGGAATTACATTTTTGGCCGGTCAGGTTCGTGATTGCGCCCGTCGAATGGCCGAACTTGCTCACGCAGCCCGCACACTGGATAGGAGAAAAGCTCCTCAGCTTGGGAGGCCCTAAGGCCGGCTGGGGTGACTACAAGGGAATCGGTTTACGTCGAAGAGACGCCGCGTGAACACACGGGTCGGCGTGGTGATTCCCTGCTACCGCTCTGCGGGCACGATCACATCGCTGGTCGATGGCATCCTGACGACACTCGACGAGGCCGGTAAGTCCACGCTTGTGATGCTCGTCGATGATGCCTCACCCGATGAAGGCGCGTGCTGGCGCGCGTTGGAATCGCTTTGTAGCAGGCACGGCCCTCGCGTAAGGGCTCTTCGTCTTGCGCGGAATGTCGGCCAGCACGGCGCCCTGCTCTGTGGCATGGCTGCCTTGCCGGATGATGTGGTCACCGTGATCACCATGGATGACGATGGACAGCATCGACCGGCAGACCTTCCTGCGCTGATCGCAGCGGTTGATGCGGGTACCGATCTCGTGATTGGTGCCTACGATGAAAAGCATCATGCGGCAGGCCGCAACCTCGGCGGCGCGCTCGTTGACCACACGCTTCGACGCTTGTTCGACCTGCCCTCCGACTTCGTGCTCACGAGCCTCCGGGCAATGAAGCGCTTCGTGGCTGATGACGCGCTGGAGGAGGCCGGCAGCCATACCTACCTCACGGCTGCGCTGCTGGACGCAACGGCAAATCGCATAAATGTGCCCGTCACGCACGTTCCGCGCCGCGAAGGACGTTCGGGTTACACCCTCTCACGCTCGCTGAGGCTTGCCGCCAATTTGGCGCTTAGCCACTCCCGCTTGCCGGTGATGGCCATGATGGGAATCGGCGTCCTGTTTTTTGTCGTCACGCTGGCGTCGCTGGTGTATGTGCTGTGGTTGCGGATCTCAACCGATGGCGTGATCCCCGGCTGGGCTAGTTTGATGCTCATGATTGGCATCCAGTCGACGATGCTCGTGGCAGGTCTGGCGACCATTCTGTTGTACGTGGCACGCAGCCACCGCATCCTGACCGGCGTGCGCAAGCGCTGGCGTATCGCAGATGAGCGCTGAGCGCTCGATCAAGGGGCGCGTATTACTGGTGCTGGCGGCCTCCGTGCAGCAAGTCCCGGTGATAAGACGCTGCATTGAACTTGGCGCACGCGTTATCACGCTCGATAACCGACCAGACAATCCGGGCCATGCGCTGGCGCACCGGAGCTATAACGTCGATATTCGTGACCTTCAGGCGGTGTTCGACATCGCGGTGAAGGAGAAAATTGACGGCGTCATTGCGGCTGCATCGGATGTCGCCGTGGAGACCGCGGCTGAAATCGGTGCTCGTCTGGGCGTTATCGCGCCGCCTGTGTTCGCGACTCGGGCGCTGCTGTCCAAACTCGCCTTCCGCGAGACGCAGCAAGCCATGGGGCTGCCGACGCCGCAATGGTCGTCGGATGGCAGCTCCCCTGCGACCGGACCGTGGATCGTGAAGCCGGCGCGGGCCAGCGGATCGCGCGGGATTCGGATCGTGCGCGACAAGGGCGAGCTATCGCGTGTCCAAGGCATTGCGCAAGCGGCATCGCTGGATGGTGCTGCAATCGTGGAAGCGGTGCTGGACGGGAGTCAGCATACGGTCGAGGGCTGGATGCAGGACGGAAAGATAGCCGCCGTCATGATTACCGATCGGCTGACGGCAGAAGCACCGCTGGTCGCTACCGTGGGCCACCGCACCCCCACCCATGTTTCCCCTGCGGCGCAGGCAGAAATTTGCCGAGACCTCAGCCGATTATTCCAGCACTTGGGTTATTCGACCGGGCCGTTCGATGCAGACGTCGTGATGACGCGCGATGGCCCAGTATTGCTTGAAGCATCGACGCGCACCGGCGGCAATGGACTGATGCAACTCGTCTCGGCTGCGACAGGGGCCGATGTCACACAATTGTTGATTTTGCACGCATTGAATTTGTTGCCCGCGCTCGGCGCATGGAACGTAGGTTGCGCAGGTGTACATGTTTTGGGCGACCCGTCGGGTGGACGGCTAGTTTATAACCAAGACGCGATGCCGACCCTCCGCGCAGAACCGTGGCTGGTCGAATTGTCTCTGGACTTGCCGTCCGGGTCGCAAGTACCTGCGTTTACAGAGGGGCGAGACCGGTATGGGCACGTGGTCGTAACCGCCAAGAGCCCCGCTGAACTTGATGGTCGTCTCGCTGACGTGCTTGCCCGTCTCGAACTTGCGGTCGAGTGACGCAAACAGGGCTACCAGCGAAACACGGCGAGCCGCCACTATGGCACCCGGTGGTCGCCCTGACATCGGCTCACGTATTTACCGAGCGTACGGGAACAAGCGGGCAGTCTTGATTGATGGTTTGGGCGCAGTTGGCAACGCGCTCAGATGGAAACCAGAATGCCGGCATTAAGAACAGACTTAGTACCAGAGGCCGAGGAAAGACGCGTTTGAATCTTCTACTGAGCATAGCCCCAACCGTACTTTTTGCGGTTTACGGGCAATTGATTACGCGATGGCGAGTCCGGGAACTCGCCGAACAACTCGCGCCCGGCGCCAGCATGTTCACCCGCGCTTGGCACTATGTCTGGGATCCCTACATTCTGTCGGGTTATCTCTCGGCTGTCGCCGGTTCGATCGCCTGGTTCTTTGTCGTAGAGCGCAAACCGCTCGCGGTCGCGTTTCCAGTTTACGTGGGCGTGACCGTGCTGCTTGTGGCCTTGGCCGGGGTGTGGGTTTTCGGGGAGACCCTGAACGCGACCCGTGTGTTTGGGATGCTTCTTATCATTGCTGGTGTTGCGCTCGGCGCGCGCTAGGGTGACCGCCATGGCGGAAATCGAGGTCTGGCTGGCGGAGGTGCGCGCGGTACTAGCACGTAACGCGCCGGCGCGGTTGCCGCTGTTTGAGGTGTTTGCGCGCGAGGCGCTGTTCGCCCGGCACTGGCTGGCGCCCCAGCTTGCCTCCCTTGCTCCGGGGGCGGCGGTGCTTGAGGTTGGCGCCGGCCTGATGCTCGTTAGTTGCCAGTTGCAGCGCGAGGGCTATCGGGTAACCGCCCTCGAGCCGGTGGGGACCGGTTTTTCGGCGTTTCGCGACCTGCAGGCGCGTGTGCTCGAGGTCGCGGAGCGCGCCGGTAACGTCCCGCGGATACTGACGACCCCGGTTGAGTCATTGAGTTCTGTCGGCGACTTCGACCTCGCCTTCTCCGTCAACGTGATGGAGCACGTGGCGGATGTTCGGTTGGCGCTGCAACGCATCGCGGCCAGCCTGAGGGAGGGGGCAGCCTACTGTTTCACCTGCCCGAATTACCTCTTCCCCTACGAGCCGCATTTCAACATCCCGATTCTGGGCGGCAAGCGCTGGACGCATCGCGCTTTTCGGCGGCGCATCGAGTTTGTCGAGCGCGCGACGGACGGCGCGGGCCTTTGGCACTCGCTGAACTGGATTACCGTGCCCGTCGTGCGCCGGGCCTGTCGCGACCTGCCGCACGTCCGACTTGCCTTCGATACCCGCTTGCTGTCACGGGTGCTCGAACGGGTAGTCAGCGACCCCGTATTCGCCGCGCGACGACCAAGCTGGCTGAGGTCTCTCGCGGGCTTGCTCGTCAGCACGCGCTTGCACGAGGGCTTCCGCCTGCTGCCTGCCGCCGTCCAGCCCCTGATCGATTGCCGCCTCACGCGAGAGCGTCAGGATTCTGGCGTGCCACGAACGGGCCGTCGCTGATGACCCAAATCACCACCGGGATCCGTCGCGTCCTTTCCCACCCCGCGGTCTACACCGCGTTTCAGCGAATTATGGGTGCGAACGAGGGTTGGCGACAATTTGTGCTGCGTGACATCCGTCCAATGGCCGGGATGCGCCTGCTTGATATCGGTTGTGGGCCAGCAGATCTGCTCGACCACCTGCCCGCGGTCGAGTACTGGGGCTTCGACCCCAGTACAACCTATATCGAGCATGCCCGTGGTAAACACGGCGCGCGCGGCCATTTTTTTGCTGACTTGCTGACAGAGGCGACCCTTGAGCACCTGCCGTCTTTCGATCTCGTGGTGATGTCCGGGGTGCTGCACCATCTCGCGGATGCGGAAGCGCGCGCAGTGCTCGCGCTGGCGAACCGAGCGCTGGTGGACAGCGGCCGTCTGGTAACGGTCGATCCCTGTCTGGTGCCGGGCCAGAATCCGGTGGCGCGCTGGCTGATCAAGGCGGACCGTGGTCGCAACGTACGCGACGAAGCCGGATACCGCGCGCTGGTGGAGACAATCCTCCCCGTCTGTCGAAGCACGGTCCGACACAAACGCTGGATTCCTTATACTCACTGCTTCATGGAATGCGCGCGGCGCTAGGGGAGCGTGCGCCAGGCTGAGTCATTTTCTGTACTTTTAAGCCGTTCAACGGCAAGGTGCGTAGTGCTTACGGCGCGTCCGGCGCAACGCGCGACTGACGAACTGCCCGGAACCCGGGCTATTACGAGGAAGGGTAAATGTCGGGTCAGATAGAGACGGGTCACCTCCGTTAGAGCGCCAGACCGGGCAACGGCGGCGTTAGGGTACAAACACCAGAGGGCGGGCAGTTTGAGCGCAGCTATTTTCTGGCCGTGATGATCGCGGTGACGCTGGTGCCGATCCTGTTCTTTCCCACCTACTACGCCTACAGCGCCGCTACGCTTCCGCAAACGGTCAAACAGTTAATGACCTTCCTGCTGATCCTCAGCACGATGCACATCGCGCTGACGAGCTTTTTCTATCTCGATCGGGACTATCGCGACCACATCAGCCGGCATAAGCCGTTCTACATCTATTTTCCAGCCGCGATGATCATCCTGTGCGGCATGCTCACCCAGACCTTAGGCAAGGAAGGCGTGGTTTATCTGACGATTTTCTACCACGCCTGGCTATTATTTCACTACGGACGTCAGAACTTCGGCCTGATGTCCTTCATCTGTCTGAGCCAAAACGCGAAGCCGCTGGGCACCGCCGAGCGGGTCGCTTTTCATCTGGCGCCAGTCGGTGCGATTCTGGGCGCCCACGCGGTGCTCCCGGAATTCAAGTCAGCGCTCGGGAGCTATGCTGTGCTGTCCTGGCGCGCTGGCCTCGTCCTCTACGGGCTCGCCGTGCTCGCGGTGGTATATGCGGGCCTCTACCGACGGCGGGACAGCGCGCTGACTCTCGTCTACCTGTTGATGCTCGTCCTGTTCTGGCTGCCGACCTTCCTCTTTGATTCCTATGCCAAGGCGGTGCTCGGCTACGCCGTGGCGCATGCCTTGCAGTATTTCGTGTTCATGTACTTTTCCGCATCGGGCAGCAGGTACGGCGCGCGTCAGAGCCTCCTGTTGCTCGGCACGGGTGCGGTCCTCGGGTGGCTGGTGATCTGGTTAACCCGCGACCATGAGCTGTGGGGCGGTGCGCTCATGTTCATGATGGGTGCTGAACTCGGCCTCGTCATGTGGCATTTCATCGTCGATGCCGGTGTCTGGAGGCTGAGTCAACCGTGGCAACGGGCGCAGGTTAAATAACGATTCCTTGATGCGCTTCGCTACAGCCGCGAAGTCCTGACCAGCGTGAAGCCATACGTCTGGACCTTGCCGGGCTATCTCGCTGCGACGGGCATTACGCTCCCCAAAAACCTTGACGTCTACCTGCCGGGCGCCGGTTTCTTGCTGGTGGTCGCGCTCGGGCTGGGGCTGGGTACCTACCGGCAGCTAGATTTGCCGGCTCGGCTATGTGTTTTCCTGCTGGCCATCAGCGTGCTGTGGCTTGGCAACGCGCCGCTCGTGTACTGGAAGAAGTGCGTGCCCGTGGTTCCGGCGCTGATCTACCTATCGGTTGTAATTGCCAGCCGGGCCAATCAGCACGCCAGTCAGCCCTTTGCCCGCGTCGCGGCTTTTCTTGTCGTGATGGGACTGGCCGTCGAGGCTGCGTCCCTCGCGTCATCGTTCAGGGGCATGTGGCGCGTCGTGCCGTTCTGGCAGATACCCGAAGCCACGGTCAGATTGTTGTCAATCGCGGGTGGCGTGATGCTGGCGCTGGTACTGCTCCGAAAATCAGGCGCCGCTCGTCTGGTGACGGTTGCGGTCGGCGGGATTTTTGCGCTGACCATCGTCCTCGGCGTGATCCGGCTTGCAGACTACCCGCGAGAACGGGGTGCGGCCGAGATTGGAGAGGCGATTACCAGTATCACCGGCGGGGCGGCGGTGGTTGGCGATCACAATGGGTTCAGATTCAGCGGCTATGCGGGTAGGGCGAGCTTCAAGTTCTTTCAGGAGAACGATCCGGCGTTTCCCGACGGCATTTTTTCGACCATCCGGCGCGAGGCACCGCCCTTTGTGTTGGTGAGCGATACCTACAAGCCGCTCTCTAAAACCATGCTGACGCAGTTCGGCGACTACGAGCAGATCGCCGCCTATACCTACACCCATCCGCGCGTGAGTTTCGGGGACGTGAACAACACGCAACGCCTGTTCCTGTTCTGTCTACGGCCAGAGGCGCCCGGTTCAGCGACGCCGTAAGCAGGGGGCTTGCGGCCACAACCCGCGGGGACTGCACGCGTAATCCCGCACGGGCGATTTTTTCGACGTCACCGCGTAGGATTAAAAAACCCCCCCAGCCTGACGGATTTGCCCGGCCCGTGATTCCCTTCAACAAGCCCTATGTCACCGGTCAGGAACCGGCCTGCATCGCCGAGGCTTACGCCAACGCACAGTTATCCGGCGACGGTGCGTTTACGCGCAAATGTCACGGCTTGCTCGAAGCACAGACCGGGGCGACCAAGGCTCTGCTGACCCACTCCTGCACGGCGGCGCTCGAAATGACCGCCATGCTGGCCGGCATCGGGCCGGGCGACGAAGTGATCATGCCGTCCTACACCTTTGTCTCCACCGCGAACGCCTTCGTGCTGCGTGGCGCGGTGCCGGTGTTCGTAGACATCCGGGCCGACACCTGCAATCTGGACGAAACCCTGGTCGAGGCGGCGATCACCGACCGCACCCGCGCCATCGTGGCGGTGCATTACGCCGGCGTGGCCTGCGACATGGACACCCTGCAAGACATCGCCCGTCGTCACAATCTGCTGCTGATTGAAGACGCGGCCCAAGGGGTGATGGCGCGTTACAAGGGGCAGGCGCTGGGCGCCATCGGGGATTTCGGCACCTACTCTTTCCACGAAACCAAGAACGTCACCTGTGGCGAAGGTGGGGCGTTGCTGGTCAAGACGCCGGACTATGCGCAGCGGGCGGAAATCATCCGCGAAAAAGGGACCAACCGCAGCCAGTTTTTCCGCGGCCAGGTGGATAAATACACCTGGGTGGACGTGGGCTCGTCCTATCTGCCGGGTGAACTGGTGGCGGCCTTCCTGTGGGCGCAGTTGCAGGAAGCTGAAACCATCACCGCCGCGCGGCTCGCGATCTGGGCGAGATACCACGCGCTGCTCGCGCCGCTGGAAGCCGCCGGCCTGCTGCGCCGGCCGGTGGTGCCCGCCGACTGCGAGCACAACGCCCACATGTATTACGTGGTGCTTGCGCCGCACCTCGACCGGCAGCAGGTGCTGGCGGGTTTGCGCGCGGCCGGCGTCAACGCGGTCTTCCACTATGTGCCGCTGCACTCATCACCGGCGGGCCGCCAGTTCGGGCGGGTCCACGGCAGTCTTGCGGTAACCGATCGGGTCGGGGAGCAGCTGCTGCGTTTACCGCTGTGGATAGGTCTGACGGCCGAGGCGCAGGAGGACGTGGTCAGACACTTGCGTATATCGCTCGGCTAGCAAAAACACGAGCGCAGCGCTGCGATTTACGCAGCTCGTCGCCCGCGATCCACCACCTTAAGGAACTTTCGGGTCCGCGCCGTGGGCATCCATCTGCACAATTGTCTTGAAACTGCCGAACAGCGCGCGCCGCGCAGGACTAAGGCTTTGCTCGTTTTCCCGCACCTTGCGGGCGAGGGCCTCGCTCCATTCGCGGGGGACGCCCATCTCGACCAGACTGTTGGCCTCGGTGAGCGGGTCGCCGCCGCAGAGTACGATGTGCCACTGCTCGTGGTGCGAGCGCAGGAGGGCGCGCCCACCACGCTCGCCCTGCACCCAACTAGCGATGGCCCACTGGTCCATCACCGCCACACGATCTACCTGAAGCGGGCTATCTGGCGTATCGAACTCCTGTTTCAAACGCTGGCTGACGTCGTCCGTTGGGGTCTGTGCAAAAGCAACACCGCCCATGCAGAGCAGGCCCCACAGCGCCAGCTTGTGAACCCACGCAACGGGCCTAGAAGCTGACATTGATGCCGGCCTGCGCGGAAGCGCCGGGCATGGGATAGCCCGGACGGAACTCGTAATCCCGATCAAAGAGGTTCTCTACTGCCACGAAGATTTCACCCCGCGGGCCCAGAGTCGGCAGCGCGTAGCCTACTCGACCATTCAGTACCGGAAAGCTGTCGACTTGGGCGGTGTTTAGCGCGCCAGCCGCGCGGGCGCGATTGAGCACGTACATTTCAGCCTGATACTGGCCGTCCAGACTCAAGCGCCACCGGCCATAGCGTGCGTTTGTGCCAATGACGAGCGTTTCGCGCGGGGCGTAAGGCAGGTTCTCAAGCGAAGGGTCTAGCCACGTAAAGCCTATGAATGCGGTCCAATGGTCGGTGATCGCCTGTTGCAGGCTGGCTTCCATGCCCTGAATCCGGTACTTGCCCAAATTGACAAAACTTGGCGCGCTGACCGCCGGCGGGAAGCCAAACAGGTAGCGGTCCTCCAGTGAGTCGCGAAACAGTGCGAGGTCCAGCGTGGTTGTCGCCCAGGGCCGATAGCTGGCGCCAAACTCGATGTGGTCCATCTGCTCTGGTTTCAGCTGTTTCCATGAATCGCCCAGCGGCGGGATCAGACTGGACAGCACAGCCGCATCAATGCCCGCAAACGTCAGGCCGCGCGCTACGTTGCCTCGAAACTCCAGTTTTTCAGAACGCAGCAGCACGCCAGCATGCGGTGCAGTCGCGCTCTTGAACACATTGTGCTCGTAGTGCCGAAAGCCAGCCGAAGGTACCAGCGTCCAGCCCGCGCCAAGCTCAATCGTATGACTGACCGCCAGATGCGGCGAGACCAGTTGCAGCGTGGGGCCGTTGAAGCGCGCCTGCGGCGCGGGCGCGATGCGGTTGAAATCAACCTCGCCGGTTACGGTGTCGTAGTCCAGCCCAAACAGGATCTCGCCTCCCTGCCACGGCGTCAGACTCTGACTCCAGCGCACGCCCGCCATGGTGAAGCGGGTCAGGGTGTCGCCATCAAGCCCGGGTTGCTGGTACCAGTCACCGTCGCCGGTGTTGCCATAGATTTTTAGCGAGCCCTGAACCAGATCGGTCGCAGCGGCCAGCGTCGCGACGGCCAGCGTGCCTTGGGTGTCGTAACGACCGGTACGAGTAGCGGGTTGTCCCTCCTGACCCGGGTCAGACGCGCTGTTATCCATATGCAACACAGTAATTCCCAGCGACACCATCTCATTGAGGTGCCAGGTGCCGCTGGCCAGCATATTGACCAGTTCGCCGTCAGCAGCCTCGCGATGGCCGTCGGAGCGGGCATAGCCCTGCGCAAGCGAATAATCAAAGGGACCCAGTTTTCCGCTGAGGTCGGCTTGCTCAATGATCGTGCCAAAACTGCCCGCCGAGACGCGGCCGTTGGCGGTCGGCGTAGCCTGACGGGCGGTACGGGGCGATAACTCGATCGCGCCGAAGTTATTGCCAAAGCGTTGCGGCTGGGGCGCCTTATGCACGGCGACCTCGGCCATGCCGTTAAGGGGCAGGAGGTCCATCAGGGGATGGCTCCAGACGCCCATGTAAAAGGGCACGCCGTCGACGTAGGTCTTAATCTCGGCGCCGGGTCTGCTAGCGCCAAGCCCGCGAATATTGACCGAGCCACCTTCATCCCCGCCGAACGACCCCACGGGATTAAATCGCGAAATCGTGACGCCGGGCGTTCGGCGTAAGGCCGCAGGCACGTCCACCGCGTTGAGATCGCGAATCTGGGTCTCGGTCACCACCGTGCTCAGGCTGCCCTGATTGTCGACCCGATTCGCTTCGATTACCGGGCTCGCGACGATGGTGATGGTTTCGTCGGCTGGCGTGGCGGCGAGCGACGGAATACTGAGTGCCGTGCCGAGCACGAGGGGGATGATTGCGCGTCGATGGCAGTGGTGCATTCTGTGAGCCCCTATCAAAACAAGGGCGCCATTGAATCCCATTCGTCGGGGGATAACGATGCGACAAATTGTCGCACCTTGACCGGTGTCGACTGTGCGGCCTCTTCTAGCGGTGGCGCGCCGGCAGCGCCAGATACCCGTTAAGGGAGCTAATCCAGGACAGGCATCGAATCCCGGCATCGAATCCCGATCCAGGACAGGCATCGAATCCCGGGCAGGCATCGAATCCCGATCCAGGACAGGCATCGAATCCGGCATCGAATCCCGGGCATCGAATCCCGATGGGCATCGAATCCCGATGCGCGGGTGCCCACGGGCTAGCCGCCTCTGATGAGGCGGGAGCCTGGCTCTACCCGCCCACCAGATGTCTTCCAGCCCCAGTCCTCACCCCCGACCCAGCAAGGCCAGGTACTCCTCAATATTCCCCTGGTTGACGTACTGGCTGAACGGATCGCGCGTCGCGTCGGATTGCCACTCGTACTCGGTCATCACCGCCACCTGCTCGGCGTGGGCGCGACCATAGAGTTTCGCTATGACGCCGAGCGCCATGTCGGTGCCGGCCGAGACGCCTGAGGAGGTCACGAACTTGTCGTCTTCCACCCAGCGCGCCTGCTCCACCCACTCCACCTTGTCGCTCTGAGACGTCGCGAGATTGAAGAACAGCTTGTTCGACGTGGCACGTCGGCCATCGAGCAGGCCGGCGCGGGCGAGGATGGCCGAACCGGAACACACCGACATAACGACCTCGGCCTGCGCGGCCCTGGTCTGCAGGAAGACGCACATCGCGGCGTTCCCCAGTTGTTCCATGGTGCCAATCCCGCCGGGCAGCAGAATCAGATCGAGCATCGGCGCGGTGGCGAAATCGAAATCGGCGACGGTGCAGGGGCCTTGCACCGAGCGGACCGGCCCGACCTGCTCGGCAATCGTCACTATCTTCAGTCCATGTCCGGTCGAACCGAACATCTCCAGCGGCCCGTAGAAATCGAGCAATTCGAAATCGGGGTAAAGGATGGCACCGAGGACTCTCGGTTTGGGTACAGCGGTCATGTTTGGGCTCCTGAAGGGGTGATCCGGGACACCGACTTTCAGCAGTTGCGGCTGTGGATGCAAGGGCTGGGCTCCGCCCCTGACCTCGATGCGGAGGTTAATGCGAGCTTCTGCACCCGCCCCAGACCCTCTTGCCAAACGCTCGGCCATCTGCGTCTGCCAACCCGGACCGGTTACAAGCCAATGCTCAATGACGTCAGGGAACAGTCGCAGACTGATTAGCTGACACGGATGTTTTGGACTTCCGCCGACCACCTTGCTTCACGACTGCGCGCTCCAGCATTTGGTCTGTCAATTCAGGCAGGTCTTTGTACTCATGCGGCTGAATCTCATGAGCATCCACCTGAGCGAGCTTTAAGCCCGAAGTTTGGGGTGAGGCGGTTCTTCTCACGGTCATTGGCCTTTCGCGTGCTGAAGATATGTCTGATTAAGCCGTTAGGCGTATGGCCGACTGAAATGAACCACTCCATCGATCGCCGGGTAAGCGCTCGATTTTCAATTCATGTCTCTTCAAAATCCGGCGCTGCTCTAGCGCACCCCCCCAAAAAAATGCCCGGCATTGCCGGGCTTTT
>CAMCQE010000050.1 GCA_945876945.1 Klebsiella pneumoniae
AGATCTTGTCGGATGCGACGAATCATCATTGCCTCGCGGCCCGCTGAATCGAGCTGTTCCACCACCGCCAGCGCTTGTTCCACGCCCGCATAGTCTGGCAAGAACAGCAAGGCCTGCGCCAGATTCAAGCGGATCTGGATATCAGCGGGTTGCAACTCTACGGCCTCTCGCAACAGGCTCACGCAGGCTTTCACGTCGCCCAGATCGGAAGCGTAGTAGAGCCCGAGCAGAGAGAGTAACTGGCTGGTGACCGCGGGCGTTATCTTGGGATGATTCAGCATGATGCCGAACAGCATCTGGATTTGCTCGGGCGGGATCCGGCACGAAGACGTCTGCCGACAGCTCATCATGGTCCTGAGATAGTTAATGTCGAGAGGACTCACGGCGCGACGCTCCAGCCGTGCTTTGAGCAGTTGAAAGACATCGTCGGGGAAGGGGCCCTCGGCGACGATGCCAATGCCAATCAGCGCGCTTATCTCGTCCGGAGCGAGTTCAGCCGCCCGACGTAGATGCTGGATAGCATCTTTTTTCAGCTCAGGGCTGTTCAAGCTCACACCAAGCTCCGCCAACACGCGCCCCCCTTCGTATTGGGCCCGAGGAGAGTTTGGCCGGTGCATCAACTCAAAACGCGCCAAGGTGAGGTCATCACGCCATTGGTCGGCGCGCAACGCGGTAACGACGCTCAAGGCCAGCACGATGCCCGGCAAGAGAGCGGCTTTCCACCGGGAATCCAAGGCATGAGACGCTTGATAGAGACCAACCGAGAACGCCAAGACAGGTCCCAGACAGGCCAGATAGTTGCGATGGAGATGGACCAGCTCCAAGGGCAAAAAGCTTGATTCCAGAGCGTGCCCCGCCAAAAACCAGCACACGGCGAAGGCGAGCAGCGGGAACCTGTCGCGCGCGAGTAGCGAACCCGTTACCAGTGCCAACCAGGCACCAACGGCAAAGAGGGTAGACGGCGGGTCCAGAAGTGTATGGGAGATCGTAAAATCATCGTAGAAAAGCCCGTACTCGCTGATGCGCGGCAGGATCAGGAGCTGGAGATAAAACATCAGCACTCGCGACTCGGTGAGCAGGCGTTCAAAAGCCGAAAACGGGCGGTAGGTGCTGGACTGCGCGAGCCAGTCCGGATGGGACATCAGAAATATCGCGACGACCGCCAGCGGCAACACCATAAATGCCAGGTAAAAGTGGCTCAGATTGCCCCAACGCCAAGGTGCCGGGTGGCGAAACCGAAGCAGGGAGACTTCGATCGCAAAGCAAAAGGGAATAAGCAGCACGCCATTTTCTTTGGCCAAAGCCCCCAGCGCCGTGCAGAACGGCACCCCGAGCCAGAGACCCAATCGGCCATCGTGCCCCGCCAGCATCGCCTCACGGGCCCGGAGATACACCAGGAGTCCCAACAAGACGAAGGTCGCGGAAAGGCTGGTCATGCGTTGCACAACGTAGAGCACAGCGGTGAGCTGGATAGGGTGCAGCAACCAGATGCCGGTTGCCGCGAGCGGGAGCCAGTCGCGCGCTACGCTCGATACCGGGAGCAGGCCAATGAGGCGCCGACAGACGCGCCAGACCAACCAGCCGTTAAGGATATGGATGAACAGATTGGTCAGCTTGAACCAGAACGGATTCATGCCGGTGAAGGCTGCGTTGAGCCAGAAACTGGCGGTGCTGAGCGGCCTCCCCAAGGGCCCCGCCGAGCCGCCGAGAGCAGCTTGCCGGAGTCCCGCCCACCAGTGGCCCTGCATCTCCTTCAGGGGGGTGTTAACGATATTGACGTAGTCGTCGAAAACGAACGGGCCCGAAAGTCCGGGCAAATAGACCACCCCGGTAAGCACCGCGATAGCAACAAACGCGAGGAGCACAAGACGAGGCGCGCTTGGGCTGATCGTCATCAGCGAGCGCTGTGGGCGCACTATCAGGAATCGTAGGCGCGAGAGAGGGGGTCAAAGCCCCCGACCGTGGCCGGGGGCTTTGGGGTCAGGCAACTAAGCTAATTAACGGCAGCTGGACGGGCGATACTTGCTGACCAAGGTGCCGCCGGTGCACCGCCAACTGATGCCACCGGCCGCGGAGGTTGGGCGCAGGAGCATGGTAGAGGAGGCGATCGGATTACCGGAGTAGGTGATGGTGAGCAGTCCGTCGGTGCCGACGTTGACAGAACTGACCGAGTTGCCCCGTAAGCTGGTGGACGTTGCCAGGCCAGCCTGCGTGTTGTTGGTGGGCAGCGTGCCGTTAGACGCGAAGTATTCGCCGATCGCCGTCTTGCCGGAGGTGGCCAGGGACAGACCTTCAGTCACCTTGGCGCGGACGGTGTAGTCCTGGTAGGCCGGAATGGCCACCGCAGCCAAAATACCGATGATCGCAACCACGATCATCAGTTCGATAAGGGTAAAACCTTGTTGGACCTTCTTCATTTTCGTCTCCTGAAATACAGACTAGGGGTAGTGGGCGGCGCCGACCGGAGTTTCTTCCAGCACGGGCCGTTGGCTTGCAGGACGGCGGTGCCGCCCAACTCGTCATTCGGTTAGCGAGCATCTAGCGTGCCACCTTTAGAAAAATTTTAGAACCCTTATCACAATTGGGTTCTGCCTCCGATATTCCGGCCCAGACGCGAACTTGATCGAGATCAAACTGCCCTTTTACGTCACCTTGTGACGTAAAACGTCACTCCATGCCGATGCCAAGGCGGCTCAATCGGTAGCGGAGCGCTCTGAAGCTGATGCCGAGCACGCGGGCGGCTTTGGTCTTGTTGCCGCCGGTTTGCGCTATCGCCGCCAGAATCCGGTCGCGTTCGAGATGGTCCAACCACTCCTGAAGTTCGCCAAACGCGGGACTCGTTGGCGCCGACGGCAATTGGAGGTCCTCAACGCCGATAACACCGGACTCGCACAAGGTGCAGGCGCGCTCGAGGATGTTTTCAAGTTCGCGCACGTTGCCGGGAAACGCGTAGCCCTGCAGGGCAGCCCACGCATCAGGTGCGAGTGGCAGCGCGTCACCCGCCACAGAGCGCCCAAATTTGAGCAGGAAGTGTCGCACCAGCAGGGCGAGGTCTTCTCCGCGTTCGCGCAGCGCGGGCACTTTCACCTCAATCACGTTAAGCCGGTAGTACAGGTCCTGCCGGAAACTGCCGGCGGCCACGAGCTTGGCCAAATCACGGTTGGTCGCGGACAAGACTCGACAGTCGACGGCGCTCTCCTGCGCGGCGCCAACCCGCCGAATACGCTTTTCCTGAATGGCTCGCAGCAACTTGACCTGCATCGGCAGCGGCAACTCGCCCAATTCGTCCAGAAACAGCGTGCCGCCGTCGGCGGCCTCAAACAGCCCCACTTTGTCACTATAGGCCCCTGTAAAGCTGCCTTTAACGTGTCCAAAGAGTTCGCTCTCGATCAGGTCCTGGGGAATCGCGCCGCAGTTGACCGGCACAAATGCTTTGGCGGTGCGCGCACCTTGCTCGTGAATGAGGCGTGCAACGAGTTCTTTGCCGGTGCCGGACTCCCCGCTGACCAATACCGGCGCCTGCGACCGGGCCAGTTTCGCGATGGTCTCGCGCAGACGCTGGATGGGCTTTGACTGCCCAATCAGATCTCGCGAACTCTGGGGTAAGGGTTGGCTTAGATTGACCGCCTGCTCAACGAGCTTGCGCAGTGCCTTCAGGTCAATCGGCTTGTTCACGAAGTCGAAGGCGCCGGACTTCAGCGCCTGAATGGCGGATTCCATGCTGCCATGGGCGGTAATCATCGCGACCGGCAACGACGGGTACTGTTGCTGGATATGCGCCACGAGTTCCAGACCGTTGCCATCCGGCAAGCGCATATCGGTCAGACAGAGATTGAACGCTCTGGTCGCGAGCGCAATTCGCGCACTCGCCAGTGTTGCCGCCGCTACGCAGTCAATCTCCATACGCGCGAGCGTAATAGAGAGCAATTCCCGGATATCAGGCTCGTCATCGACAATCAGGGCCACAGCGCGACTCATATGAACCTCAATGGAGCGCGGCAGTTCATTCGGGCGGGGTAAAGCTCAACCGAAACACGCATCCTTCCGGGCCCTGTTCGAACAGTGTGAGCGTTGTCTGGTTCGCCTCGCAGAGTTCGCGAGCAATATAGAGTCCAAGCCCGGTCCCCGTCCCCTCAGTGGTGAAAAAGGGCTCAAACAGTTGCTCGGCAACCACGGCGCTCATCCCTGGCCCGGTGTCGATCACATCCAGAAAAACCCTGCTTTGGCCCTCGTCTCGCCGCACCCGAAAACTGAGCCAGGGACGACGCTGACTGTAGCGCAACGCGTTCTCACCCAGATTCCACAGCACCTGATGTAGCTGGCTTTTATCCATGGTGACGATGATATCAGCGTGACTTGCCTGCACGGTCAACGCCTCCGGCTCAATGCTGTGACGGCGGGAAAACTCGTCCATGAACGCTCCCAGCCAAGGCAATAACTCAAAACGCTCGGCGTTGGGATTATCACGCCGCCCGATCATCAGCACGTTCTTGACGATGTCGTTCATGCGCATCGAATGCTCTTCGATAATCTGCACCAAACGCCGGTCGTCGGGCGGCAAGGCCTCAGACTCGGACAGCAGTTGCCCCGCGTGACTGATAGCGCCCAGCGGATTGCGGATTTCGTGAGCGATACTGGCCGTTAGTCGCCCGAGCGAGGCCAGTTTTATCTGCTGGGCACGCCGATGGATTTCCGCTGCATCATCCATAAACACCAGCGTGCCGCTAGGGTCCTCGCCGATCTGGTAGAAGGACACGATGACCTCTGTACCCGAGGCATCGAGGGTGAGGGGAGTCCGGCGATTGTCCCCACGCTGGCGCCAGGCGCGCCACGCCAGATTCAACATGCCGGAGAACTCATGCAGGGCGAGCCCGATTGCCGGGGCCGCTAGCCCCACCATCCGCAAGGCAGCCTGATTGCTCAGCACCACGTGCTGGCTGCCATCCAGCACCAGAATGCCTGACTGCATCCTTTGCACCACATAGGCGTTGAGGCTCGCGAGGCTCCGCACTTCGGCCTCCCGCTCTGCGACCAGCAGGGCACTCAGCCGCACCTGCTCGCTCAGTCACGCCGCCAAGATGCCGGTGAGGAATGAACTGGCGCCAATCAGCGAGGCCTGCACGTAGCAGGACGCCGGATAATCGAGCCGCAAGATGCCAAACAAGGTCTCGCCCAGTAGCGCGACCGTGGACAGGGATGCATATACCACCGCCTGCTTGCGGCCAGACAACAATGAAGACCCGGCGTTCGCGACTGCCAGCAAAATCCCGAAGCCCCCGGACACGCCCCCGGAAGCATGGATAAAAAGCGTGAGCGCGAGCACATCGGCTGCAACCTGCACATTGCGCAGAAAAATAAACCCGCCCGCCCGCCGCAGGACCGCCACATGGAAAATCAGGGCAAAGGCGATATAGAAAACGGCCGTCCAGCCGCTTTGCCGGACATGCACAATCAGGACTTCTGGCTGCAGCCGCCAGATCAAGGTCAAGCCCGCAAACAGGCATCCAATCGCGAACCGATAGATATTGAAGTATCGGAGCGCCCGCCACCTGCTGTCGTCGAAATCGAGCCGTTGCTGCTCAACGGCCGTTCTAAGCGGCTCAACGACTTTAGTGAGAGGCACAGATGAAACCTTGACCGGAAGCCCTCGCCTCGCTTTCCGGCACATAGACGCCGCACTGGGTGCATTTGACCACGCGCACCGCCGGGGCCTGCGGCGGCACTCGCGAGGATCGCGCACGCCAGCGACGCCAGAGCACCAGTGCGACCCAAATCAGCGCTCCCCAGAACAACAAACGGCTCAAGCCCATCGCGACTCTCCTGCAGACCACGGGGCTAGGGTTACGCGGGCCACGCTGCAACGCAAGGCGCGGCGTGCAAGGCTTACGGACTATCCGATATAGTTCGCGCGGGAATTTTCGGGGACGCCCCCGGCAGATGCCTTGACCACGCTCCGACAACCCGGAGCAGCATTCGCCTCACCCCTCACGCAACGGACTCTCGAGTAGCTTGGAGTAGATCGATGAACCTGCATGAATATCAGGCCAAACAGTTGTTTAGTGAATACGGCATCCCAATTTTGCCGGGCAAGGTGGCACGCAGCGCCGAAGAAGCGGCCGCCAATGTGCGCGCACTTGGGGGTAGCGGCTGGCTCGTGAAAGCGCAGGTTCATGCCGGCGGTCGCGGCAAGGCCGGTGGCGTCAAGTTCGTGAAAAGCGCCGAAGAAGCGGCAACCGTCGCCGCCTCGCTGCTCGGCACCCAACTGGTGACCTATCAGTCCGGTCCCGGCGGACAGCCCGTGGAATGCGTGCTGATCGACAGCGCCGCGCAAATTGCCCACGAGCTCTACCTGAGCGCCGTGGTCGACCGCAGCACCCGTCGCGTGACCTTCATGGCCTCCCGCGCCGGCGGTATGGATATCGAAGAGGTCGCGGCGACCACGCCCGAGAAAATTTTTACCATCGCCGTTGACCCGGTGCTGGGCTTGCAGGACTACCAGACGCGCGTCATCGGCTTCTCCCTTGAACTCGACGACGCTCAACGCAAGCAGATGGCGACGATTCTGAAGGGCCTCTACCGCCTGTTCATCGACAAAGACCTGAGCCTGCTGGAAGTCAATCCGCTGGCGATTCTGGCCGACGGCAGCCTCGCGGCGCTCGACGGCAAGATCAACATCGACGACAACGCGCTGTACCGTCAGGCCATCGCCGATTGGCGCGATGCCTCGCAGGAAGACGAAAAAGAACGCCGCGCCAAGGAATTCGACCTCAACTACGTCACGCTGGAAGGCAACATCGCCTGCATGGTGAACGGCGCGGGTCTCGCGATGGCGACCATGGACGTGGTAAAGCTCTACGGCGGCGCCCCGGCCAACTTCCTCGACGTCGGCGGCGGTACCACTGCCGAGCGCGTCGCGGAAGCGTTCAAAATCATCACCTCGGACCCTAACGTCCAGGCGATTCTTATCAATATCTTCGGCGGTATCGTCCGCTGCGACATGATCGCCACCGGCATCATCGCCGCGGTGAAGGAAGTGGGCGTCAACGTGCCTGTCGTCGTTCGCCTTGAAGGCACTAACGTCGATGAAGGCAAGAAAATGCTGGCCGACAGCGGCCTCGCCATTACCAGCGCAGAAGACTTGAGTGACGCCGCCCAGAAGGTCGTCGCCGCGGTTGGAGGAGCACGCTAATGTCCATTCTGATTAACAAAGACACCAAGGTCATCGTTCAGGGTTTCACTGGTAAACAGGGCACCTTCCACGCCACGCAAGCCATTGCCTATGGCACGCAGCTGGTAGGCGGCGTGACCCCGGGTCGCGGCGGCCAGTCGCACCTCGACCGCCCCATCTTCAATACGGTTCACGACGCGGTGAAAGAAACCGGCGCCGACGCCAGCATGATTTTCGTGCCGCCGCCGTATGCCGCTGACGCGATTGCCGAGGCCGTCGACGGCGGGATCAAGGTCATCGCCTGCATCACCGAAGGCATTCCGGTGCTGGATATGCTCAAAGTGAAAGCCATGCTGTTGACCCGGCCGGATGTACGCCTCATCGGCCCCAATTGCCCGGGCGTCATTACCCCCGGTGAGTGCAAGATGGGCATCATGCCGGCGGCCATTCACCGTCCCGGCAAGATTGGTATCGTCTCGCGCTCCGGCACGCTGACCTATGAGGCGGTGCATCAGACCACCAACGCCGGACTCGGTCAGAGCACCTGCGTCGGGATCGGCGGCGACCCGATCAACGGCATGAACTTCATCGACGTTCTCACCCTCTTCCAGCAGGACCCGCAGACCGAAGGCATCATCATGGTCGGCGAAATCGGCGGCTCGGCTGAAGAAGACGCGGCGGCGTTCATCGCCAAGCACGTCACCAAGCCGGTGGTGGGCTACATCGCCGGCGTCACCGCCCCTCCGGGCAAGCGGATGGGCCATGCTGGCGCCATCATTGCCGGCGGCAAGGGCACTGCGGCCGACAAATACGCCGCGCTCAAGGCGGCCGGCGTGACCACGGTGAACTCGCCGGCCGAACTCGGCGCCGCGATGAAGCGTGCGCTGTAAGACGCTGGCCTCCTGCCAGGCCGGGTGGGCGTGATGAAAATCGCGCTCGCCCAGCTTAATTTCTGCGTTGGCGATCTTGCGGGCAACACCGCCCGCATCATCGACACCATCGCGCGCGCGCGGGATGAACTAGGCGCGCGCGTGGTGGCGTTTCCCGAATTAGCCATCACCGGCTATCCGCCTGAAGACCTGCTGTTACGGCCCGGGCTGCATCGACGGGTCGAACACGCCTTGCGCCAGATTATGGCCGCCGCACAGGGCATTGCCGTGCTGGTGGGTCACCCCGAGGCCGCCGACAATCTGGTCTATAACAGCCTGAGTCTGCTCGAAGGCGGCGCCCTCATGGCCCGCTATCGCAAACGCTGCCTTCCGAATTACAAAGTATTCGATGAAAAGCGCTACTTCACGCCGGGCGACCAGGCTTGCGTCGTCACGATCGACGGCATCGCCATCGGCCTTTCAATCTGTGAAGACATCTGGCATCCCTCCACCGCGGCCAGCACTCGCGCTGCCGGTGCCGAAATCATCCTGAACATCAACGCGTCGCCCTGGACGCAGCGCAAACACGAGGCCCGCCTGAGCGCGGTGCGGCAGGCAGTTGATGCCGCGGGCATTCCCGTGATGTACCTCAATTTGGTCGGCGGTCAGGATGAACTGGTGTTCGACGGCACGTCTTTCGCGATGGATACCGAGGGGAACCTCACCGCGCAGGCACCGGCGTTCGCCGAATCGCTGATGACCGTTGCACTCACGCGAAGCGCGACCGGACTCACGGCCACGGGGCCTTTTGAACCCGCTCTGAGCGAAGAGGCAGCGGTGTATCAGGCGATGGTCATGGGCGTGCGGGACTATGTCACCAAGAACCGCTTCGGCGGCGCGGTGCTGGGTTTGTCGGGTGGGATTGATTCCGCCCTGACCCTCGCCATTGCGGCCGATGCGCTGGGTGCGGCCAACGTCACCGCCATCTCGATGCCCTCCCGCTACACCGCGGACATGAGCATCGATGACGCGCTCGAACAAGCCCGGAACATGGGCTGCGAATGCCATGTGGTAAGCATTGAACCCACCGTGACCGCGTTTAATGAATCGCTCGCCCCGGTATTTGCAGGCCGCGCGGCCGACGTCACCGAAGAGAATATTCAGGCTCGTTGCCGCGGTATTCTGCTGATGGCCTACTCGAATAAAACCGGCCGGATGGTGCTCACCACCGGCAACAAAAGCGAGATGGCGGTGGGCTACGCCACGCTTTACGGCGACATGGCGGGCGGCTTTGCGCCGCTGAAGGACTGCCCCAAAACCTTGGTGTTTCGCCTGTCCCGCTGGCGGAACGCCCAGGCTGAACAGCCGGTGATTCCGCCTCGGGTCATAGAGCGACCGCCGTCTGCCGAGCTTCGCCCGGACCAGAAAGACACCGATAGCCTGCCGCCTTACGAGGTGCTCGATCCCATTCTTGAAGGCTATGTGGAGTGCGATCGCAGCCCGCAGGAAATTGCCGCAGAGGGCTTTGATCTGGAAATCGTCAAGCGGGTGGCCCGCATGGTGGACCGCAACGAGTACAAACGCCGCCAGGCGGCGCCGGGTGTGCGCATCACCGAACGGGCCTTCGGCCGCGACCGGCGCTTCCCGATTACCTCCCGCTACGACGAGCAGGAGCCGGTGCCGGGGCAGTAAGCGTCGCGCCCTGAAGCTCGGTCGGGTAGCGGCTTATGGCGGCGATAAGGTCGCCCTCATTATCACCGCACCTGTGTTTTCTTGACCTCTTCAACGCCCCGGTAATTCGGGAAGTTAAGCTCCAGCACCCGCAGCGCGTCGTCGGAGAGCTGATTGAGTTCCAGCACCTTGTAAGCCTTGGCCATCAGCGCCAGCGCATCTGGCATGGCAGGCGTTTGCTGGTAGTTCTCTACCACGTAGCGCGCCCGGTTGGCCGCCGCCACAAACGCCCCGCGCCGCATATACCAGTTGGCAACGTTGACTTCATGCTGGGCCAGAATGTTCCGCAGGTAGCGCATCCGCAGCTGGGAGTCCGCCACGTAGCGACTATCGGGGAAGCGCTTGATGAGTTCGGAGAAATCGTTGAAGGCCTGCAAGGACGCGCCCGGATCGCGCTGGGACGCATCCCGCACCAGATGGCGCTCGAGGATCCCTTTGCCGTTGTTGAAGTTGAGCAGGCCGCGCAGGTAATACGCGTAATCCATATGGGGATGCGTGGGGTTGAGCTTCATGAAGCGGTCGACGGCCGCTAGGGCCTTGGCCGTTTGATCTGACTTGTAGTGGCAGTAAGCCAGCTCAAGCTGGGCCTGCGGCGCGTAGGCGCCAAAGGGATAGCGCGCCTGCAGTTTTTCGTAATAGTCGATAGCGCCGTTGCAAGAACCTGCATTCAGGCGTTCCTTGGCGGTGAAATACAGCTTCTTTTCCGGCCAATTCTCGGGCAGTTCGTCTTTGTCTTTGTCTGGCAGCAGGCCGCAACCGGCGAGCCATACACACAGCGTGGCAGTCAGCAGCACGCCGAATGCGCGCCGTGCCGTGAACAGGTAGGAAGTTTGATTCACTGATTTCTGGCCCATCGCGGTAGGGCGGGCATTGTAGTGCCTCAAGTGCGTGAGACCAAGGCAAGCCCGTGTGCTTGCAGTAGACTGCCCGGCATGAATTCAGTTCGCCATCACGAAATAAGAATCCCCTCCGAACACGGCGGGCGTCGACTCGACCAGGCGCTGGCCGCCATGTTTGAGGATTATTCCCGCAGCATGCTGACCGTCTGGATTCGCGAAGGACGAGTCAAGCTGAACGGGCGCCCCTGCCGCCCTCGCGACACCGTCAACTTTGGTGACAGGGTTGAGATCGAAGCCGTGCTGGCCGCCAGTGCGGAGACCGTCCCTGAAGCAGTCGAGTTTGGTGTGATCCACGAAGACCGCGGGGTGATTGTGGTGAACAAGCCGGCGGGGCTGGTGGTGCACCCGGGCGCGGGCAATCCGAAGGCCACGCTGGTCAACGGCCTGCTTCACCGATTTCCCGAACTCGCCGCCCTGCCCCGCGCAGGGCTGATTCATCGGCTGGACAAAGACACCTCGGGGCTGCTCGTCGTCGCCCGAACGCCGCGCAGCTTCCAGCGCCTGACCAGCATGATGGCCGAACGAGAAATCCACCGGACCTATGCCGCCCTCGTGCATGGCATCGTGGTCTCGGGGGGCACGATCGAAGCCTCGATCAGCCGCGACCGCCACCATCGCACGCGTATGAAGGTTGCGGATGGCGGACGAGAGGCCGTCACCCACTACCGCGTCACCCAGAAATTTCGCGCCCATACCTTGCTCGAGATTGCGCTCGAGACCGGCCGCACGCATCAAATTCGCGTTCATCTCCAACACCTCGGCAACCCGATTGTGGGCGACCCGGCCTACGGCACGCGCAGACGCCTGCCGGCAGGCGCGCAGGCGCCGCTACTGGCCGCGCTCCGCAATCTGAAACGGCAGGCTTTGCACGCCATGCGCCTTGAATTTCAAAACCCCTCCGGGCGCGGACAGATCCTGGCGGAATCCCCTCTGCCGGAGGACATTACCGGCCTGTTGGCGGCGCTGGGGGACGATACGGCAGCAGCCGGCGGCGCGTGATTCCGTTTATCGAGCCGCAGTGGCCTGCCCCGCCGTCGGTGCGGGCCATCGTTACCACCCGCTCAGGCGGGAGCAGCCTCGCCGGCTATGCGGGTTTCAACCTCGCGACGCATGTGGGAGACGACCCGGCGCGGGTTGCGGCAAACCGCGCGCGGCTCCGGCAAACACTCCAACTCCCCGCAGAGCCCTCCTGGCTCAACCAGATTCATGGCGCGGATTGCGTCGATGCCAGCCTACGCTTTGCACAACCACCGGCCGCCGATGCGGCCTTCGCCTCGAAACCAGGCGCGGTCTGCGCCGTGCTGACCGCCGACTGCCTGCCGATTCTGCTCTGCGATCGCGCCGGTAGCGTGGTGGCGGCCGTTCACGCGGGCTGGCGGGGCTTGGCAAATGGCGTGATCCCCCATGCGGTTTCCCGCCTGACGGCGGCCTCCGAACTCATCGCCTGGGTGGGACCCGGCATTGGTCCGCGCCATTACCGCGTTGGCCCCGACCTTCGCGAACGTTTTATCGATAGGGACCCAAACCACGCGCGCGCGTTTGAAACCCGCTCCGACGGCGATTACGCCAATCTCGCACTCATCGCCGAACAGCAACTTCTGCAATCCGGTGTTAGCCATGTCACCTTGAGCGGCCTCTGCACTTATGAAGATGCCGCGCGCTTTTATTCATTCAGGCGAGAAGCCGTCTGCGGCCGCTTTGCCAGCCTGATCTGGATCGAAAGTTCACCCGCGATTGCTTGATAGCGTGCGCTTCGTCCCCATGTGGGGATTAACAGCCCACATTTTTTGAGGACGCATCAATGCGGATGGACAAAATGACAACCCGTTTTCAGCAGGCGATCGCCGAAGCGCAAAGTCGCGCGCTGGGCTTGGACAATCAGTTCTTCGAGCCCGCCCACCTGCTGATTGCATTGCTCGAACAGGACAACAGCACCGTCAAACACGTGCTGGCCAAAAGCGGCGTCGATACTGATGCCCTGCACGCCCAACTCTTACAAGCCATCGATCGCCTACCCAAGGTAGAAGGCGTGCCGGGCGATGTGCATCCCTCGAACGATCTGGTTCGTCTCCTGAACGTGACCGACAAACTGGCCCAGAAAAGAGGCGATGCGTTTATCGCCAGCGAGCTCTTTGTGCTCGCCGCGCTGGGCGATCCGGGCGAGATTGGGCGACTTTTGAAGCGGCTCGGTGCGCGCGAAGCGAACCTGCTCAAAGCCATCGATGCCTTGCGCGGCGGCGACAAGGTGGCCGATGCAAACGCCGAAGAAACTCGTCAGGCGCTGGAGAAATACACCGTCGATCTCACCGCGCGCGCGGAAAGCGGCAAGCTTGATCCGGTCATCGGTCGCGACGAGGAAATCCGGCGCGCGATTCAGGTGCTGCAGCGGCGCACCAAGAACAATCCGGTACTCATCGGCGAACCTGGCGTGGGCAAGACCGCTATCGTCGAAGGCCTCGCCCAGCGCATCGTCAATGGTGAGGTGCCCGAAGGCCTTAAGCGCAAACGCGTGCTCTCGCTGGATATGGGGGCGTTGATTGCCGGCGCGAAGTTCCGGGGCGAGTTTGAGGAGCGGCTCAAGGCGGTGCTCAACGATCTGGCCAAAGAAGAGGGTCAGGTGGTGCTCTTCATTGATGAGCTGCACACGATGGTGGGGGCTGGCAAGGCCGAGGGCGCGATGGACGCCGGCAATATGCTCAAGCCCGCCTTGGCCCGCGGCGAGCTGCATTGCATCGGCGCGACCACGCTGGATGAATATCGTCAGTACATTGAAAAAGACGCGGCGCTGGAGCGGCGCTTCCAGAAAGTGCTGGTGGAGGAGCCCTCGATTGAGGACACCATCGCGATCCTGCGAGGCCTGAAAGAAAAATATGCCGTGCATCACGGCGTGGAAATCACCGACCCGGCGATTGTGGCCGCCGCCCAACTCTCGCATCGCTACATCACCGACCGTCAGTTGCCAGACAAGGCGATTGATTTGATCGACGAGGCGGCAAGCCGCATCAGCATCGAAATCGACTCGAAGCCGGAGGAAATGGATCGTCTCGACCGCAAGCTCATTCAGCTCAAGATTGAGCGCGAGGCATTGCGCAAGGAAACCGACGACGCTTCGAAACGGCGGCTGGCCGACCTCGAACTCCAATTGGAAAAAATCGAGCGTGAATCGGCCGATTTGGAAGAAATTTGGAAGTCAGAAAAGGCCGCCCTGCAGGGCACGCATCAGGTACAGGCCGACCTGGACCGGGCGCGCACCGACTTTGAAAGCGCGCGACGTAGCGCCGATCTCGCCCGCATGTCCGAACTCCAGTACGGCGTGATCCCGGCGCTGGAGAAGCGCCTTGCGGCGGCCTCGGAAGGCGAACGTCCCCCCATGCGATTGCTCCGAAACAGGGTGACCGATGAGGAAATCGCCGAAGTGGTGTCGAAATGGACGGGCATTCCGGTGTCCAGAATGCTGGAAGGCGAACGCGCCAAACTGCTCCGCATGGAGGACGCCCTGCATCAGCGAGTGGTGGGACAGGAACAAGCGGTGGCGGCGGTGGCGAACGCGATTCGGCGGTCGCGGGCCGGGCTTTCCGATCCTCGCCGTCCCAACGGATCGTTCCTGTTTCTCGGTCCCACCGGGGTTGGCAAGACGGAACTCTGCAAGGCGCTGGCCGGCTTTCTCTTCGACACCGAGGACGCGCTGGTCCGCATCGATATGTCCGAATACATGGAGAAGCACGCGGTCGCGCGGCTCATTGGCGCGCCTCCGGGCTATGTCGGCTATGAAGAAGGGGGATACCTGACTGAAACCGTCCGCCGCAAACCCTATGCGGTGCTGCTGTTCGACGAAATCGAGAAAGCGCACCCGGATGTGTTCAACATTCTGCTGCAAGTTCTCGATGATGGACGCCTGACCGATGGCCATGGGCGCACGGTCGATTTCCGCAACACCGTCATTGTGATGACGTCCAATCTGGGCTCGGAGCGCATTCAGACGCTAGGCGAGACCGCCGATTACGAGACCATGCGCAGCGCGGTCATGGAAGTGGTGCGTCAGAGCTTCCGTCCGGAATTCATCAACCGGATCGATGAAGTGGTGGTTTTTCACGGCCTGCGCAGGGCTCAAATCCGCGCCATCGCCGAGGTTCAACTTGCCCTTCTGCGCCAGCGTTTGGCCGAACAGCGCATTGGGCTGGATATTTCGGTGCATGCGGTCGATACCTTGGGAGAGGCGGGATTCGACCCGGTATACGGGGCGCGACCGCTGAAGCGAGCCATTCAGGCCTATATCGAGACTCCACTCGCGCAAGCCCTGCTTGAAGGTAAATTTGGCGCAGGCGACACCATCAACATTGATGCGGTCGACGGTAAATTTACTTTTCAAAGCTAGCACCAAGCCCCTGTCGCGCAGAATTCAGGCTGCAGGGGATAAAAGCGGATGGGCTCATAGTCAGCGGGGCCGCTTTGCTCTAGTATTTTTTGCGGTGCGCTCGCGCCAAAAGGATTAAGGCAACCCCGCTGTGGCTGTAACGTCAAACCGTATTCCGTTAACCGGACTCGCGCGCAAGCTCGTCGCCGACGGGCTGCTTGATGAGCATGAGGCCTCTCGCGCCTTTCAGGCGGCAGTTGCCGCCAAGACGCCTTTCGTTAAATACGTGGTCGACCAGAAGCTGGTCGACCCCAAAACCGTTGCCCACGCCGCGTCACAGGAATTCGGCGTTCCCCTGATTGATATCGAAGCGATCGAAATTGATCCGGATGTCGTCAAGCTGGTCAGCGAGGACCTCATCCAGCGCCACCACGCGCTCCCCATCTTCAAGCGCGGTAACCGGGTCTATATCGGCTTGGCGGACCCCACCAATCTGCAAGCGCTGGACGAGATCAAATTCCATATCGGGGCCAACACCGAAGCGGTGCTGGTCGAGCAGCACAAACTGCAGAAAGCCATTGAAAAGGCGCTGGCCGCCGCCGACAACGGCTTATCGGGACTCGAAGACTCGGATTTTGAAAACCTCGACGACCTGGAGGTTGGCACACAACAGGAAGCCGCCGCCGAAAGTTCCGAGATTGATGACGCTCCGGTCGTGCGCTTCATCAACAAAGTGTTGCTGGATGCGATCAAGCGTGGGGCGTCCGACCTGCACTTTGAACCCTATGAAAAAGTCTATCGCGTGCGGTTTCGGGTGGACGGCATGCTCTCCGAAATTGCCAAACCACCGCTGGCGCTCTCGGGCAAGATCGCCGCGCGCATCAAGGTGATGGCGCGTCTGGACGTATCCGAGCGACGCGTACCGCAAGACGGTCGCATCAAGCTCAAGCTGTCGAAAACCAAATCCATCGATTTTCGCGTGAACACCTGCCCGACCCTGTTCGGGGAGAAATGCGTCATGCGTATCCTCAATTCCGATGCGGCGTCGCTCAATATCGACCAACTCGGCTACGAGGACTTTCAGAAAGAGTTATTCCTCAAAAACCTGCAAAAGCCCTACGGGATGTTTCTGGTGACGGGCCCCACCGGGAGCGGTAAGACGGTCTCCCTGTACACGGGCATCAACATTCTCAATCAGGAAGACATCAATATTTCGACCGCCGAAGACCCGGTCGAAATCAATCTGCCCGGCGTCAATCAGGTTCAGGTCGATGAACGCACCGGGATGTCTTTCCCCAAAGCGCTCAAAGCATTCTTGCGTCAGGACCCGGACATCATTCTGGTCGGCGAGATCCGCGATCTCGAAACCGCATCAATCGCCGTTAAAGCGGCGCAGACAGGCCACATGGTGATGTCGACCCTGCATACCAACGATGGACCCCAGACCCTGACACGCCTGCAGGACATGGGAGTCGCACCGTTTGCGGTGGCCACCACAATCAATCTGATCACCGCCCAACGCCTGGCGCGAAGGCTACAACCCGACCTGCGCGTGCCCATTGACGCACCACCAGAGGCGCTGCTGAAGGAAGGTTTTTCGGAAGCAGACGTCAATGCCGGTTTCCGGCTCTACGGTCCAGGATCCAGCAGCGACTGCCCCAGCGGCTATAAGGGACGCGTCGGCATTTACCAGGTGATGCCCGTTTCCGACGCGATGAAACGCTTGATCATCGAAGGCGCCAACGCGGTCCAGCTTGCCGACCAATCAAACGCCGAAGGGATTTGGGATATTCGAAAATCCGGTCTGAATAAAGCTCGTCTCGGCATGACCAGCCTTGCCGAAATCAACCGAGTGACCGTGGAGTAAGCAATGGCTCAGGGCAATGCAGTCGTCCGCTCGGAAATGTATAGCTGGGAAGGCATCGACCGGTCCGGCAAACGGGTTAAGGGCGAAATGTCGGGACAGAGCGAGACGGTAATCAAATCGATCCTCCGCCGACAAGGCGTTAACCCGCTGAAGGTCAAGAAAAAATCGAAGCCGATGTTCGGCAGCAGCGGCGGCAAAATTACCACCAAGGACATCACGGTTTTTTGTCGGCAGCTGGCCACGATGATGTCCTCGGGCGTGCCCTTGGTGCAGTCGTTTGAAATCGTCGGACGTGGCCATGCCAACAAGGCCATGCAGCAACTCATTCTCTCCATCAAAGCAGACATCGAAGCCGGCGGCGCGCTGGCGGAATCACTCGCGAAGCACCCGCTCCAATTCAACGAACTGTTTGTGAGTCTGGTCACCGCCGGCGAGCACGCCGGTATTCTCGAGGACATCCTGCATAAGCTCGCGACCTACATGGAGAAGACCGAAGCGCTTAAATCCAAAATCAAGGGCGCGATGTTTTATCCCGTCGCGGTGGTCGTGGTGGCGTTTGTCATCACCTGCATCCTGTTGATTTTCGTCATCCCGCAGTTTGAAGAGCTGTTTAGCAGCTTCGGCGCCGACCTGCCCGCGTTGACGCGCATGGTCATCGATATGTCGAAGTGGTTCCAGGAGAAATGGTGGCTGTTGCTGATAGTGATTGGCGGCAGCGTTTTCGGGCTGATGGAACTGAAAAAGCGGTCACTTAAATTCGCCCATCTTCTCGACCGTGCCTTGCTGAAAGTTCCCGTACTGGGCGACATTCTTAACAAATCAGCCATCGCGCGCTTCGCGCGGACACTCGCGACCATGTTCGCGGCGGGCACACCGCTGGTCGAAGCAATGACTTCGGTAGCGGGCGCCTGTGGCAACATTTTGTATTACAACGCCGTCATGAAAATGCGCGACGAAGTCGCGACGGGTACCCAGTTGCAAGTGACCATGCGTGACGTTGGGCTGTTCCCCAACATGGTGGTGCAGATGGTGGCGATCGGCGAAGAATCCGGCGCTTTGGATGCGATGCTTGGCAAGGTCGCAGACTGGTTTGAACAGGAAGTCGACGACGCGGTGGACTCCCTGACCAGTTTGCTGGAACCGATCATCATGGCGGTGCTTGGGGTCGTGATTGGTGGGCTGGTGATCGCGATGTATCTGCCCATCTTCAAGATGGGTCAGGTGGTCTGAGTCCGGCGGCCATCAAAGTCGGAACCAATGACTTGAGTAGCGCTGGAACCCACGTCTGATGGCCGACCTTTGGCACTTCCTCGCGCATTCGCCCCCGGCCCTCATGGTGGGCCTTGGACTGCTTGGACTATTGACCGGAAGCTTCCTGAACGTCGTGATTCATCGACTTCCGCTGATGATGGAGCGCGGCTGGCGGGATGAGTGCGCCGCGATCGTGGGATCGCCCCCAGTGGAGCACGAACCGCCCTTCAATCTCAGCACCCCTCGTTCGCGCTGCCCTCACTGCGAACACCCGATTGCGGCGTGGGACAACATCCCCATTTTGAGTTGGCTGCTGCTGGGAGGCCGTTGCCGACATTGTCGCAGCGGCATTTCTTATCGCTATCCGCTGATCGAACTCGCCGCCGGCGCCAGTAGCGCGATCGTTGCCTGGCACTTTGGATTCAGCCTCGCCGCGCTATTGGCGGCCGGCATGTCGTGGGCGCTCATCGCGCTGTCGATGATCGATCTGGACACCCAACTCCTGCCCGACGACATCAATCAGCCGCTGCTGTGGGCAGGCTTGGTGGCCAATCTGTTTGGCACCTTCGTGAGTCTTCAGGAAGCCGTCATCGGTGCCATGGCGGGCTACCTCAGTCTGTGGTGCGTATTTCACGCGTTTCGGCTGGCGACCGGCAAGGAAGGCATGGGGCAAGGTGATTTCAAACTGCTCGCCGCACTAGGCGCATGGCTAGGCTGGCAAGCACTTCCTATCATCGTGGTGGTCTCGGCCTTTGTGGGCGCACTGGTAGGCCTGACCCTGATTGGCCTAGGCCGACATGATCGCGCCCAGCCCATGCCCTTCGGTCCCTTTCTCGCGGTTGCCGGCTGGCTATATCTCATCTGGGGCCAACCCCTTCGACAATTTCTGTTTGTAATGGCCCAACCATGAGCCAGAAGCGACCTTTCGTCGTTGGCGTGACCGGGGGCATCGGCAGCGGCAAAACCACCGTGTGTCGGGAGTTTCAGAAACTCGGCGCGCCGATGATCGACACCGATCAGGTCGCACGCGAAGTGGTGGCGCCCGGCACGCCGGGTCTGGCCGCCGTGGTCGCCGCCTTCGGCCCCGAGGTGCTGACGGCAGACGGGCAACTTGATCGGCGTCGAGTCCGACAACTGGTCTTCGCAACGCCTGATTTACGGCTGCGTCTGGAAGGCATTTTGCACCCGCTGATTCGTCAGGCTACCGACGCGCAGATTGCCGCCGCCGGCTATCCCTACTGCCTCGTGTGTATCCCCTTGCTGGTAGAACGAGGCGGCGGTAATCGGGTCGACCGGGTGCTGGTCATTGATTGCCCCCCTGAAGTTCAAACAGCGCGCGTGATGGTGCGTGATGAATTGACAGCCCCGGAGGTAGCGGCAATTATGCAGAGCCAAGCCTCGCGCGAAGATCGTCTCGCGGCCGCCCACGATGTTCTGGAAAACTCCGGCGACATCGCGACTCTGCGGCCACAGATTGCGGCCTTGCATGCGCGATATCTCCAACTCGCCGACGAGGTTAAGCCCTAGCACCACCCACCATGCAAACCGTGCGTCCGAGCCCCCAACAGCAATTGTTCCCGGAGACCGGCGCCTGCACGGTGTACGAGCAGCCTCTCAACGAGCGCATTCGATGCTTCCTCCGCCTTGAGTACCTGTTTCACGCAGTGGTCATCAGCATGCGCGGGGAAACGCAATGGGATGCCCGGAATGCCGTGGCGGGCCTCATTGATATCACCGACCAACTGTCCCGCGCGGATATCAAAGGCGAACTCATCAAGGAGATTGAGCGCCACATCGCGATCCTGAACGCCTTACGCAATAACCCGGGCGTTAACCCTGTCATGCTGGACAGCACGCTGGCCCGCCTTGAGCCCTTGCTGTCGATTTTGCGCTCAAGCGCCTGCCAGCCCGGCGCCCGAATGCGCCAACTCGAACTCATCACGCAGGTGCGTCAGCGTTTAGCCATCCCGGGCGGGCTCTGCAGCTTCGACCTGCCGGCGTTTCATTTCTGGCTGAGTAGCGCGCATGAGCGCCGACTCGGGCAACTGCATGAATGGATGGAAGACCTGCGCGTGATCGAAGACGGGGTTGCGCTTAGCCTACGCCTGATCCGCGAATCGGCGGTGCCCCAGAAGGCCGCGGCATTCGGCGGCTTCTATCAACAAACGCTGGAGCCGGGCAGTAGCTGCCAGCTGGTGCGGGTGGTACTCAATCCGGATGAGCCCGTCTTCGCCGAAATCAGCGGCGGAAAGCATCGCTTCACCGTGCGCTTCATGCGTCCTGCGGAGCCCGGAGCGCGCCCCCAGCAAACTGCCGAGACGGTTCACTTCGAACTACAGTGCTGCGGCCTCTAGCGCTGCCGGCCGTTCCCGAAAGATCTCCGCACAGGCTTGCAGCATAGTCGCGGGACCGCGCCAACCGGCACTGATAGTGGCGACGCCGAGACATCCGGCGGCTAAAGCCGGCACCAATGAATTCCTGTCCAGGCCGCCGAGGGCATACACCGGCAGCCCCGCACCGCGCGCGAGGCTGGCCAACGCAGACCATCCCAAGGGTGAGGCTTCGGGATGGGTGCTAGTGGCTTGCACTGGCGAGACGAAGGCGAAATCGGCGCCGATAGCACGCGCCATGGCCAGTTCAGCGTCATCGTGACAGGCAGCGCTGACCCACAGATGTCGCGGTAAGGGACGCGCGGCGAGGGTCCGCAAGCGACTGGCATTGAGATGAACCCCATCGGCCCCCAGGGCGAGCGCGACCTGAGGGTCGGCGTTCAACATGATCCGGGCGCCGTGCGCGTGGCCGATCTCAACGGCCCTGCTTGCGAGGGTCGCATAGGCTTCAAGGCCAAGTGCCGGCGCCCGTACCTGCACCAGTTGCGCGCCGGCAATCACGCAGGCCTCAAGCTGTTTCAACCACTCCGCGGCGTGGTCAGGGGGGGGCGTAATCAGACACCAGCGCGGCAGGCGGGCAGCGCTGATGATGGGCAGATTCGCGGCCGGAAAATCATAGTGGAGCAAAGACTCGGGGCTCACCCAGCGCAAGGGTTGCCCTTCGCACGGGCGGGCATCTCCCTCCCAGTCGGTCACTTCGAAAACATGGAGCCTGACGCGCCGCTGAGGATAATCGTGGGTGACTTCGAGCAGGGGGACGGCGTTGCGAATCGCGATGCCGAGTTCTTCCCGGAGTTCGCGTTGCAGCGCGCCAGCCAGCGTCTCGCCGGCTTCCAGCTTGCCGCCGGGAAACTCCCATAAACCGCCCTGGTCGGCCTGCGCCGCGCGCTGGCTAATCAGAATGCCGCCGTCCGCGCCCCGGATGACTGCGGCCACCACGTCGAGCGCAGCACGCGAACCCGAATCAGACATCGCCGTAGTACCGCGCGGCCTCAGCTGCGATATTCGGCGTTTATCCGCACATAGTCGTAGGAGAAATCGCAAGTCAGCACGGCGACTTCAATCGCCGAGGCACCAATCGTGATCGAAATCTCGTATTCAGCGCCCTTCATCACGCTCGCGACATCGGCTTCGTCGTAACCTGGTACCGGTTCACCCTCTGCCACGATTGGCACGCCGCCGACGGCAATCGAAATCTCGTGCAAGCGCAAGTCGGTAGCTCCCGAACGGCCGACTGCGGCGAGTATTCGGCCCCAGTTGGGGTCGTTGGCGAACAGCGCGGTTTTGACCAAGGGCGACTCCGCCACGGCATAGGCGGCCCGCAGGCAGTCGGCTTCGGTTAACCCGCCCGACACCTTCACGGTGACCAGTTTGGTCGCGCCTTCACCATCGCGCACGATGGCGCGGGCGAGCGCCGCAAACACGCGCTCCACGCCGTTGCGAAATGCAGTCCACTGGGCGGAGTCCGGGGTGAGCGCCGGGCCTGGCGCACAGCCGGTGGCGACCAGCACGCAGCTGTCATTGGTAGAGGTATCACCATCGATGGTGATCCGGTTGAAGGTGCGGTCTGCGATGTCGCGCACGAGTGCCTGCAGATGGGTGTCGCTGACACGGGCGTCGGTAGCGATAAACGCCAGCATGGTGGCCATGTCGGGTTTAATCATGCCGGCACCTTTGGAGATTCCGGTGACCGTGTAGGTCGCAGCCTCAGTCACAACCTGCGTGGAGAAGCACTTCGGCACGGTATCGGTGGTCATGATGCCGCGGGCGGCGGCATCCCAGGCGTCCTGATTCAGTTGCCCCAAGGCCAAATCCAGCACATCGATAATCTTTTCGGCGGGCAAGCGCTGACCAATCACGCCGGTAGAAAAGGGCAGGACCTGCTCGGTGGCGCAATGAAGCCGATGCGCCGCTTCGCTACACACCGCGCGCGCGTCAACAAAGCCCTGCTCGCCGGTACCGGCATTGGCGTTGCCGGCATTAATCACCAGCAAGCGGGGCATCGCGCTGGCCAGATGGCTTCGGCACAGCGTGACCGGCGCGGCGCAAAAGACGTTTCGCGTAAATACGGCGGCGGCGGTCGCGCCCTCGCAGATTTCGATCAGCGTCACATCCGGTCGGTCGGCTTTACGAATACCAGCCGCTACGCAGGCCAGACGCACGCCCGCCACGGGCAGGGATACCGATGAGAGTTCAGACATCGACAGGACTCCGGGTAAGGGCGGCTCAGTTCAATTTGCCGTGGCACTGCTTGTACTTGCGGCCTGAGCCGCAGGGGCAAGGGTCGTTGCGTCCCAGCTTCTGCCCCTGACGCACGTAAGGCTCGTTGCCACCAAGGTTGTCAGCCAGAGACTCTTCTTCCATCACGTCTATTCTGGTTTGCAACGCGGCCTGCTGCCGGGCGGCCTCCTGGCGGCGTCGTTCCTCGAATTCGGCCACATCATCCCTGGCGCGGATTTCTACCTTGCTCAGCACGCCTACCACATCGCGCATCACTTGCTGGAGCATGCGAGCAAACATGTCGAAGGATTCGCGCTTGTATTCCTGCTTGGGATCTTTTTGCGCATAGCCCCGCAGGTGAATGCCCTGACGCAGGTGATCCATGGCTGCCAGATGTTCTTTCCAGTGGCTGTCGAGGATCTGCAGCATCACCGAGCGCTCGAACTCGCGCATTACGGAGCCGCCGATCTGCGCTTCTTTCTCGGCGTAATTGTTTTCGATCGCCGCCACCACCCGCTCCCGAATGGTGGGCTCGGATAACTCTTCTTCGGCGGCCATCCAATCGTTGACGGGGATATTCATCCCGTACTCGCTATGCAGCGAGGCGGTGAGGCCATCGATATTCCAGTTCTCGGGATAGCTCTCCGGCTGGATGTAGGTGTCGATGAATTGATTGATCACATCGTGCCGAATCCCGGCAATATTTTGCGAAATGTCTTCGGCCTCCATGAGGTCGCGACGCTGCTCGTAGACATGTTTGCGCTGGTCGTTAGCAACGTCATCGAACTCCAGCAACTGTTTGCGGATATCGAAGTTGCGGCCTTCCACCTTGCGCTGGGCGTTTTCGATCGCTTTGGTGACCCACGGGTGCTCGATCGCTTCCCCTTCCTGCATGCCAAGTTTCTGCATCAAGCCGGCCCCGCGGTCGGAGGCAAAAATCCGCATGAGGTTATCTTCCAGCGACAGGTAAAAGCGGCTGGAGCCCGGATCGCCCTGACGGCCCGCGCGCCCGCGTAGCTGGTTGTCGATGCGGCGAGACTCGTGGCGCTCGGTACCGACAATATGCAAGCCGCCCACGGCCAAAACTTCGTCGTGCCGGGCTGCCCACTCGGCGCGG
>CAMCQE010000051.1 GCA_945876945.1 Klebsiella pneumoniae
GGTGGCATTACGCAACACATTGGCGCCTATCGCGTAACAACCGCCCACGGTCCGATTACCTTCCTGGACACCCCGGGTCACGAGGCTTTCACGGCCATGCGCGCGAGAGGCGCGAAGGTCACCGACATCGTAATTCTGGTGGTGGCCGCAGACGACGGCGTAATGCCGCAAACGGCTGAGGCGGTCAAACACGCACGCGCCGCCAACGTGCCTCTGATCGTCGCTGTAAACAAAATGGATAAGGCTGGCGCTGACCCGGAACGTGTTCGGCAAGAGCTTTCCGCGCTCGGTGTGCTGTCTGAGGAATGGGGCGGCGATACGCAGTTCGTCCCGGTGTCCGCTAAAACCGGGAGTGGGGTGGATAACCTCCTGGAACGTATCGCCCTGCAGGCCGAAGTGCTCGAACTCAAAGCGCCCGATGTGGGGACCGCCAAGGGTGTGGTCATCGAGTCCCGGCTCGATAAGGGCCGCGGCCCGGTTGCAACCGTGCTCGTGCAGCGCGGTCTGCTGAAGAAGGGCGACGTGTTGCTGACCGGCACGGAGTTCGGTCGGGTGCGCGCCATGATGGACGCGAGCGGCAAGGTCATCGAATCGGCCGGGCCTTCGATCCCGGTCGAAGTGCTGGGTCTCTCGGGAACGCCAAACGCAGGCGATGACGCGATGGTCGTCGATGACGAACGTAAAGCGCGCGAGATCGCCTTCTTCCGTCAGGAAAAAGACCGCGATGCGAAGCTTGCAAGACAGCAGGCCTCCAAGCTGGAAAATGCTTTCCAGCAGATGAAAGAAGGCGAGACCACAACCCTCAAGATTCTGGTCAAGGCGGATGTGCAAGGCTCTGCCGAAGCCTTGTACGAATCCCTCACCAAGCTCAGCACGGAAGAAGTGCGCGTGGAAATGGTGGCCAGCGGGGTTGGCGGTATTAACGAGAGCGACGTCAATCTGGCGCTCGCCTCCAAAGCCTACCTCATCGGCTTCAACGTTCGCGCCGATTCCGCGGCGCGCCGTCTGGTGGATGAGTCCGGCATCGAGTTGCGCTACTACAGCATCATCTATGACGTCATCGACGACATTCGCGCAGCCGTTCAAGGTTTGTTGTCGCCTGAAATTCGCGAAACCATCGTGGGTGTGGCGGCAGTACGCGACGTGTTCCACTCCTCGAAGTTGGGCGCCATTGCCGGGTGTTTGGTGATGAGCGGAACTGTGAAGCGCAAGAACCCCATCCGGGTTTTGCGCGACAACGTGGTGATTTACGAGGGCGAACTCGAATCCCTGCGGCGGTTCAAGGACGACGTTAACGAAGTCCGCTCCGGCACCGAATGCGGTATCGGCGTAAAGAACTACAACGACGTCAAACCCGGCGACCAGATTGAAGTCTACGAGCGCACCGTCGTTGCCCGTACTGCCTGATCTGAAGTTGGTAAGCGCACATGCCGCGTGAGTTTCCCCGTCACGTGCGCGTGGCCGAAAACATTCGGCGCGTGCTGGCCGAACCGGTGGCTCGTGCGGGTCGCGATGCCGGTGTCAGCATGCTTACCATCACTAACGTCGACGTCGCGCCCGATCTGACGCAAGCCAAAGTTGCGGTGAGCGCTTTCGGACTCCAAGACAGTCGCGCGTTGATGGATTGGTTGCGCGACCAACGCCCTGCGATGCGCCAAACGGTGGCGCGCGAATTGCGGCTTAAGAAAAGCCCCACGATTGCGTTTGTACTGGACGATTCCATCGCCAAGGCGGCCCGGATTGGCGACCTTTTGATGGAACGCAAACCGGACTGACGCATTCTTCCATGGCGGGTCGGCCAGCGCAGCGTAAAGTTCCTCGTCGAAACCTGAGCGGCGTCCTCTTGCTGGATAAGCCGGCAGGGATTAGCTCAAACGGCGCCCTGCAGCGGGTGCGTTTCGTGTTTGGCGCCGAAAAGGGCGGCCACACCGGGAACCTTGATGTCGCGGCCACCGGCCTGCTGCCCATCTGCTTTGGCGAAGCGACAAAAACCAGCGCCTGGCTCCTCGATTCCGACAAAACCTACATCGCAGAAATTGCCCTTGGGGTGACGACCGCTAGCGGTGACGCCGAAGGGGAAGTCCTCTCGCGGATGCCGGTCACAGCAAACATGTTGGCGGAGATCCCCACGACGCTAAGTCGTTTCATTGGGGCACAGACTCAAATTCCCCCGATGTATTCGGCGCTCAAGCGCGACGGGCGTCCGCTCTATGAGCTTGCGCGAGCTGGCATCGAGGTCGAACGAAACGCGAGAGCTATCGAAATCAAAAAATTGCAAATCATCGCGCTAGAGGGCGCCACGCTCCGGGTAGAGGTGAAATGCACCAAGGGCACCTACATCCGGGTACTGGCGGAGGACATCGGAGCAGCCCTCGGGTGTGGGGCCTCGCTTTGTGGCTTGCGGCGCACGGCGGCCGGGCCCTATGCGCTCGAACGGGCCGTCCCACTTGACCTGTTTGGGACCACCGACTGGCCTACTGCCGAGTTCGATAATCTCTTGCTGCCAATTGATTCCGCCCTTCAGGGCATGCGAGCGATAGCGGTCTCGACTCCGAGCGCGGCACGACTCCGGCGAGGCCAGTCGCTCAATCTGAGCCGTGGATATCCGCCGGGTCCAATACGGATTTACCGAGCCGATGGACAGTTCGTTGGCTTGGGCGAAGCGGCAACAGACCAACAATTGCTGCCGCGGCGCCTGATCAGGTACGAGGAATGCTCCCAAACCTCATGATTCAACAATAAAAGCGTTGTCCGGTCGGGGCATGGCGGTTAGAATGCGCGGCCTTATCGGGTAAGAAATATGTTTAGAGACAGCAGGAGTTCTCAGTAATGGCGTTGACCAGTGAGCAAAAACAGCAAATCGTGACGGGTCACCGTCGTGGCGGCAACGATACCGGAAGCCCGGAAGTGCAGGTTGCCCTGCTGTCCGCCCGCATTGAAGAACTTTCCAAGCACTTTAAAGCTCACGCCCACGACAATCACTCACGTCAGGGCTTGCTCCGCATGGTGAATCGGCGCCGCAAACTGCTCGACTACCTGCGAAGCAACGATACCGAACGATACCGCGATCTGATTTCGCGTCTGGGCTTGCGCAAATAACAGCCCCCTCCGGGTCGGCTACCGCGCAGCGCGTGCGGCAGCCTCAGGCCCTCTCTCCCACCCTCAGTTCAATGAATGGGTTATCGATGACGCCAACCACTGTCTCGTTCAATTACGGCGACCAACTCGTCACGCTGGAAACCGGCCGTATGGCCAAACAGGCCTCCGGCTCGGTCCTAACCACGATGGGCGAAACGGTGGTGTTGACCACCGTAGTCTGCAACCGGGACGCTGGCGCTGCCCGCGATTTCTTCCCGCTAACCGTTGACTATCAGGAGCGCACCTACGCTGCCGGCAAGATTCCAGGCGGTTTTTTCAAGCGGGAAGGGCGCCCCTCCGAGAAAGAGACGCTCACCTCTCGCCTGATCGACCGCCCAATCCGCCCCCTGTTTCCGGAAGGATTTACCAACGAAGTGCAGATTATTTGCACTGTTGTGTCTCTGGACCCAAGCGTTGACCCCGATATCGCCTCACTGATTGGCGCATCCGCGGCGCTGTCCATTTCTGGTCTGCCGTTTCAGGGGCCCGTGGGCGCCGCCCGCGTTGGCTATCGAGACGGGCAGTATTTGCTGAATCCAAGCTTCGGCGCGCTGGCTGACTCCAAACTGGATTTGGTGGTGGCTGGCACTGACACCTCGGTGCTCATGGTCGAGTCCGAGGCAGCGCAGCTTTCCGAAGAAGTGATGCTGGGTGCAGTCGTGTTTGGTCACGAGCAGTCGCAGGCCGTTATCCAGGCAATTAAAGAACTCCAAGCCAAGGTCAACGCTCCGGTGTCAAGCTGGACGCCTCCCGCGCCGGTGACCGCGCTCATCGATGCAGTGGAGACCGGTTTTGGCGCTGCCTTCGCAGAAGCTTATGCGGTAATCGACAAGCTTGCCCGCCGGGATCGCCTCTCTCAACTGCGTACGCAGGTTGTGCAGGCCCTCACTGCTGGCGAGGGTGCGCAATGGACTGCAGCGCAAGTCGGTGGTGTGGTGGCCAACCTTGAATACGATACCGTTCGACGCGCCGCGCTGGCCGGCAAGCCGCGAATCGATGGCCGCTCGAAATCTGACATCCGCAAAATCTACGTTGAAGTCGGTCTCCTCCCGCGCACCCACGGCTCCGCGCTGTTCACCCGTGGTGAAACGCAAGCGCTGGTAGTTGCCGCATTGGGCACTGAGCGTGACTCCCAGATGATCGATGCGATCGAAGGCGAGCGCCGCGAACCTTTCATGCTGCATTACAACTTCCCTCCATTCAGCGTGGGTGAAGTCGGCCGCGTGGGTTCCCCGAAACGTCGCGAAATCGGTCACGGCCGTTTGGCCAAGCGTGGCATTCAGGCGGTAATGCCTGACATGAGCAAATTCCCTTACGCCGTCCGGGTAGTATCGGAAATTCTTGAATCCAATGGTTCTAGCTCAATGGCTTCGGTTTGCGGCACCAGCTTGGCGTTGATGGATGCTGGCGTTCCGCTGACAGCACCGGTTGCGGGTATCGCCATGGGGCTTATCAAGGAACAGGACGAGTACGTCGTGCTGTCCGACATCTTGGGCGATGAAGACCACCTCGGCGACATGGATTTCAAAGTCGCGGGAACCCGTGATGGCGTAACTGCGCTGCAGATGGACATCAAAATCAACGGCATCACCAAAGAGATTATGGAGACTGCCCTGCATCAGGCCCGCGATGGCCGGATGCATATTCTTGATTGCATGAATCAGGTGCTTAGCAGCGCGCGCACGGAGATGTCCGTGTACGCGCCGCGCATCATCACCATCAAGATCGACCCGGATAAAATCCGCGATGTTATCGGCAAGGGTGGCAGCACGATTCGGCAGATCACCGAAGAAACCGGGACGACCATCGACATCACCGATGATGGTACCGTCAAAATTGCTTCGGTCGATTTTGCGGCGGGTCAGGAAGCCAAGCGTCGCGTGGAAGCGATTACCACCGATGTCCAAGTTGGTGCTATCTACGAAGGTCGCGTGCAGAAGTTAATGGACTTCGGCGCATTCGTGAACATTCTGCCCGGCAAGGACGGCTTGGTGCACATTTCCCAGATTTCGCATGAGCGAGTGGAGAATGTGAGCGACAAACTTTCCGAAGGCGATACCGTCAAGGTCAAGGTGCTTGAAATTGATAAGCAGGGCCGTATCCGTCTCAGCATGAAGGCTGTCGACGAGCAGAACTAGAGGACGGTCGGTGAGAGCAAGAATTGGTAACGCCGATTCTTGCTCTCGTTAAGTGCTCTTGCTTCGCCGCACCGGTCAGCGGCTAGCACCCTCAATTGAGCGCAATTCTGTCTCGGTAACGATGTAGTCCATTCTCTGGTCGTGGCCCTCCATCGGCACTTCTTTAAGTACCTGCGCTTCGAAGCAAAATCCCACCCGTCGCACGCCGGGGTTCTTTGCTATCCACGCATCGTAAAATCCCTTGCCGTAGCCAAGCCTGCCACCGTTCAGGCTAAAGCCGAGACCCGGTACCAGAGCCACCGCTATGTCCCCGTCGTACGGCCTCTCTTCTGGCGGCTGCAGGATATCCATGGGACCTCGCACAAGTTCACTCCATTTCGCCACGCGACAGGCGCTCATGCATTTTCGATCGTTGATGTAGGGAACAAGCACCTCGATCCCTTGAGCGACGAGGTCCGGAATGAGTGCTTGCGTGCTTGCTTCATCTGCAGTCGACAGGTAGACGAAAACGGCGCCGCCGGGCAGTCTCGAAACCAGCGACAGGGCGCGTGTTTTAAGACGCTGATTGGCTTCCTGCCACCGATCGCGCTGACGATACAACTCCCGTCGGGCTTCCCGTAACTGGCTGCGCAGTAATGTTTTCGAGGCCGTGATGTCTGGATTTACGGGATCCATCGATGCGAATTCATCATGCATGATTGTTTTTGCTTCAACTTTTTGCTGTTGTTGACTTAGAATAGTGCCCCTCGCGGGCCGCAGTGGCACGCTCTCGCAGTTAATTCTGAAAGGTATCGAACTTAATGGTTACGATTCGTCTCTCTCGCGGTGGTGCCAAGGCCAGGCCCTTTTACAACATCGTCGTCACCGATAGCCGCAACAAGCGGGATGGCCGCTTCATCGAGCGCCTCGGATTTTTCAATCCGATCGCCGTGAAGGCAGAAGAACCCTTCCGCATTGACCTTGACCGCTATCACCATTGGCTCGGTGTTGGTGCGCAAGCTTCGGACCGTGTTGCAGATCTCGTCAAGCAGGCAGCTCGCGCTGGCTAAACGAGTTCTTAAGTGCCGGGGTAGCCATCTCAGGCTTCTCCGGTACAACTTTGCCCTGTTTCATATCGCGACTCCACGGTGACCGCCGAGTCCCCCGCCTCCGAAGAGCATGTGCTTCTTGGGGAAGTTCACGGCGTATTCGGCGTTCGAGGGTGGATAAAAGTCCGTTCTTTCACGCGTCCGACTAGCGGATTGTTTGAATATCCCCGCCTCAGCTTCGGTCGCAACTCGCCTGAGTTCGAACTCAGACTGAAAAGTGTTCGACCTGACGGGGATAACTTCATTGTGCAGCTTGCAGGTCTGGCGACTCGCGAATCAGCAGAAGCACTGATCGGTCTGCGGATTACCGTCCCTGTTAGCGCGTTGCCCCGTATCGGTGACGGCAGTTACTACTGGCGAGACCTGATTGGCCTTCGGGTCATTAATCTTGAACGGCAACCGCTAGGTGTCGTCAAAGGTTTGGTCGAAACGGGAGCAGCTGATGTCCTGCTGGTGGATGGCGAACGCCAGCGTCTGATCCCTTTTGTGCTCGATCGTTATATCCAGAGCGTCGACCTGACAAATCAGACATTAGTCGTCGATTGGCATCCCGATGACTGAGCCACGGCGTTTCACCGTCATCACATTATTCCCCGAAATGATCGCGGCCTTTGCCGGCGCTGGTATTGTCAGGCGCGCTTGCGAGCGCCAAATCGTTGCCATCGATACCCTCAATCCCCGGGTGTTCGCGGAAGACGCACGCGCGACTGTCGACGACACACCCTATGGCGGTGGGCCAGGCATGGTGATGACCGTGGCGCCGCTAAGAAAGGCTATCGATAGCATCAGAAGCGCATCGGAAAGGCCGGTACATGTGGTCTACCTGAGCCCTCAGGGCCGTACGCTGTCAGAGGCTGCTTTGCCCGAATTAGCACAACACCTGCATCTCGTTTTGCTTGCCGGCCGTTACGAGGGCATCGATGAGCGTTTAATTGAACGCGACATCGATTCCGAATGGTCGCTGGGTGATTTCGTGTTGTCCGGGGGAGAGATTGCCGCCATGGCGGTAATTGACGCGCTTACGCGACGTCTCCCAGGCGCTTTAGGGGATGAGCGTTCGGCTCGGCAGGATTCGTTCGGTGAGGGTTTACTCGATCACCCGCATTACACCCGCCCTGAGCTCATAGAAGGGCAGGCAGTACCGCCGGTTCTGTTGAGCGGTAATCATGCGGAGATTGACCGCTGGCGGCGCAGGGAGGCGCTAGGACGAACTTGGCTACGCCGTCCCGATCTCCTATCCGGCAAAACGCTCAGCGCCGCCGATCAAAAACTGCTTAATGAGTTCATAACGGCCGTTCCGGCTGGTTCCAAAAACGGTGTTTCCTAGCTATCATTGCGCGCTACCCTGAATCCCCCGCCGGAGCGCTACGACAATGTCCAATATCATCCAGGAACTTGAAGCCGAGCTGCTTCAAAAACAGATCCCAGAATTCTCTCCGGGCGACACCGTGGTCGTGCAGGTACGGGTTAAGGAAGGCAACCGCGAGCGCCTTCAGGCGTTTGAAGGGGTCGTGATAGCCAAGCGCAATCGCGGCGCAAATTCCGCCTTCACGGTCCGCAAAATCTCTCATGGCGAAGGCGTGGAGCGTGTTTTCCCCACCTACAGCCCGATGATCGCCGAAATCTCTGTCAAGCGCCGTGGCGCCGTTCGCCGCGCCAAGCTCTACTACATGCGCGAACTTCGCGGTAAAGCCGCTCGTATTCGGGAAAAGATTGTTGTGAAGTCGGATAAGCCTTCCGCCTGATTCCTGTTCAGGAACCCCGTCGACGATTCTTGTTCTCGACGGGGTTGAGATCCTAGCTCTAATTCAACGCGAGGCGTTTCCAAAATTTTGATCCAGATAGTTGCAGATATCTGAAGACTCATACATCCACTTTGCTGCCCCGTTCTGCTGTTCAATTCTCAAGCAAGGGACTTGCCCCTTGCCTGCCTCCCGCACCAATTCATCTCTGAAACCGTTGTTCATACCGATGTCGCGCAGTTCGATATCAATCCCAAGGTCCGCCATCTTCTGACGCACCTTTGCGCAGAACCAACAGGTAGTGGAGTGATAAAGCGATAAGCCTGCCGTGCTGAGGCTTTGGGTAATACTGTCAGTCATTGGGTCTCCAACGAGTCTATTGGGGGGTGATACAGTCACGAAAGACGCCCTAGTCTAGGCCAAATTGGGCGATTCTTTGTGCCTGTTGACGTCGCTTATACAAGAGGTCGCACTCGATGACGGGGCGCATCCCTAACACGAACAATCAGTCGCGACTGCTCCTTCAATTTCTGGATCACCTCTGGATTGAGTACGGGCTCAGCGGAAACACGCTTAGCGCATATGGTGCAGACCTACGCTTGCTCGAGGCTCGGTTGCAGGCGATCGGTCTGAAGCTCGAACAGGCGAGCGAAGCCGAACTGCTGGACTTTCTCTCGCAGTCGGCCGCCACGTCTTCCAGAACAGCAGCCCGACGTTTGGCAAGCCTTCGGCGCTTCTTTTCCTGGTTGGTCCGGGAGCGGTTCCGTGAAGATGACCCCAGTCTTCGCTTGAAAGGGCCGCGAACCGGCCGCCATCTCCCGACGACATTGAGCGAAATCGACGTTGATGCCTTGCTGGCGGCGCCCGGCGGCGATACGGCGCTGGCTCGGCGGGACGCCACGATGCTCGAAGTCCTGTATGCCACTGGCTTGAGAGTGTCCGAACTGGTCGGATTGTCCTGGTCTCAGGTGAATCTGGTGGTGGGTGTGGTGCGCATTATTGGCAAGGGCAACAAGGAGCGCCTGGTGCCCTTGGGCGACGTGGCCCGCGACAAGCTCGATGAATATCTGAAATTCACCCGCCAGGACATTCTCCACGGCCGGGTATCTGACGCTTTGTTTCCCACCGCTCGGGGGGCCGCGATGACCCGACAGGCTTTCTGGCATTTGATTAAACGTTATGCATTGAAGGCCGGGCTACGGAGCGAGTTGTCGCCGCATACCTTACGACATGCGTTCGCCACCCATCTTCTGAATCATGGCGCCGACTTGCGGGTGGTGCAGTTGCTTTTAGGGCACGCCGACATCTCCACCACACAAATTTATACGCATCTGGCACGAGAACGACTCAAAGCCCTTCATGAGCAACACCACCCCAGAGGCTAGCTGCCGCTTGTGCTAGTGATGGTCTTGCGGCGTCACCGATACCACTTCGGCGAACGTGGTTAGCCCAGCTGCTATCTTTTCAGCGCCGGAAAGGCGTAGCGGGCGCATGCCTGCTTTTAGTGCCTCTTCACGCAATTCAACCGACTGAAGCCCCGGCTTTATCAGATTCCTGAGGTCGTCATTGATAGGCAGGATTTCGTAGATTCCTACGCGACCGCGAAAGCCGGTGTGTCTGCATTCGTCGCAGCCGACAGCGGTATGCATGGCGTACGGGCGGATGAGGGTGCTCATGGTATCCATAGTCTCCCAGGCCCCACCGTCCAAGGGTGTCTCTTGTTTGCAAAACGGGCATAAGGTGCGGACGAGTCTCTGGGCCAGTACGCCCAACAAGGTTGCGCCGATGAGATAGGGTTCGACGCCGAGATCTATCAGGCGAGTGACGGCAGAAGGCGCATCGTTGGTATGGAGCGTCGACAACACCAAGTGCCCTGTGAGTGCAGCTTGAATCGCAACCTCTGCTGTTTCGCGATCCCGAATTTCGCCGATCATGATGATGTCCGGGTCCTGTCGGAGCAGCGTGCGCACACCGTTCGCAAAGCTAAGTTCGATCGCCGGCTGAACCTGCATCTGATTGAAGGATGGCTCCACCATTTCGATGGGGTCTTCGATCGTGCACACGTTGATTTCGGGCCGGGCCAGCTGCCGCAGCGCTGAGTATAGGGTCGTCGTTTTCCCGGATCCCGTGGGGCCCGTCACCAGCACTACCCCGTGTGGCTGTCGCGTCAACGTTTGCCAAAGGCCGAGGTCGCGCTCACTGAAGCCCAGTGCCGAGAATGGCTGCTCCAGTTTTTCAGGGTCAAAAATACGCATGACCAGCTTTTCGCCGAACGCGGTAGGCATAGTCGACAAGCGAAGCTCAACCTCTTTGCCCAAAGGCGTTTTTGTCTTTAGCCGACCATCCTGCGGGCGCCGTTTGTCGGCGACATCCATTCGCCCCAGCGATTTGATCCGGCTGACAATCGCACCCAAGACTGGCGTCGTCATTTGATTCACGAGATGCAGTACGCCGTCGATTCTGAAGCGGACATTGCCTTGTTCGCGGCGTGGCTCAATGTGGATATCGCTCGCCCGTTGCTCAAACGCGTACTGCAACAGCCAATCGACGAGGTGGACGATATGGCGGTCGTTGGCATCCGGTTCGCCAATGTCACCGAGCTGGGTCAGCGCTTCCAGATTTTCAACTGTTGAAGAACGCTCTGCGACTTTGCTGGAAGCCGCTTTGCTGATGGAACGACTAACGCCATAAAACTCGCGCAGATACCGCTGTATTTCGACTGGATTCGCAATCACGCGCTGAATCCGCCGTTTGACGATCGGCGCGATTTCTTTTTCCCAATCGGTCACGAAGGGTTGCGCCGAGGCAATCAGCACGTGTTGATCGGAGACTTCAACCGGCAGGAACTGCCAGCGCGTTGCGTAGGCCTGCGAGACAAGTTTGGTAACTGCCTCAACCTCAATTTTTAGCGGATCGATCCGGTAATAGGCGGCCTTGATACCCTCTGCGAACAGGCGGGTAATGGTTTCCAGCGTGAGCGGGAAGGGCGGTTGGGTGGTGCTTTGAAGATTCTGGGCGGCTAGTTGCGCAAATGGATGCCGCTGGTCGTTGTCTGCGGCTCCGGCTTTCACGCGTTGAATGGCTCGCATGTCCAGCCATCCTTTGGTGCCGAACAAACGAAGGACGTCTTCCAGCACAATCTTGCGTTCGGGGCGACTCAATCTCTGGTCAACGGCAGGTGGCTGTCGTTCATTCATGGCGGTTTTCGTCCATGACGAGCGTATCGCTCACCGATTCGAGACGATTGATCAGCGCCAGCAGGAAGTTTCGCTGAAAGCGGTTCTGGGTCGACGCTGGCAAGCGCTCGATCACGGCGTTGCCGATGCGTAGCACCGTTACCGGAGATTCCGCGTTAATGCGGGTGCCGCGCTTGCGACCTTCCATAAGCCCCATTTCTCCGAAGCAGTCGCCAGCGAACAGACGAACGATTTGGCGCTGCCTCTTTTCGACCTGCACCGTGCCCTCAACGATGACATACAAGCAGAGGTCATCCGCTTCTTCCGTGAGTATTGTTTGTCCTGCATCGACTTCAACCCAATCGCCGGCGTGGATGAGTTCCCACAGGTCGGCTTCGGGAAAGCCCTTGAAAAAATCCAGATGACTCACCTTGCCGAGTTTCTCTTGCGGGGAAATCCAGCGCGTCTGTTCATCCAGAAAATCGAACACCAGTTCAAGGTCGCCGGCAAAATCGACCCCCGTCTTGTAGCGTTGGGCCGGATTTCGAGCGAAGGCTTTATCCATGATGCGCTGGAGAATTTCCGGCGCATCGCTTCGCATCTCACTCAATCGCGGTGTGCGAGTCAGGGAAGTCATCGCATCCGGGGCTGACGGGAAAGGTATTTGGCCGGTGAACAAGCGGTAAGCCAGCACGCCAAGCGCAAACATGTCGCTTTGCTGCGCCAGACTGAAGTCAGACGCCGTGAGATCTTCTTGATGTGTCTCGGTCGCTTCATTGGGTGAGCGAGCGACTCCAAAATTTGTGATTTTGACCTGAAGGTTCTCGCCCAGAAGGACATTAGCGCCGGTCAGTTGTCGGTGGACCGCGCCTTGGCGGTGCGCAAAATCGAGCGCGATTGCGATTTGCGAAAGCACGCGCGTCACCACACCGAGGGGCAGGAGGTGTCCTGGACCGGTGTAATCGTCTAGCGCGCGGCCTCCCGGCACGTGCTCCATGGCGATATAGCAACGGTCCTGATCAATCCCGGCGTCGTAAATGGTGGTGATGTTGGGATGTCGCAAGGCCCCGGCGATTTGGGCTTCTGCGAAGAATCGACGCCGTTGGGCGGCGGAGAACTCAGGATCATCTTGGCCTTCGGCCGGGGTGAGTTTGAGTGCCACTTCTCGATCGATAAAAGGGTCTCGCGCCAGAAACACTTCCGCCAACTGGTCCTCGCTCAGCCGCCGGACGATTTGATACTTGCCGATGCGACTGCCTTCGACTGGGGTAATTGCGTTGACCAATTGAACTCCTGCCACGATGAAATGCCTTTGGGTACAGCGCCCGTCCACTCTAGACCCTTTGGAGTCTCGGATAAAACCTGCGTCTGACGCTGCCTTTGCGCCAGGACTTGGCCCTTTGTGGTGCCTTCCGCAGTCAGGAACCGTGTTAAGTTAGCGCATCGAAACCACGCCAAGATTTCCTCACCGAGGTTACCGCATGAAACGTTTTATTCTTATCGGCGCGCTGGCGTTGAATCTGTTCTGTCCGCCGCTCTCGGCTGCAGATAAAGATCTGAAGGCCCTTTTTGCAGAGCGTTTGCGCAATGTAGTGCCCGATGCCGCAGTGACCAGTGTGAAACCTGCTGCCATTTCAGGTCTCTACGAAGTCATGCTGGGTGCAACCGTGTTGTACATGAGTGAAGACGGTCGGTATGTTTTTCGCGGCGACCTATTTGATCTGAACTCCAAAGCTAATCTCACTGACGCCCGCCGGATAGCGGCGCGAACATCTGCCCTCAGTAACCTGGCAGCCGGAAGCACCATCGATTTCCCGGCTACCACACCCAAGGTTCTCGCGACGCTGTTCGTCTTCACCGACATCGACTGCGGCTACTGCCGTAAATTCCACAAAGAGGTGCCGGTGCTCAATAAGGCGGGTATATCGGTGCGATATCTGTCATTCCCGCGCACCGGAATCGACAGCCCTTCCTATGAAAAAGCCGTCGCCGTGTGGTGTGCGGCAGACCCCAAAAAAGCGCTGACAGAAGCGAAGTCGGGACAGCAACCCCCCATGAAAAAATGTGAAAATCCTGTTGAGCGCGATTATCACCTCGGTGAGTCAATGGGGGTTCGCGGTACGCCCGCGCTTTATACCGAACAAGGTGATGAGCTCGGTGGCTATACGCCGGCACCTGAGTTGATTCGCCTTTTTCAGCAAGGGGGCTAAGTTCCAGAAGCCCACTAAGGAGAGTCTGTCAGCGTCTTAGCAAAGCCACTGACAGACTGCCGTCCTTCTCCCGATATTCGATCTTCACCGGCAGATAGGCGCGCGCGGGATCGCACCACAGCGTGGTGCGTCTTGTATCCCGCCGTAGATATTCCACTCGCACCAGTTTCCTTTCTGACTTTTCCTCGGTGAGGGTTTCCTCACCCACAATCCGAATCGGAAAAGTGTCGACTTTGCCGTTGTCCGGCACGCGATACTCAAGTGTGGTTTTGTGTTCGCGCAGATCGCTAGCCAGGGCCAATTGGTAACTCAATTTGTCGAGTTCATCCCCGCTGAGTGGAGCGCTCCAGGTCTTGGTGTCGGTAGTCCCTTCTGCCCTCCCAAGCGGCCAATTGAAATGAATCACGATCGTCTGCCGCTTACGGCCATTTTCCTTGCGATAGCGATACTCGCCCGGATGAAACCGGTCTTGAACGAAGCGACCCGTACTGGATTCCTCGATGGCGACACGCTTGAACGCGCCAGCCAGACCGGTCGTCGTGAAGTGTGAGGTAAATTCATAATCCCCCACGGGGTTGATCTGGAATCGACGCGTCATTTGGCCAATGGTGAGGCCGCCGCTGCTGACGTCATAGACCGACACAAAAGGGACGGGCGGCGGGCCAGCAACAGCGTTTTGGATTAAAAACAGCAAGCTCGCGAGGCTGACTGCGGTCAGGCGCAAGACACTCATGTGATAATCTCCGGCCGGCTCACAGCGGCCAAACGAAGCGTCTCGTACGCGCTCGGGGCCGGCAACTTTAAGTCAATCAGAATAGCTATCCTCAAACTATGAAGCGGGCAGTCGAGACACTCAAATCCGGACGTATCGCTGTGGTGGGCGACGTCATGCTTGATCGGTACTGGTCGGGCGCAGCGACCCGCATTTCGCCTGAAGCGCCGGTGCCGGTCCTCCGCGTGAAGTTACAGCAAGACCGGATTGGCGGCGCTGCCAACGTGGCGGCCAATGCCGTCGCGGTAGGCGCTCAGACAGTGCTTGCGGGTTTGGTTGGGGACGACGCCGATGGGCGAACGCTCGAGTTGCTCTGCCGGGAAGCCGGTATAAGGCCTTATTTCCACCGCTGTGATGCGCCCTCTACGGTCAAACTGCGAGTGCTCGCTCAGCATCAACAGTTGATTCGGGTCGATTTCGAAGCGCTTCCCGAAGCCGCGTCGGCCCATGGCTTACTCGATGATGCCGACGCCATATTGGCAGGCGTGGGCGCATTGGTGCTATCGGACTATGCGAAAGGCGTTTTGGCCGACCCGCAACAATGGATCGCGCGCGCGCGCGCGGCCCAAATTCCCGTCATCGTTGATCCCAAGAGCCGCGATTTCAGCCGCTATGCGGGAGCGCATGTTCTCACCCCGAATTTAGGCGAATTTCAGGCTGTGGTTGGCGTCTGCGAGGATGAAGCCACGCTCGTTTCAAGAGCAGAGGCGCTCTGTGCCGAACATGATTTGCGTGCCTTGCTCGTGACTCGCGGCGAGCAGGGGATGTCTCTGGTGCAACCCGGTCATCCGCCCCTACACCTGCCGGCGCAGGCGCGCGACGTCTTTGATGTGACAGGTGCGGGCGACACCGTTTGCGCCTTGCTGGCCTGCGGTTTGGCGGCAGGTCTCGACCTGTCCACCGCGACGACGCTGGCCAATATCGCGGCGGGCATTGTGGTCGGCAAACTCGGCACCGCGGTGGTCTCCAATGATGAATTGGCGAACGCGGTGACCGGATTAACCGCCAACAGCGTTGGCGGCGTGATGCGCGAGGCGGCGCTGCTTGAGGCGGTTGCCGCCGCGCGTCGACAAGGGCAGAAAATAGTGATGACCAACGGATGCTTCGACATCTTGCATCCCGGCCACCTTCGATACCTTGAAGCTGCCGCAGCGCTAGGACATCGCCTGATCGTTGCAGTGAATACCGATGAGTCCGTGCGTCGGCTTAAAGGGCCTACCCGTCCGCTGAACCCCTGCGCACTACGAATGGAAATGCTGGCCGGTTTGCGCGCGGTGGACTGGGTGACATCTTTCGAGGAAGACACCCCATTGCGCTTGGTCTGTGCGGTGGCGCCGGACGTGCTGGTCAAAGGCGGGGATTACGCATTGGAGAGCATCGTGGGCGCGAGCGAAGTACTCGCCCGAGGGGGCAAGGTAATCGCGCTTCCGTTTCATGAGGGGCATTCAACGACAGCGATCATCAAGGCGCTGGAACATTCAGGTTCATCAGCATGATCGTCGTCACCGGGGGCTGTGGATTTATCGGAAGCAATCTGGTGCACGCCTTGAACAGCCGCGGCCGCACCGACGTCATCGTGGTGGACGACCTTCGGGACGGAAAGAAGTTTATCAATCTGGCGGGTGCGAGTTTCGCTGACTATTACGACCACCAAGAATTCCTGTCGCACTTCGATCGTCTAGCGGGCGAAGGGAAAGGCATCGAAGCGGTCTATCACCTGGGCGCCTGTTCCGACACCATGGAATGGGACGGCCAACTGATGATGGCGATGAACTTCCAGTTTTCGCGCGAATTGCTGAACGCCTGTGACCGCTACGGCACCCCGTTCATCTATGCCTCAAGTGCTTCCGTTTATGGCTTGAATGAATTCTGTAGCGAGGCGCCCGAGTACGAACGCCCGCTGAATGTTTACGCGTTTTCAAAACTTGCCTTTGACCAGCACGTGCGCCAACGCATGGCCACGCTGCGTTCGCGAATCGTTGGCTTGCGGTACTTCAACGTGTACGGACCGCGAGAGCAGCATAAAGGCCGAATGGCGAGCGTTATGTATCACTTCAACGCACAACTCGCTGCCGGTGGCAGCGTGCGTCTGTTCGGCGCCTCTCACGGCGTGGCGGCCGGCGAGCAAGAGCGTGACTTTGTCTACGTGGATGACGTCGTTCAACAGACCCTCTGGTTTGGAGAACATCCCACCGCCACCGGCATCTTCAACTGCGGCACCGGCCGCACGGCACGGTTTAATGACGTTGCAGCGGCAGTGATTGCCTGGCACGGCAAGGGCGCGATCAGCTATGTGCCATTTCCGCCCGAACTACTGCCGGCCTATCAGAATCGGACTTGCGCGGATCTTGGACGGGTCAGAGCGGCGGGGTTTAGCCACGAGTTCCATGACATCAAGGCCGGCGTGGGGGCTTACCTGGATTGGTTACAGGGATGAGGCGCGTTTACAGCGTCATTTTCGCGCTCGCTTTGCCATTCATCCTTGCCCGCTTCTGTTGGCAGGCAACCAGGAACCGGAGTTATCGAGACCGTTGGCGTCAGCGGCTGGCGTGGTATGCCGCCACCCCCGGGATCAACTCCCCGCTCTGGATTCATGCGGTTTCAGTCGGTGAAGTGGGTGCCGCCGCGCCACTGATTAGAGCCTTGCGAGACAGGTATCCATTCCGCGACATTCTGGTCACCACATCAACGCCCACCGGTTTTGCCACCGTGACTCGCCAGTTTGGCGAGACGGTCTATCACGCGTATTTTCCCTACGACCTTCCGTCCATGGTCACGCGATTTCTCGATCGCTTTCAACCGTGCATGTTGCTGCTGATGGAAACCGAGCTATGGCCTAACGTCATTCATCAATGTCATCTCCGTGGCATCCCGGCTTTGCTCGTGAATGGTCGAATGTCTGAGCGCTCTGCACGGCGCTACCAGTGGTTTCAGGGGCTCACGGCAAGCATGTTGGCGGAGTTGACGACCGTTGCCGCGCAGACCCGGAGCGATGCCGAACGCCTTGGGAAGCTCGGGGTGCCGGAGGCTCGACTCGCGGTTACGGGCAGCCTGAAGTTTGATGTCCATCTGCCGGCAAGCGTGTTTGAGGAAGGGGCATCGATTCGCCGTGACCTCGGCACCAATCGACCCATATTGATGGCGGGTAGCACCCGCCCGGGAGAGGAAGAAATCCTGCTACGGGCGTTGCGACTGTTGCGTCACCAGTTTCCGGACATTCTGCTGGTCCTGGCGCCGCGCCATCCAGAACGCTTTGACACGGTGGCCGAGTTGGTAAAGCGCGAGGGATGGCGTTACTCGCGCCGTTCGGAGGGCGGGGCCGTGTCGCCCGGGGTGGAAATCTTCCTGCTGGACACCATGGGCGAACTGCTGCGGTTTTATGCGGCATCCGACGTGGCCTTCGTTGGTGGCAGCTTGATGCCTTTAGGAGGTCATAACGTGCTGGAGCCGGCAACGCTGGGTGTCCCGGTTTTGGCTGGTCCGCATCTTTTCAATTTTTCCGAGATTTCCGAAAAAATGCAGCGGAGCGGTGCGCTACGTATCGTGCAGGATGCGCAGGCGCTCGCCGAAGTCGCGGGAGAATGGTTGGCCGATACCGACCAACGCGATGCCGCCGGACGGGCCGGGCGTGAAATCGTCGCCCACAATCGCGGTGCAACGCTGGCAGTACTTGATTTACTCACGACAGCGGGGCTTCGGTGATGCGAAGAGCGATTGCGCGAGTTTTGCGTGCTCACGTTAAAACCGTTAGCTAAGGTAGGATTGGACGAGTGTTTCCCGGAGGGCTTTTCGGATGTCGAATCTAAGCAAACTACAGTTAATCGCCGCAGCGGCTTTGTTTACCGTGATTGGTGAGGCCTCAGCGCAATCGGGACAGGTATTCGCTTATCCCGGCGCTGGGCAGAGCCAGCAGCAGCAAGACGTCGACCGCTACGCCTGCCATACCTGGTCGGTCTCTCAAACTGGTTTCGATCCCACTGCGATGCCGGCACCTCAGGCGGCGCCACCGCCGGGGGCTTACGCGCCACCGCCGCCGCCTCAGCAGCAGTCCAGCGGTGGGTTTCTGGGATTGGGGAACGGCGGGATGTTTAAAGGCGGTGGCTTGTTGGGCGATGCCGCCACCGGGGCTGCGCTAGGTGCGGCTGGCGGAGCCTTGGCAGGTGACGCCGGCAAGGGCGCTGCAATCGGCGCGCTGGCATCCACTGTGTTGGGTGTGGCGAGCAAGTCCTCTGGTAGTTCGCAGCCGCCGCCGCCTGCTAATTACAACGCTTACCAGCAACAGGCCCAGTTGCAGGCGCAGGACCGTCAAAGGCGGCAAGCCGATTACAACGCTGCGTTCGGCGCCTGTATGAAGGCGAGAAACTACACGGTCAATTAGGCGTGCGGCAGATTCACGGTGAAGCCGACCTGTCAGCACGGCAGGTCGGACTGAAGCCGTCTAGCGTAGCCACTGCTGGATGGTGTTGCAGTGAGGATGGCTAGCGTCGCCTAGCCATTCAAAGACGACTGATTCGGCGCTCACAACATTAATCTGGCTACTGCGCATGCGGTCCAGAGCATTCTGATAATTCTCCAGACGGCGCGAGCAAATGGCGTCTTCCACCACGAAAACCTCGGCGCCGGTGGCCGCCAGATCGAGCGCTGTCTGGAGCACGCTGATGTGCGACTCCATGCCTGCGAGCACCACATGGCGCCGATTAAACGCGCCGATGGCGGCTGGAAACCCTTCCGCGCCCATACAACTAAACGCTGTTTTGCCAAAAGTCTGAGTAGACGATGGCAGGCTTTGCGCGACCATTGCATGCGTCTCGCCGAGATCCTCTGCCGATTGCTGGGTCAGCAGGATGGGCACGTCAAGCAAGCCAGCAGAGGCGGCCAACAAGGCCGAGTTTTGAAGGACCCGGTTAAGCACTTTGCCCGGCATCGCGTCGCCGAGGCGCGTCTGGATATCAACGAGCAGCAAGATCGAGTCATCGATCTGGCACTTCAGCGCGCCGGTGATGCGACTGCTCATAGTCTTAAGCTTTCTCGAGCGACCGCGCGATCAAGGGCTCTTGACCGTAGTGGCCGCGATGGGCGGCGCGGGTTTAAGCCAGGAGTTGGTCACCGCGATGTCGTCTGGTCCCAAGGTGCCGGCCGCCTGCTTCAACCGCAGCAGGTTGAGGATGTATTCGTAGCGTGCCTTGGCTAAATCGCGACGCGCCTGAGACAGACTGCGTTCGGCAAGGATAACGTCTACCGTCGTGCGGGTGCCCACCTCAAACCCGGCTCGCGTCGACTCCAGCGCCGTGGCGGATGACACCACTGCCTGCTTGAGCGCCGTTACCGCGCTCATCTGGGTGAGTACGCCAAGGAATGATTGCCGTGTTTGGCGCAGAATCCCGCGACGCGCGGTTTCTACGCGGTCCAACGCCACAGCATGCTGGTGGCCTGCTTGGCGGGTGCGCGAATTCACCGCGCCACCTTCGTAAATTGGCACATTCAGCCGAATGCCGATTGAGCTCGTGGTACTTTCGTTTGCGCCAAATTGCCCGCCGCGTGAATCGAATCCGTGGCTGCCTTCAATGTCGATGGTTGGCAGGTGGCCGGCACTGGCGATACCGATATCGGATTCAGCCACGTCTGCCGCGGTCAGGGCGGCGGCGATCTCCAGATTTTGCTTCAGCGATGCCGTAGTCCACTCGTCGATATTGTCGGGAGTGGGCGCGGCGAGCTTGAAGTCTTGATTGAGCGTCCAGATGTCTGCTGGCAGCGTGCCGGTCGATTCTCGCAGGGCTTCTTCGGCGTTCTGCAAATCATTTTCTGCCGTAATGACCTGCGCAACAGCACGGTCATGGCCCGCCCGCGCTTCTTCGACATCTGTGACGGCAATCAGACCAACATCAAATCGCTGTTTCGCTTGTTCTAGCTGTCCGGCGAGGGCGTCGCGCTCGGATTTGGCAAAAGTCAGCGTGTCTTGCGCGGCGAGCACGCTGAAATAGCGTTCTGCTACCCGCACAAGCAGCGCCTGCCAGGCCACATCAATTTCGAGTTGTGCCTGATGCAGGCGCTTATCCGCCTGCTTTAACTGCAGGTAGCGGTCCCAGTGGAAGACAGGCTGGCGCAGGCTGACCCGATAATCCGACCCGTTGTACGCGACGCCCCGTCCGGCGAGCGAAAACTGCGCGGTAATTTCCTGATCGGTCTGGTTACCGGATATGGTGAAAGCGAGTTGGGGTTTCCATAGCGCCGCTTTGGCCTGAGGAATGTCCTCCGCCACAGCGAGGGCCTGATTTTGGGATTCTTGATACTTCGGGTCGCTTTGCTCCGCCTGCGTGACGAGCGACACGAGGTCGGCGGCGGTGGTGTTCGCACTCGCCGCCAACAGCAGGAGCACCGGCACGGCGAGATTGCGGAGAGAGGCGGAAAGCGGGGTGAGCATGCGAAACGAATCCTTGGAAGTACGCTGGCGTTGAACGTCAATAATGGGGCATGTCAGGGTCGATTTGTGCTGCCCATTCGGCAATGCCGCCGGCGAGATTCAGCACCTCGGTCATCCCCTGTTGCAGAAGAAAGTGTTGCGCCATCTCGCTTCGAACCCCATGGTGGCAAATCACTACCAGTGGGCGAGTCGCGGGGATTTCCCCCAGACGCGTTGAGAGTTCGCCGAGCGGAATCAGGACTGAGCCCGGGATATGACACAGATCAAATTCCCAGGCTTCACGCACATCCAGCAAACCCGGTTCCGATGCCTGTAGCGCTCCCGCCAATTCCTCAACTCGAATCGAGTTCATGTGCTCAGAACTTGAATCGCGGCGGTGGTTCCGCCCCGATGAGCGGTTCGAGTTCGGTTTCGAAGAGCGCCTCGGTAGTAAATCCACCATTCGCGAGTCGGGTAATGAGTAAGGCTTCCATGGCATGGCCTTGGCCCACCACCGCGAAGAGCCGTCCGCCTACCGCCAATTGCGCCTCAAGCGCAGAGCTGCGCTGATATAAGGCGCCGGTCACCGCGATAACGTCAAAGGGACCCCGCTCAGGCTGACCGTGGAAACCATCCACTGGGAGAACCTGAATGTTCATCATGGACTGCGCGCGGAACTTCCGTTGGGCTGCGGTCGCAAGGTCTTCATGCAACTCAAGGCTGAGCACATTTCGCGCGAAGTGGCCAAGGAGGGCGGTGAGATAGCCGCTCCCCGTGCCGATTTCGAGCACGCGTTCAGCAGCATTTGGTTTGAGCGCCTGCACGATGCGAGCTTCAAGCTTGGGCGTCATCATCGATTGGCTGTGGCCCAAGGGGATACGCGTATCGGAATACGCGAGCAGTCGGAAGTCTTCGGGGACGAAGGCATCGCGGGGCACGCTTTGCAGGGCATCGAGGACGTCCTGATCGAGCACATCCCAAGTTCTGATTTGCTGCTCCACCATGTTGAAGCGGGCTTGCTGGAAATCCATCGTCATTGGTCTTGCTCGCGCGATTTGCTGGGCGTGAATCGCCCTGGATTGAAGACTGGAATCGGCCTGTAACGCCGCGGGAATTATACGCTATAGTGCCCTCCGCGATAGCGGCTGGGGGTGCTTCATTGCGCGTCTTCCTATGAGGCGTAGCAAGTGGAGCTGAGAGTCACCCTTCGAACCTGACCCGGATAATGCCGGCGTAGGGAAGCAGCGATGCCTTTGGCACCACTCTGCGCTCCTCACTCAGCCAAAACTCTTAACGAGCAAGGCGCCAGATCAGAACTGATCGGGTGCGGGAGAATCCACATGAATGCCGTCCCTGAAGTCCTACCGGCCGAACGCGCCGAACTTGATCCCGAACTGACCCGCCCCTTGCCGGGCTCTACCAAGGTTTACATCAGTAACGCGGCCGGCCAGCTTCGGGTGCCGATGCGAGAAATCGTGCAGAACCCGACCAGAGAGCGGGTTGGTTTGTCCGCGAATCCCCCGGTTTATGTCTACGATACTTCCGGCCCCTACACCGATGCCGCGGCGCATATTGATGTGCGCCGTGGCCTGCCGTTGCTCCGCGCCCCGTGGATTATCGGGCGGGAGGACACCGAAGAGCTGACCACGCCTTCGTCTTTATGGACCCGCCGGCGGGCAGATGACTCGGCCCTTAACGCCGTTCGCTATCCGGGTAAAACCGTGCCGCGGCGTGCCAAGGCGGGGGCGAATGTCTCCCAGATGCACTACGCGCGCCGCGGCATCGTCACGCCTGAAATGGAATTCATCGCCATTCGCGAAAACCTGAATCTGGAAGCTTGGCGTAGCGCCTCACCCAAAGACGCACGGCTGCATAGCGGCTTCACCCACGGCGCGCTGATGCCGCGCGAAATCACGCCGGAATTCGTTCGCGATGAAGTCGCGCGCGGCCGCGCGATTATCCCCAACAACATCAATCACCCGGAAACCGAACCGATGATCATCGGTCGCAATTTTCTGGTGAAAATCAACGCCAATATCGGCAATTCGGCGGTCAGTTCCTCGATTGAGGAAGAAATCGAAAAGATGCTGTGGTCCACCCGCTGGGGCGGTGACACGGTGATGGACCTGTCGACTGGCAAGAACATCCATGAAACCCGCGAGTGGATTATCCGCAACTCGCCGGTGCCGATTGGCACCGTGCCGATTTATCAGGCGTTGGAGAAAGTCGACGGCAAAGCGGAAGAACTCACTTGGGAGATCTTCCGCGACACGCTCATCGAGCAGGCCGAACAGGGCGTTGATTATTTCACCATTCATGCCGGTGTCCGCTTGCCCTACATCCCGATGACCGCTCGACGCGTCACCGGGATCGTCTCCCGCGGAGGCTCAATTCTGGCGAAATGGTGTCTTGCGCATCACCGCGAAAATTTCCTCTACACCCACTTCGAGGAAATCTGCGAGATCATGAAGGCCTACGACGTCGCGTTCTCCTTGGGCGACGGCTTGCGTCCGGGGTCGGTGGCAGACGCCAACGACGAGGCCCAGTTTGCGGAATTGCAGACGCTGGGCGAACTGACGCAAGTCGCCTGGAAGCACGATGTGCAGGTGATGATCGAAGGCCCCGGCCATGTGCCGATGCACATGATCAAAGAAAACATGGAACGCCAGCTTGAGGTGTGCCACGAAGCGCCGTTTTACACGCTCGGGCCGTTGACCACCGACATCGCGCCGGGCTACGACCACATCACCTCGGCGATTGGCGCGGCGATGATTGGCTGGTTCGGCACCGCGATGCTGTGCTACGTCACGCCCAAGGAACATCTGGGTCTACCAGACAAGAACGACGTTCGCGAAGGCATCATCGCGTACAAAATTGCGGCCCATGCGGCAGATTTGGCGAAAGGTCATCCTGCGGCCCAGCATCGTGACAACGCCTTGTCCAAGGCACGCTTCGAATTTCGCTGGGAAGATCAGTTCAACCTTGGCCTCGATCCGGCGCGGGCGCGCGAGTTCCACGATGAAACCTTGCCGAAGGAAGGTCACAAGCAGGCCCACTTCTGCTCCATGTGTGGCCCGCATTTCTGCTCGATGAAAATCACGCAGGATGTTCGCGATTACGCCGAATCGCGCGGAATTGAAAACACCGATGCGGCGCTGGTCGAAGGAATGGC
>CAMCQE010000052.1 GCA_945876945.1 Klebsiella pneumoniae
CCACCGTATAGTCAAAGGTCACTTCTTCGTGGAAGTTGGCCTCTGGCGAGGAGTAGGTGTAGGTGCCGTCTTCATTGTCGACCAGCAGTCCCTGGTTTACCGACAAATCGATGACCGACAGCGTGTCGCTTTCGACATCGGTGAAACCCGTTAGCAGGTCACTCAGCACCACGGTGTAATCGACGTCTTCCGTCGCCGCGGGCAACGTGCCAGTGTCGTTGCCAACCGGCGCATCGTTCACCGCGGTCACGTCGATCGACAACTGAGCTGCCACCGTTTCGCCGGCGGTGTCGCTGACCACGTAGGAGAAGGTTTCGGGACCGTTGTAGTCCAAATCGGGCGTGTAGGTGAACGTTCCGTCGCCGTTGTCCACCACCGTTCCGTTCTCGGCGGTGACCAAGGTCACGCTTAACGAGTCACCGTTCTCAACATCGACGTCGCTAAAGCCGCTCAACAAATCGCTGGCGTCGATCGTGTATTCGGTATCTTCCGTCGCATCAAGCAGCGTGGCGGTCGGCGCACCGGTCGGCGCACGGTTGAGGCTGACTTGCACGCCTTGCTTGATGTCGACAGTGGCATTGACCACCGAGTCGATGATGTTCTGATAGCGGTCATAGCCAGCCGGAGCACCCGTCGTCTGCTGCACCCAGCCCGCGCCAAGATCAACAGCGTCGCTGGCGCCACCATCAAGCACGAGGGCGTCGGTGTCGCTCAGCGCTTTCACGGCGTCCGGCGTGAGCGTAACCGTTGTTTCCTTGTTCCCAAGGTCCAGTTTCTCAAAGCCAGAGAGCACGTTTTCGCCGGTCAGCGTTGCAAGATCGAGGAATTCGCCGGTAGTGCTGATCCGGAGGGTGTCGGTGTCAGCCCCGCCGTTCACTACGGCGTCTTCTGCGTCGAAGATGACGACGTCGTTGCCGGCGCCGCCGTCCAGCGTGTCTGCGTCGGCGCCGCCGTTGATGGTGTCGTTGCCGGCCCCGCCAGCCAGGGTGTTAACGAATTCGTTACCGATGATGACGTTGTTGCCGGTGTTGCCCGTACCACTGCGGGCGGTCGATGCGCCTGCTTTCAGCGTGAGGTTTTCAACAAACGCGCCGAGCACGTAACTGCTGGCCGTTGAAATCACTGTGTCCGCAGTACCGCCGGTGGCGGTCTCGGTGATTTTGTCAGCCGACAAGTCGACTAAATATGTGTCGTTGTCCGCACCGCCAACCAGCGTGTCAGTGCCGGCGCCGCCGTCCAGTGTGTTGGCGGAGGCGTTACCCGTAATTACGTTGTTGCTGGAATTGCCTTTGCCGCTTTTCGCGGTTGCGGCTAACAGCGTGAGGTTGTCTACGTTCGCGGCCAAGGTGTAAGCGGCGGCATTGCTCTGCACCAAGTCCGTACCCTGCCCGGCGGATTCGACGATGACGTCGGAGGCGCTATCGACGACGTAGGTATCGTTACCGACTCCGCCGACGAGTCTGTCGGCACCGGCCTTGCCATCCAGCGTGTCGTTACCCGCCAGGCCGGTGAGTGTGTTGGCGGCCGTGTTGCCCGTCAGGACGTTGTTCAGCGTGTTGCCGGTCCCGAGCTTCGCGCTCGTCCCGGTCAAAGTCAGGTTCTCAACGTGATTGCGAATCGTGTAATTGACGGAAGACTGCACCGTGTCAGTGCCGGCATTTGCCAGTTCCGTAACGACGTCACCAACGTTATCAACGATATAGAGATCGTTGCCACCAAGGCCTCTCATCACGTCCGCGCCAAGCAGGCCGTTCAGCGTATCGACGCCTGAGGTGCCCGATAGCGTGTCTTTGACGTTGCCAGATTTACCGGTGATTTTGGCCATGTGCGTTCCTCATTAGGGCAAAGCGTTGAATTCGAGTGTGGGTTGCGTCGCTATGGAGCGGTCGGACGCAAGTTTCCCTGTCCGCTAGTGGGCGGCTTCAGGAGTATCGTCGCGAGAATAGATTTATGGACGAGGGCAATAGGGGGCCCTCGAAAGAAAATTAAAGGAATCGCGGCGCGTGGCTAAAAACTGCCGGATATATGATCGTATTATTACAAGAAACAGAAACTACGAAGACAAACTGGAAGGCCAGCGGACCGGATTCAGGTCCGCTGGCGACATATGGCGTTGGGCTAGGTCAGGCGCTCAACGTAGCCCCCGAAATGTCGTCCGCATCTCATCGATAAAGGTAGATGGCTGTTCAAAAGCGGCAAAGTGTCCGCCCTTGGGCAGTTGTTGGTAGTGCACCAGTTTCGTGTAGCGGCTCTCGGCCCATCTTTTTGAGGCCCGGAAGATTTCATGCGGGAAAATGCTCACCCCCACCGGAATGTGGATTTGCTCGTGCCGACGGGTGAGCAAACCAAAGCTTTGCCAGTACAACCTTGCTGACGAAGCCGCCGCCGCTGGCAGCCAATACATCATCACGTTGTCCAGCAGTTCATCGCGAGTCAGTGCGTTTTCGGGATGCCCGTTGCAATCGGTCCAGGCCCAGAATTTTTCGAGAATCCACGCCGCCTGACCGCTGGGAGAATCGGTGAGTCCGTAACCGACCGTTTGCGGGCGGGTGCTCTGTTCCTTTGAGTAACCTGAATCCCATTCCCAATAGTATTTGCCGTCCTCGATCGCCTTTTGCTCGAACTCGGTCAGGTCATCGCGAGAATCCGCTGTGGGACTGACCAAAGGCATATTGGTATGGATGCCAATGCAGTGCTCGGTCTCGGTCATCGCGATGCTATGGGTAACGGCCGACCCCCAGTCCCCGCCTTGTGCGACGTAGCGGTCATAGCCGAGACGCGCCATCAGCTTGCCCCAGGTTTCGCCAATGCGTTCAATAGTCCAGCCCGGTGCCGTCGGCTTACCGGAGAAGCCAAAGCCCGGCAAACTCGGGCATACCACGTGGAAGGCGTCCGCCGGATTGCCGCCATGGGCGGCAGGATTGGTCAGTGGCTCTACCACTTTGAGAAACTCGATGACTGAACCCGGCCAGCCATGCGTCATCACGACGGGCAGCGCGTCGGGTTCGGGCGAGCGCACATGCATGAACTGGATCGTCAGCCCATCAATCTCGGTTTCATATTGTGGGAAAGCATTCAGGCGCGCCTCGCAGCGCCGCCAGTCGTATTCGTGCTCCCAGTACCGACAAACCTCTTTCATGTAAGCCAGCGGAATGCCCTGACTCCAGTCCTCAGGCGTTTCGCGCTCAGGCCAGCGAGTCAGGGACAGCCGGGTCTTCAGGTCGGACAGCGCGTTATCAGGAATAGCAAACTTGAAAGGACGGATTTCGCTCATGGCGCAGGCCTCCTTGGCTAAGGGGGTTGGTTGGGTGCGTGAAGTATAGAAGCCGAAAGCGTCGCCAAGGGTCATTTGCGTATACTGGCCTCCTTTTCTCAGCACGGGTTTCTGCAATGCCGATACGGGGCGTTTTCTTCGATTTGGGCGGCACGCTATACAGCTATAAGCACGTGCCGCGGAGCCACGGCGAACTCCTCACGCGGGCTGCCGAACGCTTGGGGCTTGCAGACGCGAGGACTATCAAGAAAGCCTACGGTGAAGCCATCTCGGCCCTCAGCGCCGAATACGCAGAAAAGTCCTATTACCTCCACCGGGATTTGTTTCGCGACGCCTTCATCCGCTGCGCCGATCTGATCGGTGCCCAAGTCAATGACGAATTGGCCGACTGGTATATCGACGCCCATCGCGATTCCGTGTTTGGCTGTCTGGAAATCAAGCCTGACTGCATCCCCACCCTCACTCGTCTGCGTGAAATGGGCCTGTATCAGTGCATCGTCTCCAATATTGACGACGATATGCTGGACCCACTGGTGCAACGCGAAGGCCTGCACCGTTGGCTGGATCACTGGACCAGTTCCGAAGCGGCACAGTCCTGCAAACCGCATCGGGTGTTCTTTGAGCTGTGCCTGGAGAAGTCCGGCTTGCAGGCGCATGAGGTGCTGTTCGTGGGCGACTCGCCCGAACATGATATCGCTGGCGCCCATGCGCTCGGCATGCGTACTGCGCTCATTATTGACGAAGGGATGCCGCCCCCGTTACAGGCCGGCAAAGTCACCATTGAAGCGCACCACACCATCCGTAGCCTGAGTGAACTGCCTGGCCTGCTGGAGGCGTAAGGCGCACGCCTACTGGTAGCCAATAAACGCTGGTCGGATAATCCAGCCCCAACACGATTCGGTCTTTAGGGAGATAACTGCATGACAACTCAAACCACTACCGCACCGTTAGACGCGATTATCGTCGGCGCAGGTTTCGCCGGCCTTTATATGCTCCATCGCCTGCGCAAGAGCGGCTTCAATGCCCGCGTGGTCGAAGCCGGCAGCGGCGCCGGCGGGACCTGGTTCTGGAACCGCTACCCAGGCGCCCGGGTGGATATCGAGAGCATGCAGTACTCCTACAAGTTCTCCGACGAACTCGCTCAGGAATGGAACTGGTCCGAACGCTACGCCACGCAACCCGAACTGCTGACCTATGTGGCGCATGTGATCGAGCGCTTCCAGCTCGCCGACGGGATTCAGTACAACACGCGCGTGAATTCCGCCAAATTCAATGACAGCACGGGCCTGTGGGATATCGATACCAACGACGGCCAACTCATTCAGGCGCGTCACTGCATCATGGCCACCGGCTGTTTGTCGTCGACTAACGAACCCAGCTTCCCGGGTCAGAACAGTTTCAAGGGCGAGACCTATCACACCGGCCGCTGGCCCAAGGAAGGCGTCGACTTCACTGGCAAGACGGTGGTGGTGATTGGGACGGGCTCCTCGTCCATCCAGTCGATTCCGGAAATCGCCAAGCAGGCCAAACAGCTGTATGTCCTGCAGCGCACTGCCAATTATTCGGTGCCGGCCCACAATCAGCCGCTCGATCCGGCTTATGTGGCCGACATCAAAGCCAACTACGGCGACCTGCGCGCGCGCGGTCTGGCCCAACCCCTCGCCTACGACATCAACCTCAATCCCAAGCTGTGCGCCGAATTGCCGCCGGAAGAAGTTCGCGCGGAACTCGATCGCCGTTGGGCCTGGGGCGGCCTGCCGATCTACGGTGCGTTTGCCGACCTGCTGGTAGATGCCAATACCAACCGCATCGTGGCGGATTACATGCGCGAAAAAATCCGCAGCATCGTCAAAGATGCCAAGACCGCGGAACTGCTCTCGCCCAAAGGTACCTTTGGCTGCAAGCGCGTGTGTGTCGATACCGGCTACTATCAAACCTATAACCTGCCGCACGTGGAACTGGTGGACATCAGCCAGATCGGCGTTGAGGAAATCACGGCGGCCGGCGTACGCGCCGGCGGCCGCGTTATCGATACCGATGTCATCGTGTTTGCCACCGGGTTCGACGCCATGACGGGTTCTCTCGACCGCATCAACATCCGGGGTCGTGGTGACGTCGCGCTGAAAGACAAATGGGCGGCGGGTCCGATCACCTACCTTGGACTGATGTCAGCAGGCTTCCCCAATCTGTTCACGATCACAGGCCCCGGCAGCCCGTCGGTGCTGACCAACATGATCATGGCGATTGAGCAGCACGTCGATTTCATCACCGACTGTCTGGAGTATCTGCGCGCCAACGGGATCAACCACATCGAACCCCGGCACGAGGTCGAACTGGTGTGGGGCGACCATGTGCAGGAAGTCGCGAATGGCACCCTGCTCTATTCGTGCAACTCCTGGTATCTCGGCGCCAATGTGCCCGGCAAGCCGCGCGTGTTCATGCCCTATCTTGGCTATCCGGCCTACGCCGAGAAATGCCGTGACGTCGCGGCTAACGGCTACGAAGGATTCGACCTTAGCGCGGCGTAATTCAATCGCGCGCCAGATGACGCCTGGCGTCGGGAGCATCCCATGATCAACATGAGCGGCTGGACCAATCTCATCGCGTTGTTGCTGACGATCGCGGGTTACTTCATCCCGCAATATGGCGAAGTGGTCACCGCAACCGGTGCCTTCGCCTTGTCGGGGGCCTTCACCAACTGGATCGCCATCTACATGTTGTTCGACAAGGTGCCCTACCTCTACGGGTCAGGCGTCATCCCGATGCGCTTTGAGGAATTCAAGGCGGGAATCAAACACCTCATCGTGACGGAGTTTTTTTCCCGTCAGCACATTGAGCGCTTTTTCGAGCAGCATGGCGCGCGCTCGGCGCAGGCCATTGGCGAGCGCATCGACTACGACCGGGTGTTCGATCACCTGACGGACGCCATCGTTGATTCCCCGCTGGGCGGCGCGCTGAAAATGTTTGGGGGTAAGGCGGCACTCACGCCGCTCAAGGCGCCCATCGTTGAGAAGCTCAAGGGCGTGGTCACCGAACTCGCCAACAACGCGGGCGAAGGCGGCGGCAATCTCACCGAAGGGCTGGTGCAACAGGTGGAACTCATCATCGACGCGCGACTTGCCGAACTGACCCCCCAGAAGGTGAAAGAAATCGTTGAGGAGATGATTCGCAAACATCTGGGCTGGCTGGTGCTGTGGGGCGGCGTGTTCGGCGGACTCATTGGCCTTATCTGCGAAGGGATAAAGCTGTTCGTCTGAGCGGCAGTTGAGCCGTGGCGAGCGCCTCAAGCGCTCGAATTGCTGCGCAAGAGACGGAGTGTTCCCGGCGACGCGCCGGTTGAGAATGAGGCCTGCCAGAAATGCCGGGAGCGCTCGAATGAATACCCCCTCTGCTGCTGAAACCACCCTGAGCGATCCGCGCTGGCCGCTCGTATTGCACCGCGCGCCAGAGGCCGACGGCCAGTTTCTGATCGCGGTCAAAACCACCCGCATCTACTGCCGCCCAACCTGCACCGCGCGCTTGCCGCGCCCCGAAAACGTGTCCTTCTTCACCAGTCCCGATGCCGCCCGCGCCGCTGGCTTCCGGGCCTGTCTGCGCTGCAAGCCGGACGGCGTTTCACCGGCCGCGGCGCAGGCCACTTTGGTCGCGGCACTTTGTCGCCACCTCGAAAGCAGCGATTCGCCCGTCTCGCTCACTGCCCTTGCCGAGCGGGCGCAACTCAGCCCCTCACACCTGCATCGCCTGTTTCGAAAAATCACCGGGCTTACCCCCAAAGCCTGGGCGGACGCCGCGCGGGCTGCTCGCGTTCGCAGCGCCCTGTCGCGCGGTGAGCGGGTGACAGACGCCCTGTATACCGCGGGCTTCAATTCCTCCGGCCGCTTCTATGCCCAAGCCGACGACGCGCTCGGCATGACGCCCAAACGTTTCAGAACCGGCGGCGTGGACACCACGATCCACTTCGCCCTGAGCACGTGCTCGCTCGGCGCCTTGCTCGTGGCCACCAGCGATCGCGGCGTGTGCGCAATCCAGCTCGGAGACGAGCCGCAAGCGCTGCGGGAGGCACTCGAAGCGCGTTTTCCAAAGGCCACGCTGTGCCACGCCGATGCCGGATTCGAAAATCTGCTCGAAGACGTAGTACGCCTGATTGAAGCACCGCATACCGGCTGCAATTTGCCGCTCGATCTGCGCGGCACGGTGTTTCAGCAGCAAGTGTGGCAGGCGCTACGGGCCATCCCGGCCGGCAGCACCGTGAGCTATGCCGAAATCGCGCGTCGCGTCGGGCAACCCCAATCTAGCCGCGCCGTGGCCCAAGCCTGCGCGGCAAATCCTGTTGCCGTCGCCGTGCCCTGCCATCGCGTGGTGCGCGGAAGCGGCGAATTGGCGGGCTATCGTTGGGGGCTGACGCGCAAGCGAGACTTGCTGGAACGAGAAGCGACGGCGGTAAAACCGGATGAATAACCCGCAATCGACGGTGACTTGCACGCTCGTGCTGCCCGCAGACTATAGGCCGGAAGACATTCTCAAATTTCATCGCCGTGACCGCGAAGCAGTCGCCGAGCAGGTAACGGATTCTGGCCTGCGCAAAGGCCTGCTGTGGCACGGCGCGCCGGCCTGCCTGACGGTGGAATTTTCCGGGCAACGCGCGCTTGGGAGCCTGGCCTTGGCCAGCGAGCCGGGGCCTGATGCGCAAGCCGCGTTGCGCAAGATGCTGACCCGAATGCTTGGGCTCGATCAGTCGGTGGCGCGGTTTGAAGAGACCTATCGCGCGCACCCGGTGCTAGGTCGTTTGATCGCCGCGCGGCCCGGGCTGCGGGTGCCGGTCGCAGCCAGTCCATTCGAGGCCCTCGTGTGGGCGATCATCGGCCAGCAAATCAGCGTGCATGCGGCCATTTCCATCCGGCGACGGCTGATTTTAGCGACTGGTCTGCAAGGTCCGGCGCCGCTTTACTGCCATCCGGACGCCGACCGTCTTGCGACCTGCAGCGAAGACACTTTGCGCACCGCGGGCCTTACGGCCACCAAGGCCGCCAGCGTGCGGGCCATCAGCATCGCTGCCGCCGAGGGCCGCTTGCCGCTTGAGGCCTGGACCACTCACTTTGATGCGGAGGAAATCGCCAACGCCCTGCTCGCCGTGCGCGGCATTGGGCCCTGGACGCTGAATTACCTGCTCTTGCGGGGATACGGTTGGCTGGATGGTTCTCTCCACGGCGACGTTGCGGTCCGTCGTAGTCTGCAGCGACTGCTCGGCGAAGCGACACCGATTGACGCCACGCGGACCGCCCAGTGGTTGGCGCAGTTCAGTCCCTGGCGCGCGCTGGTGGGAGCACATTTGTGGGCCGCAGATGGATAATTTGGCGCGTGGCCGGGCCATAATCTGTCCATGCCACATCACCCGCGACGCGCACTCGTTCAGCTGTCTCCCGCGCGACAGGTCCCTTTTGTGTGGAAGCGACCTCCAGGTCGCGAAGAACCGCTGGATCGCGGCCATCAGGCCGCTCCCCCAGCTACGGCCGAAGGCCTCCCTGCGGGAGCGGCCTGAGATGTCTGCGCCAGAGACGTCGCCGCTCCGCCTCCAGTTCGATCCGGCTCACGCGGAAGTCATCAACGGCGCGGTAGAAACCTTTCTGACCGTGTATTCCACCGACGGCACGCATCGGCTCACGGCGAAAGTGAGCACCGAAGGCCGACCGCATGAGCGGCGGGTTCGCCTTGCGCTGGCTGCGCGCCCACAGGCGGACAATCCTCTGGCACTCATAGCGCAGACCAGTCTGCCGTTGCGCTGGCTGATGAGCGACCGCGAACTCGTCAGCGACGTCTTGCTCCAAGCCCTACGCGACGGTCATCTGCGCCGCGCACTGCTCACCGCGATGCCCTTACGCCCATGAAACCCGCCGCGAAGTTGGTCCTGATATTGATGGCAACCGTGCTCCCCTTGCAGGGCTGCGCCGTGCTTACCGCCGGCGGTGCGGTGGCGAGCGCGGGCGTCGGGGTCGTCAAAACCGGGGCCAAAGCGACTGCCGCCGTGGTGCGCGCCGTCATCCCCGGCGACTAAGTCTCTTCCACTTTTATCACCTGAAGGAGCTGTCTAATGGCGCATCTGCTGTACATCGAATCTTCCCCCCGCAAAACGCGCTCGGCATCCATTGAGGTGGCGCACGAGTTTCTCAAGGTCTGGCAAGCGGCGAATCCGGGGAGCACCGTCGACACACTGGATGTCTGGACGACCCCGCTGCCGGAATTTGATGGCTCGCTGCTGGAGGCGAAATACGCCGGCATCGCTGGCCTGCCGCTGAGTGCAGATCAGGCTGCGGCCTGGGACACAATCAAAACCCTCGCCGCGCGGTTCCAGCGTGCAGACCGGCTGCTGATCAGCGCCCCGATGTGGAACTACACCATCCCCTACAAGCTAAAACACCTGATTGATGCGGTAACCCAGAAAGACCTGCTGTTCAGCTTCGACGAGCACGGCCTGAACGGGCTGCTTACCGAAACCAAGGCCGCCTTGATACTCGCGCGCGGGGTTGAGTTTGGCGACAGCGCGGGCGCGTTCCCCAGCGCGGTCTGGGATCACCAGCAGCAATATCTGGCCTTGTGGCTGCGCGAAATCGGCATCACGCAGGTGGAGCAGGTGCTGATTGAAAAGACGCTCTACGGGCCGGACGTCGACGTAGCCTCGCGTGCGGTGGCGCTCGAGCAGGCGCGCAGTCTGGCGGCCAGTTTTTAGGCCGCGCGGAGCGGCAGCGCTACCAGGCGCTGTCCAGCACCGCGATCACTTCCGCAACGCCGGTCACGGGGCGCGGGTTGGTGGCGACGATCAGATCTTCCATCGCGTCCTTCGCAATCGCCGGGAAGTCATCGCGGGTCACGCCAACCTCGCGCAACTGGTACGGGAGTTCGAGATCCTTCACCAGCGCCAGCACCGCCTCGCGCCCGGCGCGGGCGGCGTCGGCCGCCGACATCCCGCGAACATCAACACCCAGACACTGCGCGATATCGGCCTGTCGCGTTCCGACATAGTCGGCGTTGAAATTCATCACCGCGTACATCATCACGCAAGATGTCACGCCGTGCGGAACGTTGTTGCGGGCGCCCAGCTGGTGGCCAATGCCGTGCGACAGCCCGAGGTTCACATTGGCCAATCCGCAGACCGACATCCAGGCCGCAAGCTGAGCCCGGGTGCGCGCCGCGAGATCAGCCGGATCGGCTTTACAGTCGCGCAGGTAGCGCCCGAGCATGGTCAGCGCCTGCCCGGCCAAGGCGTCGGTGAAAGGGTGCGCGTTGCTGGAACACAGCGCCTCCACACAGTGATCCACCGAGCGCATGCCGGTTGAGAGCCAGAGCCACAGCGGCGTGTCGAGCGTGAGTTCCGCATCCAGAAACACCGCCTTGGCGGCCAGCTTGCGATCGATATAGAGGTCTTTCACCTGGCGGGTTTCGTCGGTCACGCCGGCGAAATGCGTGAACTCGCCGCCGGACAGCGTGGTGGAAATGGCGATCATCGGCAGCGCCTGCCCGCGAATGGGCGGCACCTCAACGGTGGCCGGATAGTCGAACTTCACCCGCATGCGCTCGAAGTCTGCCGGCACGCGGAGGTCTTCCGCCAAGGCCATCACCACCGCTTTAGCGGTGTCGTTCGGCGTGCCGCCGCCGAAGGACACAATGCCATCCGCGCCCAGCGCCCGCGCCTGCTCGGTCGCCCGCAATACGGATTCCCGATGGACGTGCTGGATGGTGTTGTGGAAGACCCCACCAATCCGGCCGCCAGAGGCGGCCATTACGCGCTCCACCAGGTTGGTCTTGGTCGCCAGCGTGTGGCCGGTAATGAGCAGGGCACGCGAGATCCCCTGCGCGGCCAGCGAGTCCGCCAGACCATCGAGGCAACCCGCGCCGTAGTGCACAGCCTCAATAGGCAACAGGGTGAACACCCCGTGGAGCGATTTTTTTTCGAGTGAGGGCATGGCGACAATCCTTATGGTGACAGCGGTCGTAGGGCAATCGCCGGCATGGTCTGTCACAATCCCGGTGCCGGCAAGCGACCCGTTTGTTGGTTTGTTTCGATTCAATGTTGCAGGTATTCCATGAGTCCAGTTCCGCGCGTCACCGCCACTCCCGATGAAATTCAGGCCGCACTGCAAGCTGCGGATATTCCTGTGCTGCAAATGGTGCTCCTGCATCTCACCGGCGAGCGCCGCTGGATCGAGCCGCCCTTTACCCCCGTGCGTGACGCCAGTCAGTTTGCGGATGAATCAGGCGGCCTGCCGCCGCTGGTGCAGGACGTGGTGCGCGAAGCAGCGTTCGAGGCGATCACCGACTGGCATGCGGGCAAGCTTGAGATCAAACCCTTGCCGACGGAAGACCTCTTCGCCGAAATGATGAGCGTGTGCATGGGCGAACGGGTGCCGCGCGAATACGTGCCGATGATGCTGGAAGAAATGGGGCTGAAGGCGCGCGATCAAGAATGGACGGTGCCGGCAGCAACCGTCGCGGCGCGCGGCTTCGAAGTGCTCATCATCGGTGCCGGCGTGTCGGGGATCTGCCTCGGGGCGAAGCTGCAGGCGGCGGGCGTGAAGTACACCATCCTTGAGAAGAACGGCGCGCTCGGTGGCACCTGGCACGAGAACAAATATCCCGAATGCGGCTGCGATGTGCCCAATCATTTCTATTCCTTCTCCACGCGCCCCAACACCGAGTGGACGGGCTATTACTCGAAGGCCGACGAAATCGAAGCCTATCTGCGTGACAGCGCGGAAGCCTTCGGCGTGGTGCCGCAGATTCGCTTCAACACCGAAGTGCAGGGTGCGCGCTGGGATGAGGAGAAATTGCACTGGGAGGTCACGGTAAAGCGTGCAGACGGCGTGCAGGAAACCCTCACCACGCCCGTGCTGGTGAGCGCGACGGGACAGCTGAATCGGCCTTCAGTACCAAAGATCGAGGGCCTCGATTCCTTCGCCGGCCCCGCCTTCCACACCGCGCGTTGGCCGCGCGATCTCGACCTCACCAATCAGCGCGTGGCGGTGATTGGTACCGGCGCCAGCGCGATGCAGATGGTGCGCACCACCGCGGAGAAAGCGTCGCATCTCAGCATCTTCCAACGCTCACCGCAGTGGGCGGTGCCGAGCGACACCTACCACCGCATGGTGTCGGCCGAAAAGCGCTGGCTATTCCGCTATGTGCCGTTTTATCTAGGCTGGTATCGCTTCACCCTGGCCTGGCGCTTTGGTGACCATCTGCTCCGCACGCTGGAGCGCGACGAGGAATGGCCGCATCCCGAGCGCTCGGTCAATTCGCGCAACGACCGCCACCGCGAACGCCTCACGGCGTATCTCAAGGCGGAACTCGCCGACCGTCCGGACCTGATCGAGAAGTCGCTGCCAGACTACCCGCCCTACGCCAAACGCATTCTGATCGACAACGAGTGGTTCAAAACCCTCAAGCGCGACAACGTCGATCTCGTCACGACCGCGATTGCGCGAGTCACGCCGCAGGGAGTTGAAACGACCGACGGCGTGTTTCATCCGGCAGACGTGCTGGTGTTAGCCACGGGCTTCGAAGCCATGCGTCTCCTGTGGCCGATGGATATTCGCGGCGTGGGCGGTCAATCCTTGCATGAGGTCTGGGGCGATGAAGACGCCTCCGCCTACCTCGGCCTCACGGTGCCCGGCTTCCCCAACTTCTTCACGCTCTATGGCCCCAACACCAACCTTGCCCACGGCGGCAGCATCATCCTGATCGCGGAGTGCCAGGCGCGCTACGTGATGGGCGCGCTGGCCGGCATGCTGAAGGACGACATTGCCGCCATCGAGTGCAAACCGGAGGCCTTTGCCGCCTACAACGCGCGCCTCGATGCGGCCCACGCCAAGCTGGTGTGGACCAGCCCGGTGGTGAACAACTGGTATCGCAACAAGGCCGGACGCGTGGTGTCTGTGATGCCATGGCGACTGGTGGACTATTGGCAGGAAACGCTGGCTCCGCAGTGGGACCAGTTTGAGCAAACCCGCCGCGCAGGCTGAGCGCTGAGCGCCTCGATGCTGGCGCCACGCGCGCCACTCGGGGCCACTTAGTAGTTGATCGTGATGCCCTTGGCCCGCAGGGCATCAATCGCGGCGCGCCGCACCTTAAAAATTTCGGCGGGCCGTTGGGCCCGCAAGGTCTTTACTTCCTGCTCGGTGAAGGCCTGAAAGCTGGGGGGCAGGGTGTCTTTGCTGAAGTTCAGCAACATCCAGTTGAGGACCTCGGACACTTCCGCATCGTTCAAGGGTGAGTAGGCGATCCCCGGCACCTGGGTGAGAAATGCGCGACCTTCCGGAATACCTGCCAAGTGACCGGGCGCACCATGAAGGCTTGGCACATCGTTGGGAGCGCTACCGCTACCGTCGGGCAAATGGCAGCCGGCGCAGTGCAAAAGATAACTCTGGCGACCAAAGTCGGTGGCCCACGCACTCTCAACAATCAGGCACAGGGCCAGCGGCGCCAGACCCCACCAACCGCGTCGGGGGCTCATTGCAGGATTAACCAGGACGAGATTCAGCCACACCCAGCGCCACCGCCACCGTGCAGTGGTAGGCGTTGGCCTTATTGCCCATGCACCAGTTCACGTCGTTGTGAAGCCCCATCCGATAGGCCGGCCGCTCACCCTGATTGTAGTTACACAGGCAGCGGGCACAGGCGGTCACGCCGCAACAGTCGTTGTAGCTAATCAGATAGGCCTTGTTCTCGTTTGGATTCTGGCAGGTGCCGATCCAGGTGACCTTGGAGACTTCGGTGCCCGGCGGGCATTGCGAAATGGAACCGCCGCAGCAGGTGCAGAGGAAACCGTCGAGTGCGCAGTAGCGCCAGTATTCGCAGGTGGTGTCGTCATCTGACGAACCAGTGCCGCCGTGTTCGGGTTCGGGGGTGTTTGCGTTACCCTCCGCATGCCCGGCCGGCGCCGCTTGCGGGGCGCGGTCGAATGGCAAAATGGGAAATAAGGCCGCCCCGCCCACCAAGGTTCGACCGATGCGGGACAAGGCATTTCGCCGCGAGGTCTGCTGGGCGATCTGGCGCGTCTTACGCTCGAAAAAGTTATCCAACCATTGCATCGCTGTCTCCCGCCCGGGTTGAAGCACCCATCACGTTGATTGCAAATATTCCTGCACCGAACCCACGCCAAGATCTTTGGCGGTAAACAGGCTTTCGAGCTGCTCGCGCGAATTGATTAAGCCCTTGGCGCGTACGCGTCCTGTCTCATCGAGTAGCACCGCGTAGGGCAGACGGCTGACCTTGAACGCAAGCCCCAACTCGGCAGACAGCACGTACGGAAAGTCTTCCAGCCGTGCCTGTCGATAGAACTTTTCCTGCGCGGCGCGCGAGCCGTCGCTCGCCAGCACGATCGCTAGCCAGGACTGCTCGCTACGTGCGGTGGACTTAAGCACCGGCAAAAGTTTCTTGCACACGGGACAGGTTGGCGAAAGAAAGAACAGAAGGCTGGAGCGAGGCCCTTCGCGGCCAATCTCAACGCGGCGTCCGTCCAGCGCCTCCAGCGCAAACGTTGGCGCAGGCGCACCCACGGCAGGACCGCCATCCAGCATCAATGCCCCCATCGGCGCGATACGCTCATAGAGAATGCCAACCTGTCGGGCCAGCGCAAACACCGCAGCGACCAGCCCCATCACCAGCACGCCCAAAATCACTACAGCCACCATAAGCGCCTGTTCCATTAGCGATACCGAAGTGCGTCGAGCCGCGGTTGGTTACTGAGGAGTTGGCCCACCACGGCGTAAAAGCCGGCCAGCATGAGGGCGCCGACCAAACACGTGAGGTAATCGAGCGGGATGAGTGTACGGTCGCTCCAGGGTTGCGCGGCCAGCCCTAACAAAACCGCAAACAATCCATTACGCATCACCAGCGCCCATGAAATCTGCTGCTCGCTGCCGCTGCCGCCGCAGCCGCAGCTAATGGCTGTACGGCCACGCAAGAGATTAAGGACCACGGCGGCGGTGACAATCACCAGCAAAGCAATGCCGGCGAGGAGTGCCCAGGGATGGCTGCGCGGCCACAGCAACGCGAGGCCAATCGCGGCTTCCGTGACGATCAGGGCCCGGGAGGCAGAGGGAACCGCGACATCCGGAATGAGTTCGTAATCCTGCATCGCTGCTGCAAACGCCTCGTGCTGCTGCCACTTCTGCCATGCGCCATGAAACAGCACCAAGCCTGCGGCGGCGCTGATGGTCAGGCTGTAAACCGGATCAATCACCCGATGGCCCGCAGCATCAGTGCGTTTCGATTTGCGACGGGGCTTCACCAAACCCATCGACGCGTTTCAGCGGCATGAGAGTTGGCGACGTCTCGTAGCTCACAATCCCGGCCGTGAGCGGATCGATCGCAAACAGTCTGGGCGCCTTCCCGCGACTCACCGCCAGCGCCACCGCGTTGTTGCCGGCCGCCCTTGCGATGCGCTTACGGGTTTTCAGATCAAACGCCCAGATTTCTGCCGCGGGATTTTTATGGCTGCCTTCCATGCCTTTCGGATGCATGGCGACAAAGAGTTGGCCCGTCTCGGGGTGCAGCGCGAGCGGCTGATAGCCACCCGGACGCCAGGCATTTTTCTCATCGTCCGCGTCGACGAGCGACCAGGAGTCGCCAATCTGCGCCACCTTGCCGCCCAAGTTGGCGCTGAACAAGTGGCCATCGAAACTCAGAAAATAGTAGGTGTCGCCCTCGCGCTCGGCCTGTGTGAAAACCGGTTGTTTGTCCGGGTCGAACAGACGTTCGCTACGCTCCTGCGTGGCCGCCGTCCCGTCGGCGTTGAGCGTGATGGTGAGCAGGCTCCCGTCGCCACAAATAGTGCTGAACCGGTTGTTGGCACTTTGCGCGGGCAGTATTGCCCAGCAGCCAGGGGTAGGAATTTCGGCGACGAAGTTGGCGGACTTGCGATCTACCACCGACACCGAGCTGGCCGGAGTCGCATTCTGAACAATGATGAAACGCCCATCCGGCGTGGTGGCGATCACGCCTTTATAGGGCAAGGCCTGCGCATGCTTGGGCGGGATCACGATCTCTGCTTTGAGGGTGAGCGTCTGGCTGTCGTAGACGTCGATCTGATCGGTGCGCGTGCCGCGATTGAGGCGAGACAGGTAGGTCGTGGCGACGTAGATTTCGCGGCGGTCGGGCGAAAGCGTTGTGAGGCCGGTTAAGCCGGTGCCAATCACGCCCAGATATTTCAGCGTGTCGCCGTCCACGACATGCAAACGCCCGTCAACAATATGGGAGACGGCCACATCGGCGAGGTAAAGACGATAGGGATTGCCTGGCGGCAAAGTGCCCACCGTTATCTGCTCCGGCGGCAGGTCGGCTGCGCCCGCCAGTCTGGCAACCAGAACAAACATCAGCGCCAAACCCGCGCGAAGGGTGGTTTGCATGCGTTTCTCCCCGAATCATGGTTGGCTCTACGGCCTTTTGCGCTGTGGCTGTCCCGGCGCCAGCAGCACTGTTGTTTCTGAAGTTAAGCACTTCCCCCCGGGCATTGCCAGCCTAAAACCATCCGTTCGGTCAATAAAACCGATGCCCGGCGCTGGCTGGTCCGCCGAGGGGCTGGCCCGCCTGCTGGCAGACAGCTCCACGCTCTACATCAAAACTCACGGCTTTCACTGGCACGTGACGGGCCCGATGTTCAACACGCTGCACTTGATGTTTATGGACCAATACACCGAGTTATGGCACTCGCTGAATTTGATCGCAGAGCGGATTCGCGCACTCGGGCATCCGGCACCGGGCTCGTATGCACAATTCGCCAGTCTCTCCAGCATTCCGGAGGAAACCGGCGTGCCGCCAGCAACGGTAATCATCCAGCAATTGATTGCGGGGCAGGAAGCGGTGGTGTGCACCGCACGCGGACTGTTTCCACTGGTCGACAAAGCGGGCGATGAACCCACCGCCGACTTGCTCACGCAGCGCCTGCAACTCATGAGAAAAACGTCTGGATGCTGCGGAGCCTGCTGGAGACCGACGCACCCGCGATCCCGGCGGTCAGCGAGCGCCGAAAGAAACGCTAGGCCAAGCGCCCAGCCCGGCGCACATCAAAACCGGTGCAACGCTCAGACATTAAGCAGACCGCGCTTCTTCAGCACCAGCGCGGTAAGCGGCGCCACCAGCGTGAGCGCCACCCACGGCAACAGGGACTGAACTCGGCTGCTGAGGGCCGCTGCGCCGCCACCGTACCAGGCCTCCAGCGACAGAATCGTATAGGCAGTAAGCAGCCACATGGCACCGCTGAAAGAATCTTTGAGCAACGCGCGCCGCCAATGAAAGCGCATGCCGCTGATCGTCTTACCAAGGTCAGCAAAATTCGGAATCCAGCGCGGTACGTCCTGGCAGTACTCGCTGTACTCGGGGAATTTCGCCTTCAAGTACGCTTCTTCCGCGGCCACGATGGCGACATAAGCGAGCAAGAAGAAACTGCCGCCTGCGACGTACACAGCAGGGTTGTTATGCACCATAAACAGCCCCGCCAAAATCATGAGATTGCCGCCGTACAGCGGATTACGGACATGGGCAAAAAAGCCATGGGTCACGAGCTCCTTTGCATACACACGCTTACCCAGCCCGCCGCGCTTGATATAGGCGAGGCCAATGACTAACCAGCGATAGAGTTGCCCCAGGCCCGCCACCATAAAACCCGCAACATCAAGGTTGCTGTCGCTGTTCAGGTCACCGCCAAAGAGCGCCGGCGTAAAACCTGCGAAAAGTGCAATGAGCACCACCGGAAATACCTTGTCGCGATAGTGAAAGAGCCAGTTGCCATAGGCCACAAGCCATTTGTTCAACATGGCAAACGCCCCGCCCCCGGACTCATGCGGACTTCACCGCGATCATCGAAGCGAAGTTGTACCAGCGGAAAGTCTCTTCGACGTGTTTGAAACCGACCTCCCATAGCAAAGTCCGGTTTTCTTCCGGGCGATAGGGAATCAGCACGTTTTCCAAAGCTTCGCGCTTTTGCGCGATCTCCATCGCCGAATAGCCGTGGCGTGCCTTGAGGTCGTAGTAATAGCGAATGAACAGGCGATTCAGCAGGCTCGATTCCATCGTCTGCTTTTCGACCAGAATCAGGCAGCCGTTGTTGTTAAGGCCTTCGTAGATTCGCCGGAGCACGCGTTCACGCAGCAGCGGACGAATGAACTGGAGCGTGAGGATCATCACAACCACCGAGGCATTCTCGACCACCGCATCCGTGTGCAGATCGGCCACCACAAACGCTATGTCGCGCGCGGGCGTGAGGCTTTCGGCTTTGCTCCGCGCCTGGTCGATCATGTCAGGAGAGTTGTCGACACCGACCAGACGAACGCCCGGCGCGAGCATGGAATCGAGCAGCATAAGCGTCGTGCCGGTCGAACAGCCGAGGTCAAAAAGCGCACTGCCGGGCACCGCGAAATCCGCGGCCATCTCGGCCGTCATGCGCTGAATTTCAGCGTAGTGCGGCACCGAGCGCGAGACCATGTCGTCAAACACCGCAGCGGTTCGTTGGTCAAAGCGGAAGTCGGTATTGCCCGCTTCCGCGGCGTCAAATAGCTGGTCCCGCAGAGCGTCCTTGGACAGATCGAAGTCGCGAGGTTCTGTCATGGAATTTCTCCAAGGCGTTGAAGAACGTAGTGAGGGAGGATAAAGATGATCGGCCACGGACGCGCCTAAAATCTCACGCGTGGGCGGTGGCCATCCCACGCCACACCCCTTTCAATTCACGCCACCAAACAGGGAACTGAACCCATGAATCGAGCAAACCGGCAGTGTTGCGCGCAGCCCAGAAGGCGGAGCGCCGACGGGATGCGCAAACGGGTAGAGTTTCTGCTGGTTGCGAGTCTATTAAGTTGGCTCGTGCCGACCGCTCAGGCAGCAACCACCGTGTTTGCGGCCGCCAGCCTGACAGACGTGCTACCAGCGCTCGCCTCGCGCTATGTGGCACAGGGCGGCACGCCCGTCCGCTTTTCTTTTGCGTCCTCGTCTACGCTTGCCCGGCAGCTGGAAAACGGGGCGCAAGCACAGCTTTTTGTTTCCGCAGACGAAGAGTGGATGGCTTATCTAACGAAGAAAGGGCTGGTCGAAGAATCGACCATCGCCAACGTGGCCGGCAACGAACTGGCGCTGATTACCGCTGCCGATAGCGCTCTTGCCCCAGCAACGGTGAGCGAGCAATCGCCGCTGCTGGCCTGGCTCGACGGGAGGAGGCTCGCGCTGGGCGATCCCTCGCATGTGCCCGCAGGACGATACGCGCAGGCCGCTCTGGAACATCTCGGGCTTTGGGCAAGCGTAGAAAAGCATCTGGCGCCAGCGGAGTCGGTCAGGACCGCGCTGGTGTATGTGAGTCAGGGCGAGGCCGCGCTGGGGATAGTCTATGTCTCCGATTTGAAGCGCGCGGCGGGCGTGAAACTCATCGGCGTGTTTCCCGCCAATAGTCACCCGGCAATTGTGTATCCGGCGGCCATGATTAAGGGCGTGAAAGACCCCGAGGCCCGAAAGTTTCTAGCCTTTCTGCTGGGCCCGGAGGCGGTTCCGCTATGGCGGGAGTCTGGCTTCAAAAGCCCCTGAATTCAGCACACGCATGAAGCACGAGGGGTTTTGCCGAGTCGCCCGATGCTCTGGCGGGAAAACGGTTTTCAAGCCGGAGGGAGGGCTATGCTCGCTTCGACAGAATTGCCGATGGCGTTGTAACTGAGCGCATCGAAGCTGCTCAGGCGCGCCATCGCGATACCGCGCCCATGAGCATGCGTCGCGCGCTCAGGGTCAAACTCGAGATAGGGCTGCGGATCAAAACCAGCACCCTGATCGGTAATCCGGAACAAAATCGCGTCCCTACGGCGCTCAACCCGAACAGAGGCGTATTTAAGCGCACGCTCGGGGGACCTTAGACGCTGTTCGATTTCCTGTTGCCACTGGCCGTCGGCGAGCAACACGGCCTTCTCTTCGTAAGTGAGCCCAAGATTGCCGTGCTCAACCGCATTGAGGAGGAGTTGCCAGAGCCCGGTAACGGCCGCCTCCGGATTGGGACAGATCTTGGACAACAACTCGGCCAGAGCCTGCGCCTCTTCCACGGTGCGGAAGTTGAAGACCCCGGCTTCCAGGAGGCCAATCGCATTGGCGGTTGATTCCAGACGGGTCCGAAACCGTAGACGCTGCTGAAAATCGCTAATCGCCGAGTTCACTACCCTGCGCAAAAGTAAGGGGTCGTAGGGTTTGGTGACGTAATAAAAAGCGCCAGCCGCAATACCGCGCGCAATTTCTTCGTTGGACGACAGGCCGCTGAGAAACACGACGGGAACTTCCCGGCAGGCCGGGCTCTGCTTGATGCGCATCAGGACTTCAAGCCCGGCCATACCGGGCATTTGCCGATCGAGCACCACGGCCAAAATGTTGTCCGAATTGGCTGCAAGTCTCGACCAAGCGCTTTCGCCCGAGCTATGCACCTCGATGCGGAACGTCTGGTCGCCGAGGATGGCGGCGGCGAGCCCGAGCGAAAGCTCATCGTCGTCCACGAGCATCACGGTATCGCGTTGCGTATCCAAGCCCCTGTTGGCCCTGGCGCCAGAAAAATCAGACATCTCGTTGAACACACCAGACGAACCAGAAGTCAGGAGTTAATCGGCGTAGGCATGAGGTGTCAAGGCGGATGCTCAAGCGCACGACGATGGGCTCGTGGTCTAGGTTCGTTTCCGCTTGTGCTGTAATAACGGAATGGATGTCGACGCCGTAAGCCAAATTGTTCTGCTCAGCCTGCGCATCGCGGCCTTGGCGACTGCCGGCTGTGTAATTCCTGCGGTAGGTTTGGCGTGGCTGTTGGCGCGTCGACGCTTTCCCGGCCGTACGCTGCTCGACGCCCTGGTCCACGCCCCGCTTGTTCTGCCGCCGGTCGTCGTGGGCTATTGCCTGCTTGGCCTCTTCGGCAGCCGGACATGGCTCGGGGAATGGCTGGTCAGGACGCTGGGAGTCCACCTGCCCTTCACTACCGGTGGCGCGGTGATGGCGGCGGCCGTCATGGCGCTGCCATTAATGGTGCGTTCGATTCGCCTAGGCCTTGAAGGCATAGACCGCGGACTGGAGACAGCAGCGCGAACGCTCGGCGCCAGCCGGCTGGACACGTTTTTTTCCATCACGCTGCCATTAATGCTGCCCGGCATTGTCGCTGGCGCAGTACTCGCATTCGCGGCGTCTCTCGGGGAGTTTGGCGCGACGATTACTTTTGCGGCAAACATTCCGGATGAAACCCGCACGCTGACGCTCGCCATCTACACCGCACTCCAGACCCCTGACGGCGAGGCCAGCGCCAAGGTGCTGGTAATGATCTCCATGGGTCTGGCGATTGGCGCCCTGCTCCTCGCCGAGGTCAGCAATCGGGTGACGAAGAATTGGCTGCGGGCCCAGTGATTGAGCTGGCTTTTTCAGTCTCACAAGGCGACTTCTCGCTAGAGGTTGCGGCCGTCCTCCCCAAATCCGGCGTCACCGGAGTCTTTGGTCGAAGTGGTGCAGGCAAGTCGACACTTATCAACGCACTGGCGGGTATTTCGACCACAGCCCGAGGCCTCATCAAGGTTGGCGATGAGGTTTTTCTTGATACCGAGCGAGGCTGGCAGCTACCGGTGGAACGCCGGCGAGTAGGCTACGTTTTTCAAGACGCACGCCTGTTTCCTCACATGCGCATTGAAACCAACCTGCGCTATGGGGCGCGTCGCCGCTCGGGAGGCGAGTCGTCAGATCTATGGCAAGGCGTAATCGATGTGCTGGACCTTCAACCCCTATTGAGGCGCTGGCCCGGTTCACTGTCGGGAGGCGAGCGACAACGCGTCGCCATTGGCAGGGCATTGCTCTCCCGGCCACAGATACTGCTGATGGACGAGCCACTTGCGTCGCTGGACGCTCCTCGCAAAACCGAGATCCTTTACTACATCGAACGCCTGCGGGAGGCCTATCCGGTCCCGTTGCTCTACGTCACTCATTCCCTCGATGAACTTGTGCGCATCGCAGACCATCTGCTACTGCTCTCTGACGGGAAAGTCATGGCGTGCGGACCGTTTCTCGATCTCGTCGGCGACACCGCATTGCAGCCCTACCTAGGTCGCTTTGAGGCCGGTAGCGTTCTGGAGTGCGTGCTCGAGCAACACGATGAGACCTTTGGACTGAGTGTCCTTAGTTTCTCTGGAGGCGAGCTCCGCGTCCCGAAGCTTGACGCACCGTGCGGCACGCGCTTACGCGCCAGACTTCGCGGCCGAGATGTGGCCATTGCGCTGAAAGATCCGCCTGAACTCAGCATCACCAACAGGGTGCAAGGCGAAGTGCTTGCACTGAGTTATCGGGATGGGCCTTATGTGGATGTGCTGATCGGCGCTGGGAGTTCCAAGCTGCACGCGCTGATTACGCGAGAATCCTGCGCAAGGCTGAACATTCGTGTTGGCTTGAGCGTGATTGCGCTAATTAAGGCTGTTGCTCTGGACAGCCGAACCGTGGGCTACAGCCGACGCGCCAGATGAGTTCAGGGCTCCGGTCGACGGGCGCCGCTCAGATGCTCATTCCAGTAAGCGTTATCAATGCTGGAGATAATGACCCGCCCTGTTCGGGGGCTGGGCGCGTGCACGAATCGCCGATCCCCAAGATAAATTCCGACGTGGGAATACCGGGCCCCCTGGGTGTTGAAAAACAGCAAATCAGCGGCTCTTAAAGTTGATAACGGGATCTCCGGAAGCTGATCCGCCATCGCAGATGAGTTTCGGGGTAATTGAAAATTGAACTGCCGGAACACGTGATGGACCAGTCCGCTACAGTCAAAGCCCCGGACTGGCGACTCGCCACCAGACACATAGGGTTTGCCCTGCATACTGGCCGCATAGGCCACCAAACCCAGCGTATCAATGACCTCGCTTGGCTTTGTACCCGAAGGCGTCTGCATTTCGGCAGGGAGTTGGGGGTTTGGCATCAAAGCCACGGGTGGTGTAGACGCACACGCGCAAAGCAACAGCGAAAATGCGGCGCATAGCGAGACTCGTATGGTCTTCAAGGTCACAAATTCACCTAGCTTGATATCTGACGCCAACGCAAAATATAAGTGACTCGAATTTTTGCCCACAAGCTCATGAACTTCAAGCGGTAAATGCGTTTCTAGCCAGACCCACCCCAGACAGCGGCCTACGTCACGACTGTCTGGCACCTGAAACCTCAAAGCGCGGTTGACTTTCGCCTCGAATTACCTGCGACTGACCGCTAACGATTACCGTTTGTGCACAGCGCGCCCGAAAAAAACTAGTACTCAGAGGCATGGCGCCCTTTCATACAAAAAAACCACAAAAACTCCACAACCAATTGTTTTATATAATTTTATTCATAATGATTAAAATTTATCCAATTTGGCTTTGGCGCACATTACGCCTAGAGGAATTGACGATGCAGGTTTTTAATCAACAGACTTATCCACAGAATTTGTGGGTAACT
>CAMCQE010000053.1 GCA_945876945.1 Klebsiella pneumoniae
GCCCCAGCGAGCTCGCGCAATGGCTACGCGCCGAGGGCTTCGAGGTGCAGCATCTGTCCGGCATGCGCTATTTGCCGCTGTCACGCCGCGCCGAGCGCACCCGCGACGTCAGCGTGAACTATCTCCTGCATGCGCGACTCCGCGCCTGACGGCCGCCGCCCGATCACGGCGGTGCTGTTTGATCTGGATGGCACCCTGCTCGACACCGCGCCGGACCTTGCCGGCGCCTTGAACCGCCTGCGCGCCTCGCGGGGTTGTCCGCCGTTGCCGTACGCCGAGGTGCGTCCGCACGCCTCGCACGGCAGCTTCGCACTCACCCGGCTGGGTTTTGAACTGGCCGAAGATAGCGCCGAGTTTGAAGCCACGCGGCTCGAGCTGCTGGACGTCTATCACCGACACGTGGCGGACGAAACCACCCTGTTCCCGGGCATGGCGAGCCTGCTCGAAACGATTGAAAACGCCGGCCTGCGCTGGGGCATCGTGACTAACAAGCCGGGCTGGCTGACCGCACCGCTGCTCGCGAAGCTACGCCTGGGCGTGGTTCCCGGCTGTGTGGTCAGCGGCGACACCCTGCCGGAGCGTAAACCGCACCCGGCGCCGCTGTTGCTCGCCGCTGAACAGATTGCCTGCGACCCAGCACACTGCGTTTACGTTGGCGACGCGGCGCGCGACATCGAAGCCGGCAAGCGGGCTGGCATGTACACCCTGGTGGCGGGCTACGGCTATCTGGGACCGGACGACGATCCGCAGGCCTGGGCCGCCGACGCCATCGTCAGCGCCCCGGCAGACATCGCCGACTGGCTAGCCGCCCATCACGCTGACCTATGAACGAAACGCCGGGCGAGGCGCTGGACAGTTGGCTCCCCGCACCGGGCAGCGACCTTTACTACGCGCACCTGTATGCGCCCAATGGAGCCAAGCGAGCGTTACTGACGATCGCGAGCCTGCGGCAGGCCATCGCCGGCATTCCGGCCTCCTGCTCGGCGCCCACCATCGCCTTGCCCAAACTCGCCTGGTGGCGAGATGAATTGGGCCAGCTGGCCCGCGGCACCCCACGCCACGCCATCACGCGCGGCCTTATCGACCTTGACCCTGCCCTGCCTGCCGCCGGACTCGCGCTCGTCGAGGGGGTGGAAAACATGCTGGGCGCGCCTCATTTTCCAACGCTTGCCGCACGGCGGGGAGCTTTTGTGTCCGCCCACGGCCCGCTGTGGGCGTGCGCGCTGCGGCGCTGCTTGCCGCCCGAGTCTGGCGTCGCGCCCGAAGCTCTCGCGCTCGCCGGCCTGGTGGAGGAAATTGCCGCGCTCCGCGACGCCCGTCCGCAGCTTGAGTGCCAGATGGCGCTGCTCACCGATGAGACCATCGCGGCGGCCACGCGCAAGGCGGGCACGCTGCCGGTGGCGGCGGGCGATTGGTACGCCGCGGTGCTCGGCGAAGACCTCGCGGCACTGCGCGCCGAACTCGCGCGTGAGCTGAGTGTGCTTGAGGGGCGCGCAAAGCTGCGGCCGCTCGCCACGCTGGCCAGACTCAATCACACGCTGGTTTCCGAAATCCTGCACAGCGGGTGCCGCGTGTGGGAAACCCGCACCGAACTCACCCCCTTGCGCAAGCTGTGGCTGGCCTGGCGCGAGCGATTCTCGCTATAGGGCGTCGGTGGACGTCTGCCACAGCAGGCGGACTCGCAGACGCCGAAAATCATCCGCCGGCAGGTTGTCCCGCAGCAGATAAAGGCGGATACCGCGCGCGCCGCCCGGCGCCAACAGCGGGAGCACCATCAGCCAGGGCGTGACGATGAGGCGCGTCGAAAGTTGCGCGGGAATGCGCTTACCGGCGCCGGCTTGCAGCCACCAGCGTCCTTCGCTATCGAACAGCACCGCCGCAAAGCGTGCGCAATCCGCAGCCAGTTCCCGCTGCCAGTGCCGGTAGTGCAGTCCACAGGCGAGCAATACGCAAAAACCGTAGAGCGGGCTGCGGCACGCCAATAGGACCAGCGCGGCGAGTGCGAGGTGTCCGAAAACTAAAGTCCGCCGCAAGCGGACCGAGGCTTGCGGCACAATCCGAATCGGCACCGTGAATCCATTGCCTTGCATCCAGAGCCTCCTTGCTCATTTGCTTGCTTGAATTTGATGGTGGCAGAAAAGATACTACCGTGGCTTTCGGACGCGAAAGCCTGCGGCGGAAAACACAGTTCCTCATGAAGACCGACGGGTCGGCAGGGAGTAACAGCATGACCGAGCAAACGATTCCGCAACCACCGGCAGAGCCGCCGGTAAGCCAGCAGGAAGCGCCGGCAAAACCCAAAGAAATAGGCGGACCGAAAGGCCCCGAACCCACCCGCTACGGCGATTGGGAACGTAAGGGACGCTGCGTCGATTTCTGAATGACTCCCCTGGACTCACCTTGAACGGCGAGTCGAGCTTGCAATCCAACCCCCAAGGCCAGACGTAGCATCATCATGACTAACCGACCGCTATCGCCGCACTTGCAGATTTACCGACCACAGCTCACCAGCGTGCTGTCGATCACCCACCGCGCCACCGGCGTCGCACTCAGTCTAGGCACCATGGTGCTGCTGTACTGGTTGCAAGCGGTCGCCCGCGGTCCCGAGACCTACGCCGCCGCCCAGGAATTCCTCGGTTCCTGGCTGGTGCAACTCGTACTCGCCGGATGGTCGTGGGCTTTCTTCTACCATCTGTGCAACGGCATCCGTCACCTGTTCTGGGATGCGGGCAAAGGCTTTGAGCTGCATCAGGTTTACGCTTCCGGTTACACGGTTCTCGCGGCAGCCACCACCCTCACCGCCCTGACCTGGGGCTATGTGTTATTTGTTGCCGGAGGTGCCGCATGAGTCTTCGCTCCAGTCTGGGCAAGGTCAAAGGTCTGGGATCGGCCAAGGAGGGCGTACATCACTGGCGCCTGCAGCGCCTGACCGCCATCGCGCTGATTCCTCTAACGCTGTGGTTTGTGGTGTCACTCCTCTGCAAGGTGCAGGCAGACCACGCCACCGTGGCGGCCTGGGTGTCTGTCCCCTACGTGACCGTGTTGCTGCTCGCGCTCAGCATTGCGCTCTTCTGGCACTTGATGCTGGGCGTGCAGGTCGTAATCGAGGACTACATCCACTGCACGACCAAACAAATTGTCGCCCAACTTCTGTTGCGCGCCTTCGCCGGCCTCGGTGCCCTGCTCGCCGTGGTCTCCATCCTGAAAATCTCGCTGGGAACGCACTGATCCATGGCTAGCTACACGCTGATCGAACACAAGTACGACGTGGTGGTGGTGGGTGCCGGTGGCGCCGGCCTGCGCGCCACGTTTGGCATGGCGGCAGAAGGCCTCAAAACCGCCTGCATCACCAAAGTTTTCCCTACCCGTAGCCACACCGTGGCGGCGCAGGGCGGCATGAGCGCCGCACTGGCGAACATGGGGCCGGACGACTGGCGCTGGCACATGTACGACACCATCAAGGGGTCGGACTGGCTGGGCGACCAGGACGCCATCGAATACATGTGCCGGGAAGCGATTCCGGCCGTGATCGAACTCGAGCACTACGGCGTGCCATTCTCGCGTACCGAGAGCGGCAACATCTATCAGCGCCCCTTCGGCGGCATGACCACCAACTACGGAGAAGGTATCGCCCAGCGTACCTGCGCGGCGGCCGACCGTACCGGTCACGCGATTCTGCACACGCTGTATCAGCAGTCGCTGAAGCACAACGCAGAATTCTTCATCGAATATTTCGCGGTCGACCTCGTGATGGACGACGACGGCGCCTGTAAAGGCGTAGTCGCCTGGAATCTGGCCGACGGCACTCTGCATCTGTTCCGTGCCCACTCCGTGGTGCTCGCCACCGGCGGTTATGGCCGGGCCTACTTCTCCGCCACCTCGGCCCATACCTGCACCGGCGACGGTAACGGCATGGTGTTGCGTGCCGGCCTGCCCCTGCAGGATATGGAGTTCACCCAGTTCCATCCGACCGGCATCTACGGCGCGGGCTGTTTGATTACCGAAGGCGTGCGCGGCGAAGGGGGCTATCTCACCAATGCCAAGGGCGAGCGCTTCATGGAGCGCTATGCGCCGAACGCCAAAGACCTCGCCTCGCGTGACGTGGTCTCCCGTTCAATGACTATCGAAATTCGCGAAGGCCGTGGCGTGGGTTCGCTCAACGACCACATCCACCTGCATCTGGAGCATCTGGGCGCAGAGGTAATTGAAGAACGCTTGCCGGGTATTGCCGAATCCGCCCGCATCTTTGCCAACGTGGATGTGACCAAGGAGCCAATTCCGGTGCTCCCCACCGTTCACTACAACATGGGCGGCATCCCGACCAACTACCACGGCAACGTGGTTACGCTGAAGAACGGCAACCCGGACGCCGAAGTCCCCGGCCTGATGTCCATCGGCGAAGCGGCCTGCGTGTCGGTGCACGGCGCGAACCGTCTGGGCTCCAACTCGCTGCTGGATCTCGTGGTGTTCGGCCGCGCTGCGGCCAAGCGCGCGGCGGCGGACATCAAGCGGGACATGTCGCATTCGTCGCTGCCCAGCCGCGCGACCGACGGCATCCTCGCGCGCTTCGACGGCCTGCGTCATGCCAAAGGCAGCGCATCGACGGCGCACATCCGCAACGAAATGCAGCGCACGATGCAAAACTACGCCGCGGTGTTCCGCACCGGCGACGCGCTCGCAGAAGGCTGTGCCAAGATGGATGCCATTCACAGTTCCTTCAAGGATGTGAAGGTCACCGACCGCTCGCTCATCTGGAACACCGATCTGGTGGAAACGCTGGAATTGGACAACCTGCTGGGTAGCGCGGTGGTCAGCATTCAGGCGGCCGCGAACCGCAAGGAATCTCGCGGCGCCCATGCGCGAGAAGACTATCCGGATCGCGATGACGAGAACTGGATGAAGCACACGCTGACCTGGTTGAGCGGTGAGGGCAAAGTCGATTTCGACTACCGCCCGGTGCACATGTACACCCTGAGCGACGAGGTTCAGGTGTTCCCCCCCAAGAAGCGCACGTACTGACAGCGATACCGCGCGAGGATCCCATGGCAGAGTTCACCCTCCCGAAGAATTCCAAAATCCAGCCCGGCAAAACCGTGTCCGCTGCGGCCGGCGCCAAGCGCGCCCGCAAGGTGGTCATCTACCGTTGGGATCCGGACACCGGCGAAAATCCACGGCTCGATACTTTCGAGATCGACCTCGACAAGTGCGGCCCAATGGTGCTCGACGCCATCCTGTACATCAAAAACGAACTAGACCCCACGGTGACGCTGCGGCGCTCCTGCCGTGAAGGCATCTGCGGTTCCTGCGCGATGAACATCGACGGCACGAACACGCTGGCCTGCACCACGGCGACCGAATCCATCAAGGGCGATGTCAAAATCTATCCGCTGCCGCATATGCCGGTGCAAAAGGATTTGGTGCCCGACCTCACCCACTTCTTTGCCCAGTACGCCTCCGTGCAGCCCTGGCTGAAGACCGACACCGCGCCGCCGGATCGTGAACGCCTGCAGTCCAAAGACGATCGCGCCAAGATCGATGGTCTGTACGAATGCATCCTCTGCGCCTGCTGCTCAACGAGCTGCCCGAGCTACTGGTGGAACAGCGACCGCTACCTCGGTCCCGCGGCGCTGCTTCAAGCCTACCGCTGGTTGGCCGACAGCCGCGACGAAGCCACCGGCGAGCGTCTGGACAACCTCGAAGACCCGTTCCGCCTTTACCGCTGCCACACCATCATGAACTGCGCCCGTACTTGCCCGAAGGGTCTTAACCCGGCCAAGGCGATCGCGGAAATCAAAAAAATGATGGTGAGCCGCACGCTGTAAGCCTCGTGGCGGCCAACAGCCGGGTGCTCTGGCGTTGCCGCCGCGGCATCCGCGAACTCGATATGGTGTTCGCGAATTTCCTCGACCAGCACTACGACACGCTGTCCGCTGAGGACAGCGCGTTGTTCGACCGCTTACTGCTGGAAAACGACCTTGATATCTACGACTGGATGCTGGGTCGGCAAACGCCCCCGGCAGACTATCTGGGCCTGTTAGCGCTGCTGCAGCCGCCGCCGCGCAGCTAAGGGCCGCCTGCGATGCTCACCGGCTACGCTTTGCTCCCCAATCTGGGCCTTGTCAAGGTCGCCGGCGACGACGCGCGCAACTTCCTGCAAGGCCAGTTCACCGCTGACCTCCGTCGTATCACGCCGACTCAGGGCTGCCTTGCCGCCTGGTGTAATCCGCAAGGGCGGGTGTTGTTTCTGATGCAGATTCTGGGCCTCGATGACGGCTTTCTGCTGGTCGTTCCCCTGTCCGACCTTGAGCGCTTGCTGAAGCGCCTGCGGATGTTTGTCCTGCGCGCCAAGGTGAGTCTGGAAGATTGGTCGGCAAGCTGGGCGGTGGCCGGCATCGCCGCCGAACAAGCCCCCGCACCGGTTGGCGACTGCCTCCCTGAACCTGCTGGTAGCACGCGCGCACTGCCGCCGCTGCTTGCCGTGAGGCTGCCCGGGACCACGGCACGCTGTTGGCTGCTGGGCCCGGAAGCCGCCGTACAGCACTGGCTCAGCGAAAGCGGTCTCGGCGCTGCCAGCGCCGACGACTGGTGGGCCGACGACGCTGCGCTTGCGCTGCCACGGATTGAGGGCGCCAGCAGCGAGCGCTTTCTTCCGCAGCAGCTCAATCTCGACCGCCTTGGCATGATGAGCTTCGACAAAGGCTGTTACCCGGGTCAGGAGATCATCGCGCGACTTAAATATCGGGGTCAGGTGAAAGCCCGTCTGCGCAGCGGTGAAACGACCGCAAGGCTCGCGCCGGGGGCACGGCTGTTCGCCCCGGGCAACGGCAGCGGCCAGTCGGTAGGCGAAGTCGTTAGCGTGGCGACGCTGGGCGAACACACCGTGTTTACAGCGGTGGTCGATCTGGAAGTGGCAGGCGAACTGCGCGCCAACGCGCCGGATGGCGACCCGGTCAGGGTCAGTGCCGACAGCGGTGACTGAGGCCTCTCCTTCCGGCATCGTCACTTATCCCCGCGACTATCGGCCGGTCTGGTGGCTACCCGACGGCCACAGCCACACCTTGTGGGCTGCACTCGCCCGACGTCCCCCTCCGCCTCAGGTTCGTCACGAACGTTTTGAATTACCCGACGGTGACTTCGTCGACCTTGCCCATGTGGGCCAGGCCGAGCGGCCCTGCGTGCTGGTCCTGCATGGACTGGAAGGCAGTCTCGCCTCGCCGCATATTCGCACGGTGCTGCAGGCCATTGACGCCCGCGGCTGGCACGGCGTGCTGATGCATTTCCGTGGCTGCGGCGGCGAGTTCAATCGCTTGGCGCGCAACTACCACTCGGGGGATACCGACGACCTGCGCTGCGTGCTTTCGGCTTTGCGCAAGCGCCATCCCGGCCTGCCTTTCGGCGCGGTGGGCTACTCGATGGGCGGCAATGTGCTGCTGAAATATCTGGGGGAATCGGGGGCTAACTCGGGACTTGCCGGCGCGGTGGCAATTTCCGTCCCCTTCGAACTGGGACGCGCCGCGTGGCGACTCAACCAAGGCTTCTCAAAAGTCTACGAACGCCATCTCATCGGCAGCCTGCAACGTAAGGCGCGCGCCAAATTGCGGGTCGTGCCATGCCCGCTGAATCTCACAGGGCTTGAGCGCTGGAACGACTTCAAAACCTGGGACGACCGCTACACCGCGCCGCTGCACGGCTTCCGGAATGCCGAGGACTATTACGCACAGGCCAGTTCCCGGCAGTACCTCAAACACATCGCCACGCCCACGCTGCTGATTCACGCGAGCGACGACCCGTTCCTGCCGCCTGCAAGTATTCCGGTGGCGGCCGATCTGGCGGCAGACGTGACGCTTGAACTTGCAGCGCGCGGCGGGCATGTGGGATTTGTCGCCGAGCCCCTCGCCGGCGTCACCGATCACTGGCTTGATCACCGGCTGTGTTCTTTTCTGGCGACTTCATTTGGAGCTGGTGTGGCCCCCGCCATCGCCCGCTAGAATAAGTCCACCATGCCGAGAGCCAGCACCATTGAAAACTTTACCGTCAGCCGCGGCGGCTATGCCCTCATCGCGCTGGGCTGCGCGAGCCTGTTGGCGTTCGGCTACTACCTTCAGTTTGGCAATGGACTAGAACCGTGCCCGCTTTGCATTTTCCAGCGCGTCGCCTTCTTTGCGATTGCCAGTATCGCGGCGCTTGCCACGGTGCATGGGCCCCGTGGCCCGGCGCGACGGGTCTATGCGGCACTCATCGGTCTGTCGGCGTTGGCGGGCTCAATGGTTGCCGGGCGCCAAACCTGGCTGCAGCACCTGCCCGCAGATCAGGTACCGGAATGCGGCCCCGGGCTCGAATTCATGATCGAGATGTATGCCCCGTTCGAAGTATTGAAGCGGGTGCTTCGGGGTACCGGCGACTGTGCCAAGGTCGATTGGACTTTCCTCAGCTTTTCGATTGCCGAATGGTCCCTCTTCTGCTTCAGCCTGATCTTGTTCACCGCTTTCATCCAATGGCGAGCGGCCCGCAGGCGAGAATGGCTATGAGCCACCCAGCCGTGGCGCGGGCGACCTGAGGCAATCTTTTCATTCTCTTTAAGAAGACTTACACACATGCTTACCGAACTCGTCAGCCAATGGGCGCTTGAAATCCTCGACCGCACCCAATACTTCGGCGCCGCAGCGCTGATGGCAGCCGAAAGCATGATCCTGCCGGTACCCTCGGAGGCGGTGATGCCCTTCGTTGGCTTTCAGGTTGCGGACGGCAAATGGGACCTCGGCTTAGCGATTCTCGCCACCAGCATTGGCTCGCTCGTGGGCTCCTTGCTGTCCTATGCCATGGGCTACTACGGCGGGCGGCCATTTGTGCTGTCGGTTGGGAAATACCTGCTGCTCAACGTGCACGATCTGGAGCGCGCTGAACGTTTCTTTCACGCCCGGCAAGGCGCCTGGACCATTTTCCTCGCGCGCTTCGTGCCGGTGGTCCGGCATTTGGTCTCCATTCCGGCCGGCACGGGTCGCATGCCGCTGTTGCCGTTCTGTCTGGCGACCGTGGCGGGCGCGACCTTATGGAACGGCTTTCTGCTGTGGGTAGGCATGCAACTGCGCGAGCAGTGGACGCATGTCCAGAGTTACTCGCATCAGATCGATATCGGCATCGTCGCTATGCTCGGTCTCGGCGCAGTCTGGTTCTGGCGCAGCCGCCGCCGATAATCTCCCCGTTGGTCGCCGGCTTGATCCCAAGTGGAGGAAAGCCGGTTTGGCGCCGCTACCCTGAAGGTCAATAAGACAACTTGCAGGGGAGCACATTCATGGCAACACCCAGACTATCGGAGAATCCGATGTACCTGCTGCTACGCATGGGAGACATCGAGGAATTCAATCGTCGCAAGGCCGCTGGCGAAGTTTGCGATCTCACCGCCTGCGATTTAAGCCGGCTGGACTTGCGTAACCTGGACGCTTCCGGGCTCGATCTCCGCGACTGCTACTTCCGCTCTTCAGATTTGCGCGGGCTCGATCTGCGTAGCACCAATCTCGAGGGCGCCAGCTTTGCGCAAGCGTTTGTTTCGGGGTGTTATCTGCCGCGCGAGATTAGCCCGCTGGAAATGACGATGGCGCTGGAGCACGGCACGAGGGTGCGCTATCTGGATTAGCGCAACTCAATCGGAGGCAGCAGCTGAATGGCGAACTGCTGCGTCGAGTCAGCGAGCGCACGGGCGGTGGGTAAGAGGGCCAGATATTCCGCCCAGTCGCGGTGGCGAATGGCATCCCAGCGCTCGAGTTCAATGTACTGCACCTGATCCACCACCTCGCCAAAGCGCCAGCCACTCAAACGGATGTGCTTGCGTAGCCGCCCGACAGCCGATTCCTCACTCCCTGCAAACAGAAAACCGAAGGTCATCCACAGGCGCTGATGCTGATCCCGGTAATTGAACGGGACGCCGTAGAGTGTGACCATCGCCCGGACTAGTGGTGGTGATGGTGGCCGTGGCCGTGGCCGTGGCCGTGGCCGTGGCCGTGGTCGTGGTCGTGGTCGTGGTCGTGGTCAGATTGTGCCGCACCGAGGGCGGAACGGGTCTCCTGCAGGGCCCCGGCCGCTACCAAGCCCTTGGCGCTGACAAGTTTCTCGGCCGCCGCCAGCCAGAGTTCGTAGTAGGGCGTGTGCGGGTGGCGGGTGCTATCAGCGGCGATCTCGCCGCTCAAGGCATCAACCCATTCCTGCCATTCAAATCGACCCTCTTGATGAAGCTGGATGACCAGCGCAAACGCCTTGGCCTCCCACGGCGCGGCAAACACCACGCCGTCCTCGTCTTTCGGGATGCCGGGCGTCGCCGAAAAATCGGGTTGCCCAAGGCAGGCTTTGAGCTCGCTCATGGCACCGCGTCCATATAGTCGTCCCACACGTCCACCAGCAGCACATCACGTTCGCCGCCTTCCCGTCCCCACACCTCTTTGGCGGTAAAGCGCACGCTGTAGACGTGCTGGGGTTTCTGATTGCCGCCATGCGCGTGAGTGTCGGGAAACACGAACACGCCAAAATCCTGGGTAATCACGCCTTCGCAGCCGCGCAGATAGTGCGGCATGCGGGTGTGGCCGCCGGGATTGATCTTCCGCACGCGGATGCGTTGACCGACCGCAAAGCGCGGCGCCACTTCCACGTCGAGTTTGGTGCTACCACCGCGGGAATTAGAGGCCCCGATAGCCTGCGCCGCATTAATCGCCATTAGTGAGCCTCCTGCGCGATCTGCGCCCGACGGGCTGCGAGTTCTTCAGCACTCAAAGTGCCCTTCTCTACCAACAAGGTTTCGAAAGCGTGCAGCCAATGTTCGTAGTAGCTGGTGTTGAGATAGGACGGCGCGCCCATGCGCTCGATGGCATGGCGGAATTCGTCCAGGTTGAAAGCACCAGTGGCGGCGACGGGGAGAAACATCCCGAACACCCGCTTTTCCCATTCCTCATGAAACACCGGCTCGTTCGGTTCCGGGTTGATCGGGCCGTGACCGTCGCTGCCGCCAAGATCGTGTACACCGTTCATTGCTGTTTCTCCTTACACCGCGACCTTGGTCACGCCGATCATCGCGTCGCGCGTCACCAGCGCGGCCAGTTCGTCTTCGCTCAGGTGCTCGGTGCCCGCCGGACGCTCCGGCAACACCATGTAGCGCACTTCAGAGGTGCTGTCCCACACGCGCACTTCGGTCGCCTCCGGCAGTTCAAGGCCGAACTCCTTCAACACACCGCGCGGTTCAATCACCACCCGCGAGCGATAGGGCGCGGACTTGTACCACACCGGCGGCAAGCCCAGCGTAGGCCACGGGTAACAGGAGCACAGCGTGCACACCAGCACGTTGTGCACGTCCGCCGTGTTCTCCACGACGACCATGTCTTCGCCCTGCATGCCAGAGAAGCCAAGTTCTTCAATGGCCTCGGTGCCGTGCGCGAGCAGGCGGGCTTTGTATTCGGGATCCACCCAGGCGCGGGCGACCACTTTCGCGCCGTTACGCGGGCCGACTTTGTGTTCGTACTTGTCGATCAGCGCGTCCACCGCGGCCGGGTCGACCAGACCTTTTTCGACCAGCAGGGATTCCAGCGCCTTGACGCGGATTTCGATGTCCGAGAGCGGACGGGTATGGGCAGATGAAGCCATGTGCAGTGCCTCCTCAGGCTTGCGTCCAGTCGTAACTTTGTTCCAGAGCATGAGAGGCGCGCAACAGCGTGCTCTCATCAAAAGACTTCGCCACCAGCATCATGCCTACCGGCAGGCCTTGCGACATCGCGCAGGGCAGGCTGAGCGCCGGATGCCCCGTCACGTCGAACGGGCTGGTGTTGGCCAGCATCTCCAGCGCGCGAATGATGTATTCCTCGCGGCTCGCGTCTAGCGCCGGAATCGGGGTGGCTTTCATGGGCAAGGTTGGCATCAGGAGCAGGTCGACCTCCTCCAATGCCGCGTCGTACGCCGCCTTCAGTTTCAGCGCCAGATTCTGCGCCTTGGCGTAGAAGCGGCCGTGGTAGCGGGTATGCATGTACTCACCGGTGAGTAGCACCAGTTTGGCCGTCTCGGATAAATCATCCGGCCGGGTCTTCCAACCGCGGGCAAAGACGTCCATCAGGCCGGTGGTGTAGTAGCCCTTCCAGTTGGTGCCCATGCCGTTGCCTTTCAGCATGAGGCCAGTGGCGCCCTCAATCGAAATGGCGTTCCAGATATGAATGCCGTCGAGATGCATGGGGATGGAAATGGTGGAAACCTCGGCGCCCAGCGCGGCGAACCGGGCGGCCGCGCTGATCACCGTTTGGTCGACGTCGGCTTCCGAGTTCGGCAGTTCAAATCCCTCGGCCAGAATGCCAATTCTCAGCCCGCGAATATCGCCGGTCAGTGCGCTGGTGTAGGGGCTGGGCGTCACCCGGTACTGGCGGGGATCAAAACCGTCTTCGCCGGCGATGACTTCCAGCAACAGCGCGACGTCGGCGGTGCTCCGCGCCATCGGGCCCAGATGATCGAGCGTGGTTTCAATCGGGAACGCGCCGGTGTAGGGCACCAGACCATGCGTGGGTTTCAGACCGTAGACCCCGCACCAGGAGGCGGGAATCCGGATCGAACCGCCCTGATCGCCACCAATTGCCATATCCACCTCGCCCGCCGCCACCAGCGCCGCGCTGCCGGCCGAGGAACCGCCGGTGGTGCGAGTGTGGTCATAGGGATTGAGCGTTGGGCCGTTGTCGGTGGTGTGGCTGCCGCCGGAGAAACAGAGGCTTTCGCAGTCCGCCTTGCCGGCAATTTCGCCGCCGGCGTCCAGAATGCGCGTGACCAGCGTGGCATCGATATCGGGGACATAGCCTTCCAGCACCGAGGTGCCGTTCATCATGGGCACGCCGGCCACGCAGATGTTGTCCTTGATCGCGATGCGCTTGCCGGACAGCGGGCCACTCGCGGCGCCCTTGATTGAAGTCTTGCAGGCCCAGGCGTTGAGCGGGTCTTCGCTGCGTTCCGGCTTGTAGCCCGGCGTGCGCGGATATTTCACCGGCAGGCGCGGCTCAACCAATGCCTGCAACCGCTGGTAGGAGGCCAGCGGACCGGCCATCAAGCCCTGAAACGAAGCGATGTCATCTGCGGTTAGATTGAGACCAAACTGGAGCGCAATGTGTTCGAGTTCCTCTGCGGTCGGTGGCTTTACGATCATCTGGCAGGACTCCCTATGGCAGTTCGATGCGTGAAAGAAACGGACTTAGTTAGCGAACGCGAACACCTGATATTCGACGCGATTGGGCAGGAAACGCCCCTGTCCTACCGCCAGCACGTGGTTCAGCCAGGCATAGCGCGGGTCGCCGGTTTCGAAGCGCGGCTGCGTGAAGAAATAGGTGTCGCCAAATTCGGTCTTGCCATTGCCGGCCAGCGCCGCACCGGCGGCTTCGGTGATACGCGAACGACCGAAGTACTGCACGTAAATGTGCGCACCGTCGTCGGTGAGAAATGTCGCGCGCACATCGAGATGGCCAAAGCCGTCGGCGTCGATCAACAGCCAGTCACCGCCGCCGGGCAGAATCTGGCCTTTCAGGCGGGAACCCTCGAAGCGGCCGCCGGTCACTTCCACAATGAGACGGTTACCATGGGGGCCTGCGCCGACAGGCGCCGCGGCACCAAGATCGGCGTAATAGGTCATGAGTGGTTCGAGCTTCATCGTGAACTCCTGAAGGATGCTAGTAAGATGATCGGACGCGGGCGAAAAAGAGTCGAGCCATTGAAACACAAGCAAGCTGGGTTGCGGGAGTGGGGGGCCCCCTGCTGCTGGTTGTTACTGGTGGCGTGCTGCACGCTGCGCCCGGTGCTGGCGTCGGAGACCTGCGCCGCGGGTCCAGGCGCTGCCACCGAATCCGTCGTCGCCCGCTACGGCACCGGGCTCGATTTCGAGGTGTACCGTAACGACCGTGCGGTCGGTCGACATGAGGCGCGCTTCTCGCGTGAGAACGGCTACCTCGTGGTGCGCTCGATGCTCGATCTCAGCATCAAATTGCTGTTCATCGAGGCCTATCACTACCGCTACGAAGCCACCGAGTACTGGTGCGATAACCAGCTCATGCGGCTTGCCGCCACGGTGAACGACGACGGCAAACGCAGCGAAGTCGGCGCCATCGCAGAACAGGGGCGTCTGCGTTTGAATGCACCCGACGGCAGCTTTGAAGCCCCGGCCGGCAGCTTTGCCACCAATCACTGGCATCCCGGGGTGCTAGCCAGTAGCGCGGTGATCAACACCCTCACTGGCCACCTCAACCGCGTGCAGCTCAAGCCCTGCGCGGTGCCCGCCCCGAGCGGCGAGCAGACCGCGCGCTGCGTCGACTACACCGGCGATCTGCAGGCCCGCGTGTGGTACGACGATACCGGTCGTTGGCGCGGTCTGGCGTTTGCGGGCACCGACGGCTCGCGTATCGATTACCGGCTTCGTGATTCCGCTGCGATCCGCTCAGCGCAGACAGATCCGTGAGCGGCCTCGGCGACGTAAAGCGAGCAAACCTGCACAATTGACCGGCAGCCTCGCAACTGGAGACCCGGCACCTATGAACATCTGGATTACCGGCGCTTCAACCGGCATTGGATTAGCACTCGCCCGCCACTACGCGCTGGCGGGGCATCGCGTGGTGCTGTCCGCGCGCTCGCTTGACACCCTGGCAGCCGCCGTCGCCTCGCTGCCCCCCGGCACCAGCCACGCCGTGCCGCTCGACGTCACCGATGAAGCCGCCGTGATGGCGGCGGTGGAAGACATTGAAGCGCGCTATGGCCCGCTCGATCTGGCGGTGCTGAATGCAGGCACCTATGCGCCGGTCCGCGCAGCCTCGTTCACGAGCGCTGCTGCGCGCCAGATGATGGAGGTGAACTACTTCGGCATCTGCCACGGTCTGGCCGCGCTGATCCCACGCTTCATGAGCCGCGGCCGCGGCCAGATTGCGGCCATGGCGTCGGTCGCGGGCTACTGTGGCCTGCCCTACGCCGGCACCTACAGTGCGTCGAAAAGCGCTGTGATCAGGCTTTGCGAGTCGCTCGCGCCGGAACTCACCGCCGCCGGCGTGCAACTGAACGTGGTGAATCCGGGCTTCGTCGCCACGCCGCTGACGGCGAAAAACGACTTTCCCATGCCCTTCCTCATGGGGCCGGAAGCAGCCGCAAAGCGCATTGCCGAAGGCCTCGCCAGCGGTCACTTTGAGGTGCGGTTCCCGCGCCGTCTGGCGTGGCTGCTAGGCCTCATCGCGGCGCTGCCCTATCCGCTCTATTTCGCGTTGACCAAACGTATGTTGCGCCCCGCATGATGCCGCCCGGACTCACCCGCTACATCGAGTTTATGAGCACGCTCAGCGAGGCGCGTTTAAGCGAACTGCCCGAAATCGTCACCGACGACATGAGCTTTCAGGATCCCTTCAACAACTTGCGTGGACGCGAAGCTTTTGCCCGCTGCCTGCACGAAATGCTGGGGCAGCTCGCAGACTTGAAAATAACCGTCACTCACGTGGGCGAGTTGCTAGACCCGGCAGGTCAGGGCGCGGCGCGCTACGTGCTGCGCTGGACGTTTGGGGGGCGGCTCACCAAGCTCGGTAACCGGCCGTGGCAGGTCACCGGTATGAGCGAAGTCACGCTCGCCGCCGATGGGCGCGTCAACTCGCATATCGATTACTGGGACGCCGCCCAGGGGCTTTACGAAAAGTTGCCGCTGGTGGGCGGTTTGCTGCGCTGGCTAAGGCGGCAACTGGCGGTGCGCGGCGTCACCCAGCACTGAGTGACTCAAACGTGCTCGACGCGCAGTTGCACGACGTCGCACACCCCGAGCCGAAAACCGGCTTCGCAATAGCACAGGTAGTAGCGCCACATCCGACGGAAGCGCTCGTCAAAACCCAGCGGTGACAAGCGCGGCCAAGCCGCATCGAAGCGCTCCCGCCAGTGCGCCAGCGTGCGCGCGTAATCCAGACCAAACCGCACCGTTTTGGTAACCCGCAAACCCGCCCCGGCAAAGACATCGGCGAGAATCGGCTCGCTCGGCAGCATGCCGCCGGGAAAGATGTAGCGCTGGATGAAGTCCGGATTCCGCCGGTAGCGCGCGAAGCGATGCGGCGCGATGGTAATCGTCTGGATACCCGCCACGCCGCCGGGCCGCAGGCTGCGTTTCAAGCTGGCGGCGTAGGCTGGCCAGTAGCGCTCGCCCACCGCTTCCAGCATTTCGATGGACGCAATGCGGTCGTACTGCCGCTCAAGTGCGCGGTAGTCGCGGATTTCAAGCTCGCACTGCCCTTCGGCCACCGCCGGGGCGAGGCGCTCACGGGCGTAAGCCGTTTGTTCTTTCGACAGCGAAATACCATGGACGCGAGCCCCCGTGCTGAGCGCGTGCTCGGCGAAACCGCCCCAGCCGCAGCCGATTTCCAGCAGGTCCTGCCCCTGATTCAGCTCGAGCATTTCGCCCAGATGCTGGTACTTCCGGCGCTGAGCCGTTTCCAGCGAATCCTCAGGGCGGTCAAACAGCGCGGAAGAGTAGGTCATCGTGGGGTCTAGCCATTCGCGATAAAACGCATTCCCCAAGTCGTAGTGATAGGCAATGTTGCGCTGGCTCTGGCGCTGGGTATTGCGTCGCCGCCAGTGATGCAGTCGATCGAGCCAACGGGCGGGCACGATGCCGCCCACCATGTCCCCTTTCGCGCGGTCATTGCGACCCAACACTTCCAGCAGCGTGGTGAGTTCGGGGCTATCCCATTCCCCCTCCAGATAAGACTCGGCAAAGCCGATGTCGCCTCGCGCCATCGACCGCCAGACGGGTTTGGCGCTGGTCAGTTGCCAGACGGCAGCGCCGGGATCCTGCGCCTGCCCCAGACCCAGTTGGCGGCCGTCGGGCAAATCCACCCGTAGCCCGCCCTCACGCAATCGCTTTCCCATGACGCGGAGTACGCGCTCGGCGATGCGCGGAAAACGCTGGTAAGCGGCAGGCGGGGCATTGTGCGGAGAGGCAGGCTTAGCCATGAGATCGGGGCTCCAATTCTCGGGGTCGATGCTGTAGGGGGATTTTCTTCAGCCACAGACGCAAGGCTTCCCAATGAATGCCGGCCATGACCTTGAAGGTCGCCAGCGGGAAACGCAGCAGCATCTGGAGCAAGGCGCCGGTAGACCAAGGGGTTCGCCGCCCGCCGAATGCCGCGTGCAGGCGCAGGCCTTCGTCGTCGACATAACGGATGGCCAGCGCCAGCGATTCGGCCGGCAGACTAAGGTCGAACTGATAGCGACCCTGCATATCAAAAAACGGCGAGACGAAGAGCGCCTTGGTGCATTCCTGACGCGCGATGCGTCGGCCGTCCACGTGGGCCGGCAAGAGGTAGTGAATCCGCTGCCCGAAGGTGTTGTTGACCTCGTAGAGCATGGCCATCAAAGCGTCGCCGTCATAGCAATACACCACGGTAATCGGGTTGAACGCATAGCCGAGAATCCGCGGCAAACAGAGCACTTCAAAGCGCGCTTTGGTGGTCGGATAGCCGGCATCAGTCAGCACCGCTTGCAACCAGTCCCGAAATGGACGGCCGTCGCCGCTGCCGTGGTCGGCGTCTCGCCAGGCGAGCAAGGCCGGCGCGTTCACCCCGAACAGATAGCGCCGCGCGAGTGTGGGCAGTTCGTCGAGATCGAGTAGCAGGTAGCACAGCGCGTAGCGCAACCGGTGCTCACTCGTACGCACTCGCCGGTGGCTCACAATGCCGCGGTAGAGCGCAGAACGCAGGCTCATACCGGGAGCTCGGGCGTGCGATTGACCAGCGCGGTGCGCCCGGCGTCGGCAGTCCAGGTCCACGGCCGGCGCACGCCGCCTAGCGCTTCGGCCACCCAGAGGCCTGATTCCAGCGCATCTTCGTGAAATCCGTACCCGAAGTAACTGCCACAAAACCAGGTGTTGCGCTGGCCCTGCAGGCGCCAAAGCTCGGACTGCGCCGCCAGCGCATCGCTATCAAACAGCGGATGGCTGTATTCCAACTCCCGATGGATGCTGGCAGCGCGCGGTTCGTGCGCGGGATTGAGGGTCACGAACAAGGGGCGTCGCACCTGCAGAGGCTGAAGCCGGTTCATCCAGTAGGTCACAGTGGGCTTGGCACCGACCTCCCCCAGGTGATTCCAGCTTGCCCAGGCCGCCTTTCGCTGTGGCATGAACGAGGCGTCTTCGTGCAAGACCGCGCGGTTTTGCGAGTAGCGGAAGGCGCCTAACAAACGCTGTTCATCGGCTGAGGGCGCCACCAGTAGCGTGAGCGCCTGATCGGCATGCGCCCCGATGACCACATGGTCGTAGCGATCGGTACGGCCATCTTCCAGCCGGATTTCGACTTCGTCATACAACCGCTCTACCGATACCACTGGCGCGCCGATGTGGACACCGCCGGAGATCCCGCTGACCAGTCGCCGCACATATTCGCGGCTCCCGCCGACGACCGTGCGCCAGGCGGGGCGATCGGAGAACTGCACCAAGCCATGGTTGGCACAGAAATCGAGGAAGGTCCGCGCCGGGTATTCCAGCATCTGATCCGCCGTTGCCGACCAGATGGCGCCGGCCATGGGCAGGAGATGGTCGTCGCGGAAGGCACGCGAGTAGCCATGGCGGGCGAGCAGTTGACCAAGGGTAAGACTGTCGCGGGCGGCTTCTGCCCGGTGCGCGCGCGAATCCCGATAGAACCGCCGAATGTCGCTCAGCATGCGCCAAAACCGTCGGTTCAACAGATTGCCGGGCTGCGCAAACAGGCCGGCCAGATTGGTGCCCGCATATTCCAGCGCGCCGTCCCGCAGAGAGACGGCGAAAGACATGTCGCTCGGCGCGGTTGGCACGCCCAGATGCTCGAAGAGCTGCGTGAGATTGGGGTAATTGGGCGGGTTGTAGACGATGAAGCCGGTATCCACCGGAATCGAACTCTCGCCACCAGGGACTTCAACGGTGTTGCTGTGCCCCCCGAGGTAACGGGCCTGTTCGTAGACAGTAACGTGGTGCTGCTGGCTAAGCAGCCACGCGGCACCCAGCCCTGCGACCCCGGACCCGACCACTGCGATGCGCCTGCTCTGCAAGTTACTCCCCCCGTCTGCCATGAAACCTCTCCCTACTCACCAGCCCCACAGTTTACGCAGTGATGTCGCACGAAGGATCAGGCATTGTGTCGGCAGCCGGCCATGGCCGGCCGTGCCCGCAGCTCATCCTGACGGTGATCCGCCATTTCCCACTGACCGTAATCGAGACATGCTGAATCAACTCATGACCAACGACATCATCCCGCCCGTGGAAACCGCCGCCGTGGTGCCCTTCCCTGCAGAGGCCACCAGACTCGCAGAGGTGGAGCCCACCGTCCGGGAAACCGAACTCCTGCTGAAGATTCGCGACGCGCGCGACAGAGGCGCCTTCGCCGATCTCTTCGGTCGATTCGCCCCGAAGATCAAAGGCTATCTCCAACGGACTGGCCTGAATGCAGAGGATGCGGAGAACGTTCTGCAGGACATCATGATTGCGGTGTGGAACAAGGCACGACTGTTTGACCCGCTCCGCGCCTCGGCCCGCACCTGGATTTACTCGCTGGCCCGTAATCGGCTCATCGATCTCAAGCGCGCCGAGCAACGCGAGTATGCGGCATTGGAGCGGTATGCCGGAGAAACCGCCGGTGATGCCGTGTATGAAGAAGACCTGCTGGCACGGGCGATGGGCCAAAACTCGGTCGCACTACTGTCACTCATTCCCCCCGAGCAAGCTCGTGTGCTCCTGATGGCCTATGTGGAAGGGAAGTCGCATCGCGAAATCGCTCGCGAACTGAAGCTGCCCATAGGGACTGTGAAATCTCGCGCGCGTCTCGCCTTTCAGCGAATTCGCGGCATTTTGGAGAAGAACGCTTGAACGTCACTCAACATCCCGACACCGCCTGGTTGCTGGACTACGCAACGGGCGCCTTGAGCCGCAATTTCGAACTCGTGCTGGGCGCTCATTTAATGGCCTGCGCCCACTGCCGATCGGAGCTTCGCGCCGCCGAACGGTTGGGCGCCGCGTTGATGATGGCGGGGTCGGCCGAGCGCCCGCATCTCGCCCCGCAACGAGTGCTTGAAGCCGAGGCCAGCCCGTCGCCTTGGGTCAACGCCCGCGCGCTGAGCGCAGGCGACACCGATGCGCTCGATTTGCAGACGGTTGTTTCCCAGTATCTGGACTGCGGCCTCGGCGCGCTCCCGTGGCGCAACGCCGGTCGCGGCCTGCAGATTGCCCGCCTCAGAAGCGAGGAAGAAGAGCGTTTGTGGCTGGTCAAAGCGGCGCCAGGCACTGTCCTGCCGCGCCACAGCCATTCCGGTAGCGAACTCACGCTGGTGCTGAAGGGCGCTTTCTTCAGCGGCCAAACCATCTATGCCGCCGGCGACATCGAAGACGCTAATGAATGCGTAGACCATCAGCCGGTCGTTACGCGCGAGAGCGAATGCCTCTGCCTCGCCGTCACGGAAGGACCGCTCCGATTCCGCTCCTGGCTGCCGCGCATCGCGCAGAGTTATCTCGGGATCTGATTTCACCTCGCCTGCGGGCTGTGCAGGCGAGTCTGGTCGGCTATCCTATGTGGCCCTTTACCGGGCCGCCCTTAGGCCCTCGCTGCGCATGCAGAGGCGCCATGAACACTCCTTCTCCCCTTTCTCTTCACGGCATAGCCCGGGTCGGCATCGTCGGCGGCGGCCAGTTGGCGCGCATGATGGCCGAGGCGGCACCGGCGATAGGCCTCAGTATCACCGTGCTAGACCCCGCGCCGAACGCCCCGGCCAGCGAATTCGCCCCCCAAATTATCGCCGCCTACGACGACCTCGAAGCCTTGCAAGCGCTGGCCTCGACTAGTGACGTGGTGACGATTGATATCGAAGCGGTGAGCGCTGCTTCTCTGGCCGCGCTCGAAGCGGCCAATGTGCGCGTTGCGCCATCGAGCAAAGTGCTCGGTATCATTCAGGACAAGCTACTGCAAAAGGAATTTCTTAAGGCCGCAGGCCTGCCGGTTGGCCGTTACGCGGGCGTTGAGGAAGTCACGCAAGTGATCGCCTTCGGGCTCCCCTGCATTCTCAAGGCCCGTCGCCACGGTTACGACGGCCGGGGTGTCAAACGGGTTCGAACCGCCGAGGAGGCGAGTCACTTTTTAGGCCAGGGTCCCTGTCTCGCCGAAGAGATTGTGGATATCAAACGGGAGCTGGCGGTGATGATTGCCCGGAATACCGCGGGCGAGATCGCGCTTTACCCGGTCGTAGAAGCTGAATTCGATCCGGCCGCCAATATCCTCAACACCATTATCGCGCCGGCGCTTGTGTCACCCGAGATTGCGGCGCGCTGCGGAGAACAAGCCATGCAGGCCGTGGCGGCGCTCGACGGCGTGGGCATATTTGGCATTGAGTTTTTCCTGACTCACAGCGGTGAAGTCATCCTGAATGAAATTTCGCCGCGTCCGCATAACTCCGGGCACTATACGATTGAGGCCTGCGCGACCTCGCAATTCGAGCAGCATCTGCGGGCAGTGAGCGGTTTGCCGCTGGGCGCCACAACCTTGCTCCACCCAGCGACCTCCTTCAATTTGCTCGGCGCACCAGACGCGCACGGCGAACCGGCTTATCACGGGCTCGACACCGCCGCCACTCCGGGCGTCGCGGTCCACCTCTATGGCAAGCACCGCGTCTCACCTTATCGCAAGATGGGCCACGTCACGGTAACGGCCAGTGACCGGGCAGCGGCGCTTCAAAAAGCGAACGAACTCCAACAAATCATCCGGGTTGAGGGAAGCGAGCAATGAGTCAGCCAGTCGTCGGCATCATCATGGGCAGTGATTCCGACCTGAAAATCATGGCGGACGCCGCGACGGTGCTGGAGCAGTTCCAGATCCCTTTCGAGCTCACCGTGGTCTCCGCTCACCGCACGCCGCAACGCATGGTGGATTACGCCAGCAGCGCCGTAGCGCGGGGGCTGAAGGTCATCGTGGCGGGCGCCGGCGGCGCGGCGCATTTGCCCGGCATGGTGGCCAGCCTCACGCCACTACCCGTCATTGGTGTGCCGATCGCGGCCACCGTCCTCAATGGCACCGATGCCCTCCTCTCCATTGCCCAGATGCCGGCGGGTGTGCCCGTCGCCACAGTGGCCGTGAACAACGCGACCAACGCCGGCTTATTGGCGGTGCAGATTCTGGGGACCGCAGACGTGGGACTGCGACAGGCCATGCAGGACTACAAGCAGGGGCTGGAAGCGAAAGTGCTTGCCGCTGCGGAGCGTGTTGGCCGCCAGTTCTCTCCGAGTTGACGCCTGGCGGGTCGTCCGGCGGGCGCCCGCGCAGCAAACGCTCAAACTTGCTCGCAGAGCCACGCTTTTCCTGAGCCAGCGCAAGCCACCCCAGTGCTGCTGTGCTTCGCTAGACCCCGACCGGATCCACCGGCAAGGGGAGTAATAGCGACATGGATGAGCGCATTTCCGCAGTCGAGCCGTCCGCCATCGATAACCCACAACCCCGCGCCCAAGCCGACAGCTGGCTGCGCCGCCAATATGCAGGCTTGCTGAGCTCTGCGGGGATTGCGATCAACGGCTCTTCGCCATGGGACCTCAAGGTGCACGACGAGCGGCTGTTCTCTCGCTGCTTGCGCGACGGCACGCTGGGCCTGGGTAATGCCTATGTGGAGCAGTGGTGGGACGCAGACGCGCTGGATGAATTCTTCGCCCGGCTGATCAAAGCCCGCGTGGACGAGCGCGTGCTGAATGTGCCGCGTCGGGCAGCGGCGTGGTTATCTAATTTGGTCAATCTGCAAAGCCCGCAACGCTCGCGACTGGTGGGCGAACAACATTACGACCTGAGCAACGAACTCTACCGGCACATGCTAGGCCCCCGCATGGCCTACACCTGCGGCTATTGGCCGCAGGCGGCAAGCCTCGACGAGGCGCAGGAAGCCAAACTGGACCTGGTCTGCCGGAAACTCCTGCTCGAACCGGGCATGCGCGTGCTGGATATCGGTTGCGGCTGGGGCAGCTTTGCGCGCTTCGCCGCCGAACGCTACGGCGCGCACGTCACCGGGGTTACCATTTCCCGTGAGCAAGCCGCTTACGCGCGGGAATACTGTCGGGGCCTGCCGGTCAGCATCAAGCTGGAAGACTATCGGGAGACCGCAGGCGGCTACCACCGCATTGCCTCGCTCGGCATGTTTGAGCACGTCGGACACAAAAACTACGCGACCTACATGCAGCGTGTGCGGCAACTGCTCGTGCCGGACGGTCTCTTCCTCTTGCATACGATTGGGCGCAACGACTGGGGGAGCGGCGTTGATCCCTGGGTCACCCGCTACATTTTCCCGAACAGCGAAATTCCGTCACTGGCGCGCGTTATCGCGGCGTTTGACCGAACGTTTGTGCTGGAAGATCTCCATAACTTCGGTGCCGACTACGCGCGCACACTCACCGCTTGGCGAGACAATTTCATCAACGCCTGGCCCCAGATCAAACACGATTTGCCCGCGAGCTTTTATCGCCGCTGGCTCTACTATCTGAATATGTTTGCCGGGGTGTTTCAGGCGCGAGGCCTGCATCTATGGCAGATGGTGCTAGCGCCGGAGGGAGTGGCGGGGGGGGGG
>CAMCQE010000054.1 GCA_945876945.1 Klebsiella pneumoniae
CGCTGTGCGCTATCGTTTGCGGTTCTTCGGAGGGTGTAGCTTGGCCTGACTGTTCTGGCAAGTGTGCAAAATTAAGACTTAGCGCTCCGTTGAAACGCTTGAGTTCAAAACGTCCGTCCGTGTGCTCAACAATTGCCGAGCAGTTGTCGACCCAGTCGCCGCAGTTCACATACTGCACGCCCCTGATCTCGCGGCAGGCGGCGGCATGGATGTGGCCACAAATGATGCCGTCAAAACCGCGCTCCGCAGCGTGCTGGGCCGCGACTTCTTCAAAGCCCTGAATGAAACGTACCGCACTGCCAATTCGTTGTTTGACGAATGCGGCGAGCGACCAGTGACTTTCAATGCCAATCAAACGCCGCAGTCCGGACAAAACGCCCTGGATCCACATCAACAATTCGTAGCTGTGATCGCCCAGCACAGTTAGCACGCGGGAGTAGCGCGTGGCCTGATCGAAGATATCGCCGTGCAGCACCAGAAAGCGGCGGCCGTCGGCAGCAATGTGGATGGTCTCGTGTTCCAGACGGATATTGCCGAACGATAGTCCGACATGTTCCCGCAGGACTTCGTCGTGGTTGCCGGGCACAAAGACTACGTCGACACCGTGGCGGGCGCGTTTGAGAATTTTCTGGATGAAGGTGTTCTGATCGCTCGACCAGCTCACGCCACGCTTCATCGACCAGAAGTCGATGATGTCGCCGACCAGATAAATTTTCTCTGCCTCATGTTGACGCAGAAATTCCAGCAAGCGGGAGGCCTGACAGGCGCGGGTCCCAAGATGAATATCCGACAGAAATATCGAGCGCACCTGATGCATCAATCGCCCCCGGCTTTACGACCCACAAACACGTAGTAAGGCACTTTCAGACCCGGCAAAAATGGCACCGCGCCTAGGTGTTCTTCGAGCGCGACGGTGGACAGTTTTGACCGCAAGTAGGGCAGATGATCGGGTGAAAGATTGACGCCATCGTGACCGAACCACATGGGCCAGAAGCTTCGCTGCCACAGCGGATGGCGGACTAGCCCGCTGCTCGGGCGGTTGCGCGAAACGTAAAAATCAACCACGCCCAAAAGGCCACCGGGGCGCAGCATCTTGATGGCGTTGTCGATTGCCAGAAACCAGTCCGGAATCATGGTGAGCGCGTAGGAAAAATAGACCTTGTCGGCCTGTAGTGTGGGCTCCCAGATGGTGACATCGGCTTCGATTGCCTCGGCATTCGGCCACTTCACCACTCGCTCGCGAGCTTTGGCGAGCAGCGACGGGCAGAGATCCACTAGCGTGAGGCTCTCAAGCTGAGGGACTTGCGGGCCATAGTATTCGGCGTTGCGGCCGGTGCCGGCGCCAAGTTCAATGACTCTCTCGCCGGCATGTAAATCCAGCTTCGAAACAAGATTCTCACGGCCGTTGAGCAGCCGTTCGCGGAAGGCGTCGTAGCGTCCGGCCTGGGGTGCGTAAAATCGTTCGAGTTGCTCTGCGTGGGTGGCCGCCGGGGGTAAACCCCGGAGCAGGTGCCAGAGAATTCGAAGTTCAGACCCAAGCATGCATCAGGCCGGCACGTCTGCGATATGGAAGCCCGCGTAAGTGTGTACGCGATCCTGTTCGGTCAACGCCTTGGCGCGCACCGGGTCGAAGCGCAGCAGGTCGCGAATTGCGGGACCGTTATTAGGGAGCTGCACCTGATCGAGATAGCGGGGTTCCGCATGTGCGCTCCGGAAAATGATCCTGGCATTCGGCGCGGCGCGATTGAGAATCGCCTCCCATTCCTCGGCCAGTGCAGCTGGCAGGTAGGAACTCATCCAGTCCATATGATCAAGCAGGACATAGCGCGAAATCGGCGTGGAGTTCCGGTGCAGGAATTGGGTGACAGTGCAGGTATGGGGCTCGATGCAATCGACCAAGCCCGCTTTCAGCCGCTCAAACTCAAGAGGCTTGAGGTATTCGGGGCAACAATCGAGGCTGTATTGGCCGCGGATGTAGACCGCGTAGAAATAGTTGTCGCGGAACGGCAGGTGATGGGCCAGATAAGTCAGGGAATCACGGACAAATCCCGCAACCCCCGCGCTGTGCTGGGCCACCACTTCACGCCGCTGAGGGTGCGGCACGCCGAGCATGGACAGGGTGAGTTGTCGGGAGAGTGCCCAGTTCAGACTCCGTGTCCACAACAGGGGCGCTACCTCTTGCTCATACAGCGCCCTCTGAGCATCAAGCGTGGGGGCGTCAAACAGTGCATTAATGTGCTCGGCGAGCCGCGGCCTCACACGCAGATAACCCCGAAAAATGCGCGCCACTGTGCCCGACAGACCGTGAAAATAGAAACCGCCGCGCTGCCCGGAGAACCAGTTTGTGCGTCTGTCCCAGAATTCCCGGGCGATGGGTGACAGCTCGGCCCGAAGCACGTCGTGGTAGACCGATCTGAACTCAGGATGAATGCCCTCGCCGAAGATTCTGAAGAATTCCTCGTGAGGCAGTCGGCGAATGCCGGCGATTTTTAGTTCAAGCAGGGCGTTCTGCCGCGGATTGGCATCTACCGCAAAAACTCGACGCGGTCCGGTCAGTGCATAGTCCAGAACGTTACAGCCAGCGCTGGTGATCACCAGCACGGTGTCGGTAGCGCCAAGGTTAAGCGCCTGACGATCTACGGCGGGATCTTCCCAGCAGGTGTTGTAGACGAGGGAGCGTGAATAGATGGCATCAAACAAGGTTTGGTCGATGCGATCGCGAACGGTCAGCGGGGTCACCGGCGTGAAATCCTCAGGGTTGCCGTAGCGCTGCTACTTGGAGCCTCACGCTAGGGTCGCTTAGTGACAACCGTGTGACGCCAGAGTGTCATGTCCGTGAAGAGTACACTGACCCGCGTCAAGCGATTGAGAAAGATTGTCATTCTTATGACACACGATACCGCGAACATCCCGACTCAGGAACGCTGGAAGAAAGCTGAGATGAAAAAACGCCTGCTTGTGGTGCTGGATTTCGACGGTTTTCTAGTCAACTCGTACGCCATCATTCGCGACACTATGGAAGCGTTCGGCCTCGATATCGGTGACGAACTTCGCTTCAAAAATCGCCGGAAATTTCTCAAATATTTTGGTGGTGGCAAGGAACTCCTGACCAACTTGGTGGGGTTCACGCTGCCAAAAACACGCAAACTGCGCGCCCGTCTTACGCAGGCCTATGTTGAGTCTGCGTCCGTGCATTCGGAATATGTAGAACTACTCAACGAGATGATTGCCAATCCGCAAATTCACTGCGGTGTGGTCAGTCGCAACTACGCGCTGGATCCGGGGCCGACTATCAGGACTGTGCTGGCTCGCAGCGGAATTGACGAAGCTGACCTCGATTTCGTGATTCCCCTACCCGTTGGCGTGAAGAAAGCCGAAGTGCTGGCGGGGATGCGCAGCTCTCGATACAGCGAAATGTTGTTGGCCGCAGACGAGATTGGTGATTACACCGCTGGGTCTGCCGCCGGCTATGACTGCCTGATCGGAAGCTACGGCTTTGACACCCGGGAACGACTCATCGTCAAGGGCGAGGTGCCTGAGCACATCATTTATGACGACCCGGTCACCCTCACCGCCGCACTCAAAGCGAGGGTTGCGCCTTACGAAGTGCGCTCAATCGTGGCACCGCTACCGGTAGCGGAGTCCGGCTTCCCCAGCATTGTGCGGGTATCACCGAAGGGCGCGAGATACCCAGCAAAATCTGCGGTGCAACTGGCCCAAGAGTAACGGCGGGCCAGCGCAATACAGGCTTCTCGTGAGAGGCCCGACGCCATCGAAACGGCTGCGCCCAAATCCTCGGATAGATAACCCGTTTCACCCTGAGTCACGATATCTACCGGCCCCTGCACCGGGTAGGCCGCAACCGGTAATCCGCACGCCATAGCCTCCAACAGCACTAGTCCAAATGTGTCGGTGCGGCTTGGGAAGACAAACACGTCGCCGCCAGCCAGATGGCGCGCCAGCTCGCGCCCAAACTTAGGGCCCAGAAAGTGACAGTCCGGGTAGCGAGAACGTAGACGTTCCAAATCCGGACCCTCGCCGATCACGAGTTTTGTGGGGATCCCGGGGAGGTCGAGAAACGCCTCAATGTTTTTCTCAACAGCAACTCTGCCCATATACACGGCAATCGGGCGCGGTAGGTCGTAAACCACCGGGTCGTCCGGATTAAACACCTCAACATCAACCCCGCGCGACCACAGGCGCAGATTCTGAAATCCCCAACCGACCAGTTTGTCGCGTTGCGTAGGAGTGGGCACCATGGTCCGGACGGCAGCACTGTGAAAGCGCCGCAATAAGGCATAAGTCCACGCGACCGGAATAGGAATCCTGAGACGGATGTACTCTGGAAACTGCGTATGGAATGAGGTCGTAAACGGCAGATTTCTGCTGACGCAGTAACGACGGGCCGCCTGCCCCAGCGGCCCCTCAGTGGCGATATGGATGGCGTCAGGTTTGAATGCTTCCAGCATCTTACGAAGCCGGCGACCCGGGAACAGCGCGAGGCGGATGCTGGGATAAGTGGGACACGGTATGGTCCTGAAATCGAGCGGCGAAATGGCCTTCACCGTGTGGCCGGCGAGGCTAAGATAGTGAAGGGTAGTGTTGAGTGTCCTAACCACCCCGTTTACCTGCGGTTGCCAAGCATCCGTGACTAGTGCGATACGCATGCGACCCCCAAGATTGGCTGCCGGCCGGATCTCTCAAGACGGCTGAGGCGCGCCTGTACGGCGGTGAAATGTTCAATGCTCGCAGGTAGGAACTGGCGCATAAGAGGAAGCCGAAGCTAGCCCTCGGGTATTTAGAAGGCGTGACAGGTTGACGTCTTTTTTATGACTGATCGTCGCCGCGCTGTTTGGCCAGTGTTACCAGGACTGTAAAACATCTATTGAGAGAGAAATTGCATGACTTCCACAAATACAGCGATCGTTATCGGTGTTGGCGCAGTCGAGGGGCTTGGCGCCAGCGTTGCCCTGCGGGCGGCAAAGGGCGGACTCCATGTTGTCGTGGCGGGCCGCACCGAATCGCGGCTAAAAGACGTCGTGGCGTCGATTATCGATGCCGGCGGTTCGGCCGAGGCCGCAGTCGCTGACGCTACAGACGAATCATCGGTGGCAGCGCTGTTCCTGCAGGCAGCCCAGACGGGCCGAACCGAACTCGCGGTGTACAACGCGGGTAACAACACGCCCGGTAAATTAGTTGAAATGGACGCGAGCTACTTCGAAGCCGCGTGGCGGATTGGGTGTTTTGGAGGCTTTTTGTTCGGTCGCGAGGCCGCCCGCCACATGTTGCCAGCCGGCGGAACCCTCATCTTTACCGGTGCCAGTGCTTCCTTGCGGGGACGTCCGGGTTTTGGCGCCTTCAACGCTGCCAAGGGCGCCTTGCGCTTGATGGCACAGGCGCTGGCCAAGGAGTGCGGTCCCGAAGGGCTTCACGTCGGCCATGTGGTGGTTGATGGCGGGATCGATGGAGAAATTCTGAGAAATCGATTTCCCGACTTCGCTGCCGCAGCCGGAGAACGCCTGATCGATCTGGAAGGCTTGGCCGAGGCCTATTGGTTTCTGCACCAGCAAGCCCCGCGAGCGTGGACGTTCGAACTCGATCTCAGGTCCAAATTGGAGTCCTGGTAAGTCCGTAACGCCAGCGCCGCTGCGGGTGTCTGCCTAGCGCTTATAGGCTCTGGTCATCAGAAAGTGCTGCCTCAGCACATTTTGTTGGGTGAAGCGCGCGATGAGGTTTTCGAGTTCATTCCGGAATTGCGCGAGCTTGTCGGGCTGGTCACTGAGACTTTGAACGAGCTTCAGGAGGGGAGCCGCCGTGGCCTCAATGGTGCTTCTGTAGTGTTGCGGACTCAGACACGGGGTCAGCATCACTTCCCGCTCGAACTCAATCTCGCTGACCGCTGAGCCCAGTCGCTCGGCAACCACCGATGGGTCTCCCCACAGGACGGTGGCGGGAACACCAGCGGGCGGGGGTACGTAGCGGGACACGAGAGAAAACATTAACCCGGTAAACAATTCCGGTGGCCAGGTGCTGAACGCAATCCGACCGCCGGGCTTCAACACTCTAAGCATCTCGCTGACAGTGATGGCCGGCTGTGGGCCAAACATATGGCCGAACTGGCTGAGCACGATGTCGAAGCTGGCATCTGCAAATGGCAGCGCTTCGACGTCTCCTTCCGTGAACTCAATATCGACAGCCGCGAGCGCTGCATTCTGCTTCGCGCGTTCAAGTAGCGCCGGTGCTAGGTCCAGCGCACTGACCTTCGCACCCAGACGCGCCGCAGACACCGCCACGACGCCTGTGCCGCACGCCACATCCAGAACCCGCGCGCCGGCGCTTACGCCAGCGAACGTCACCAGAGCGCCCGCCGGCGGAGTGGTGAGCGTTTCCAGCGGTGCAAACAGTGCCCAGCCCTCGCGTTGCGCAGCTTTAAATGTGGCAAAAGGATCCTGATGCATAGTGCACTCACTCCTGAATGATGACGATGTCGAAGCCATTGAAAGGGTACCGCCGCTACCGACCGACTGTCATCACACCCGCGGCAGCGATCTACTGTCAGATCAGATGCTGCTTTGACACTCACTGCTTAGGCAGGAACAATCCGGCATGCCTCGCACTACCCAGTCGGTCACCCCGCGTCCGCGGTCCAAAGCGCCAAGTTCGCCGCGCGTGCCCAAACCTGCGGCGCACTACTTCGGGGAAACCTATTCGATCGACGATTCTTACGGCTATCTCGTACGACGACTTCACGCCTCGCTACAGCGACATATGGAACGTAGGGTCCAGAGTCTGGATCTCACCGCCCTGCAATGGGGGCCCTTGTTGCTCGTGGCACAGGGCAAAGGCGACACCGCAGCCGCTCTGGCGCGAGCGTTGGATATCGATACCGGGGCAGTGACTCGAATGCTGGACCGCCTTGAGCGCAAGGGGCTCATCAAGCGCCGGCGTAGCACTCACGACCGCCGTCTGGTGCATCTCGAACTCACCGAAGAGGGACGGCATGCAATCGGGCTCGTGCCGTTTGCGATCGCCGAAGTGCTCAATCTTCACCTTGCGGGCTTCAACGAGCGCGAAGTCCGCCAACTCAAACGATTTCTTTCAAGGATGATAGACAACGCAAATCCGCCGGCGCCGACCGACCCGGAATGAAGCAGTTCACAGTGACGGATATGACACGGCTGCGCCTCGGTAGCCTCCTGTTGGCGGGGCTACTCACGGCGGGCTGTGTGCGGTCGACTGGCATTGACCATCAGCGCGAGATGCTCGCCTTTCCGGCAACGGCCACAGACGCCGACTTTGCCGCCTGGCCTTCAGATCGTTGGTGGGAGACCTACGAGGCGCCAGAGTTGAGTCGCCTTATTGAGCACGGTTTGGCCGATAGCCCGGGCCTGCAAACGGCTCAGGCCCGCTTGATGGCCGCGCGAGCCGGGACCGAATTCGCTAATGCCCGCCAGAGGCCGCAACTTGGCCTCGGGATCGAGTCAAGCTTTCAGCGCTATTCCGAAAACGGCCTGATCCCGCCATCTACCGGTGGCGAACATCGGACCGACAACCGCTTCGCGCTCGACTTCAATTACGAGCTCGATTTGTTTGGCAAAAATGCCGCGATTCTGAAATCCGCCGAAGTGCAGACGCGCGCGGTGGAAATCGAGATGTACACCGCGCGCTTGGCAATCGCGACCGCGATCGCGCGCAGCTGGTTCCAGCTGGCAGAGGCTGTGGCCGAGCGGACGGTGATTACAGACACCCTTCTTCAGCGCCAGAAAGTGCTGGAGCTAGTGCTCGCCCGGGTTGCGCAAGGTCTCGACTCCAAAGTGGAACAACGTCAGGCGGAAGGCGCGATTCCCCAGATTGAGGGCGAACTCGCTGCCGTGAATGAACGTATTGGCCTGATCCGTGCGGCGCTCGCCAAACTCGCGGTGGTGCCACTGACGGATACGGCCGCGCTTGCGCCCGTGGCGAACAAACTCCATTCCCCGACGTTGCCCGCCATGATCCCGTCGAGCCTGGTCGCCCGCCGCCCGGAGGTCGTCGCTGCCGGGCAGCGCGTAGCGTCGCTGCTCCACGGCATCGAGTCCGTGAAGGCCGAGTTCTATCCGAGCGTGAATCTCGCCGCTTTTGCTGGATTCAGCGCTTTGGGTCTCGGCGCATTGCTCGAAGAGGGGTCACAGGTTTACGGGCTTACGCCAGCCATCAGACTGCCTATTTTTGATGCCGGTCGTTTGCGCGCAAAGCTCAAATTTGTGAACGCACAACTCGATATGGCCATAGCCGGGTACAACGAAGCGGTGCTGTCGTCCATCCAGGATGTCGTTCACTGCATGATTTCGATTCGGGCGCTGGCCGAACGCAATAAAGCCCAACGCGAGGCCCAGCTTGCTGCCGAGAGCGCTTATGACCTTGCGCTTCAGCGTTTTAGCGCCGGCCTCACCGGCTACCTCACGGTACTGGCGACCGAAACTGAAGTGTTGCAGGAGCGGCGTGCCGGCGTGTTACTTGCCGCCCGCGCCTACCAACTTGACGTTGATTTGAAACGCGCACTCGGCGGTGGCTTCGATGGCACCGCTTTCCCCGCGCCTAGCCCATAGGATCTGCCCATGGCCGAGCCCGCAATCGCCTCCTCAAAAGCCGACCAACGACGCGCTTTGCTCGGGATTTTCTTCGTCCTGCTGGTGTTGGCGGGCGCCGGCGCTACTGCTTACTACTGGTATCACCTGCGCTTTTTCGAAAGCACCGACGATGCCTACGTGGCCGCCAACATCATCCCGGTAACGCCCCAGATTACGGGCACCGTGCGCCAGGTCAGCGTGCGTGACACCGACCATGTCGCCGCCGGCCAAGTGGTGGTGGAACTCGACTATGCGGATGCGCGAATCGCGCTCGAATCTGCTGAAGCCCAACTGGCGCGCACCGTGCGCGATATCCGCACCGTTTTCGCGACCAACGACACGCTGGCGGCAGATGTGAGTGTTCGTCGCGCCGACCTCACTCACGCCCAGACGCTGCAGCAGAAAGCGGAAGACGACTTCGCCACGCGCAAGGCGCTGGTGGTGAGCGGCGCCGTTGGCAAGGAAGAACTGAAGCACGCTGGAGCCGCGGTAGCCGCGGCCAACGCGGCTGTCGGCGCCGCGCAGTCGGCGATTAATGCCGCCGAGGAGCGATTGGCCGCGAACCGCGCTATGACCGAAGGCACCAGCATTGATGCCCATCCCTCAGTCGCTCAGGCCGCGAGCCTTGTGCGCGAAGCCCATGTGAATTGGGCGCGTTGCAAGATAGCGGCGCCTGTGGGCGGTGACATCGTCCGCCGAACCGTGCAGGTCGGGCAGCGCGTGCAGCCCGGTACGCCCCTGCTGTCCATCGTGCCCCTGGAGCACGTGTGGGTTGAGGCCAATTTCAAGGAAGTACAACTTGGCGATATGCGGATCGGCCAAGCCGTAAAGGTGCAAGCAGACGTCTATGGCGATGAGACGGTCTACGACGGCAAGGTCGTAGGTTTCGCTGCCGGTACTGGCGCGGCGTTCGCATTGCTACCGGCGCAGAATGCGACCGGCAACTGGATCAAAATCGTGCAGCGCGTTCCAGTCCGGATCGAACTCACTCCCGAGCAGGTCGCGGCCAAGCCACTCCGCGTAGGCTTGTCCTTGGTCGTGAATGTCGACACCCACGACAGCACCGGTCAGCCGCTGGGTTCGGCGTTGGCTGAGGCCCACCTCAGCCACACCAGCGTGTTCGACGGGCAGCGGGAGGCCGCCGAGCAACGTATCGCCGAAATCATCGCCGCCAACCGCGGCAAAGTCAGCGCCATTCCCGCCCGCCCGTGAGCGCGGCTGCTGCCAATAGCTGGCCGCCGCCGCCCATGAGCGGCTGGCGGCTGGTGGTCGGCTCCATCGCGCTATCGACCGCCACGTTCATGAACGTGCTGGATGTCTCGATTGCCAACGTCTCCATTCCCGCTATCGCCGGCGATTTGGGCGTGTCGCCCAATCAGGGCACCTGGGTGATTACCTCTTTCGCCGTGGCGAGCGGGATTTCACTCCCGCTTACCGGTTGGTTTGCCCAGCGTGTTGGCATGGTGAAGCTGTTTGTGCTCAGCGTGCTCACGTTTACGCTGGTGTCCTGGCTATGCGGGCTGGCCCCCAATATCGAATCGCTGGTGTTTCTGCGCATCGTGCAGGGCGTTGTGGCGGGGCCGATGATTCCGCTCTCGCAGGCCATGCTGCTGGGTAGCTTCAAGCGTGAACATTCGGGCATGGCGCTCACCATCTGGTCGATGACCAGTCTTATCGCCCCGGTGGTGGGTCCGGTGCTCGGCGGCTGGATCACGGACAACATCCATTGGTCCTGGATTTTCTTCATCAACATTCCGGTAGGGCTGATGGCGGCTGGCCTGACCTGGTGGCTTTACCGCTCGCGGGAAGCGCCAACGGCGCGGCGTCCGATCGATGTCATTGGACTGATCGTGCTCGTGGTTTGGATTGGTTGTTTCCAGACCATGCTCGATAAGGGCAAGGAACTCGATTGGTTTGAATCCCATACCATCATCGTGCTGGCGGCAATCGCTGCGATCGGCTTCTGCTTTTTCCTTATTTGGGAACTGACCGAAGACCATCCGGTCGTCGATTTAAGTTTGTTCGCACGGCGCAATTTTTGGGCCGCGACGCTCACTATTTCCCTCGGTTACGGCGCGTTTTTCGGCAATCTGGTGCTATTGCCGCTGTGGCTGCAGCAGCATATGGGCTACACGCCTACATTAGCCGGACTGGCGATGGCGCCCGTAGGGCTGCTGGCGCTCATTATCTCGCCGTGGGTGGGCAAGAATATTCAGCGTTATGACGCGCGTTGGTTCGCCACCTTCGGCTTCGTGGTTTTCGCGATCGTGGTGTTGATGCGTGGACGCTTCAACACTAACGCGGACTTCGACACCGTCCTTTGGCCCACCATTTTGCAGGGCGCGGCGATTGGCACGTTCTTCATCCCGCTGTTCAATCTCGCCTTGCAGGGGATCCCGCCGGAGAAAATTTCCTCAGCTTCCGGCCTGCTCAATTTCTGCCGCATCACCTCCGGTGCTTTCGGCGCCTCGGTCGCCACCACCATGTGGGACCGCCGCGCCGCGTTTCACCATGCGCGACTCGTCGACCAGCTGGATACCGCACGCCAGGCGACCGGTGGGATGCTCAGCGGGGCCGTGGATGATGCGACTAGCCTCGCCTTGATGAACCGCTTGCTCGATCAGCAGGCATTCATGCTGGCGGCGAACGATGTTTTCAACGCGTGTGCGGTGTTATTCATCGCGCTTACCGGACTGGTGTGGCTGGCGCGACCGGAGCGCATGCATACGCCGAACGCCGCCGGCGATGCCGGCGGCGCGCACTAAGCGGGCGATAGCGGTTAACGGCGGGCGGGCAGTTCCACCACGCCGCCGCCCAGCACGGACAGTTCGCCGTCCTGGTTATGGGCGGCTTGCTCCAGCTCCACCAGATTGCGGCCCTCTTCGGTCCACGTACGCACGACCTTGGCCTTCAGGAACAGGATGTCGCCCTCGGGGTTGTGGCGGCGAATCTTGCAATGCGCGCTGCGCAGAAAGCCGCTATCGCCCATCCAGTTGGTGAGCTGGTGGATGAGCCAGGAGCAGCGCTCCGGACCGTAGTCGTAGGCGCCGGGCGCGCCAACTTCCAGCGCGAACTCGGGTTCCCAGTGCACGCGCTCCGGACAATCCGGAATCCCGAAGCGGTTGGCGATGCCGAGCCCCGGATGCTGATCAACCAGTTTCCACGCCAGCTTGTTGGCCCGGATGTAGAGCCCACCCCAGCCCTGTGCGTAGGCAATGAACCCGGTGACCGTCATGGGGCCTTTCAGCATGACCGGTAATTCATCGCCGGCGTTGACGTCTTCAAAGTGGCGCGGCGTGCCACCGCGAACTTCTTCGTTCGCATACAACTGGTAGGCGTCACGCAAGGTGTCTTCGGCGTAGCGATGCGGCGGTTTGGCTTTGACCTCGGCGTACTTGGTCCCTTTCTCGCGCGCATGGTCGCGCTCGGTGCGGAAGCACCAGCTGTCGGCGTCGGCGACGCGGTCGCCATCCTGATTGAAAAATGACACGCGATACACCTGCTGAATCGCGCGGCCAGCAAAGCGGGTCTGGTGTTCGATCAGGTCCTGCAACACCGCCTCGGTGCTGATTTCATCATTGCGCCGAACCTGCTTGTGCCAGCGCCAATCGGCGCCCGACCACATCGCGTGGATGCCCGGCAGGCCGCCCACATAGCCCGAGATAACGCGACTGGTGGCGAACAGAAAACTCGGCAGCGCGACGATGCCGCCGTGTACGGATTTCGCCGCGTATTCCGGCACGCACCACAGCGGGTTGTCGTCGCCAATGCCATGCGCGTAGTGGCGGATGTTGTCGCGAGTCGCTTCATGGCACCAGGGTTCGGCCTGACTGGTGATGGGCTTGCCGAGGCGAGCGCGCAATTCATCCAGCCCTTGTTCGGTAATTTTCGGGAATTCGCGAGGGGTGCTCATGCAGTGACTCCGGTAATGGAAGGCGAGAGAGAAATTAAACGGCCCACACGCCGCCCGCATTGCTGCGATAACCGAGCGCGGAGTAGACCGCGTCGACCAGTGATTGACCGCGCTCGTTGAGCAGCACGCCCGTGCCCATGCGATTCATCGCATAGCCAAAACTGAGCTTGCATTCAGGGTCGGCAAAGCCGAGCGACCCGCCGGCGCCCACGTGCCCGAAAGCCGCCTCGGACAGCAACAGGCTGGAATTCACCACGCCCGGGATCCGCCGGTTGTCCATGCTCTTCATAAACCCCAGACCAAACCGCACCGGTACGCGCAGGGTGGCATCGTCCGCCGTGGCCGCAGCCACCCGGCTCATGCGCGTGATGGCGTCCTGACTCATCAAGCGGCGGCCCTGATGCATGCCGCCGTTAGCGAATGGCGCGTACACGCTCGCCAGCCCGCGGCCATTGGCAATGCCGTTGGCCGAGCCCACTTCAGCGGCGTGACAGGCGCGGGTATTGACATCGAAACTGGCGAAGTCACGCAAGAACAGGTTGGCCGGCGAACCGGTATTGGTCAGCGCATCCTGAATAAACGTGCTGGCGATCCAGTCGCTGTCCGGCTGCGCGGGAATCATGGGCGCGACGCGGGATTCGAGCGCTGCCGGCAGGCCAATCCAGCATTCTGCGGAAAGCGCCTGCGCGAGTTCGGCATCAAAGAATGAACCGAGCCGTTGGCCGGCCGCACGATGAATGAGTTCGCCTACGGTCCATGCCATGGTGATGCCGTGATAGCCCTGCCGGGTGCCGGGCGTCCAGAACGCGGGCTCGGCAGCGATCCGTTTGACCATGGCGTCGTAATCCCAAAAGCCACCGACAGCGACCGGTTCACGCACGTGTGGCACGCCCACCGTGTGGTCGAGGGTCATCGATACTCGGGCGTTTTCCTTGCCCGCCACGCCGAACTCCGGCCAGTAACGGGAAACGGGCGCGTCGAGATCGAGCTTGCCGCGATCCGCTAACAGATGGGCGCAAAGCGACATCAACCCCTTGGTCGAAGAAAACACCGTGCACACCGTATCTTCTCGCCACGCGTCACCTGCAGGACTTACCCGTCCGCCCCAAAGGTCGCAGACCATTTGCCCTTCGACGTTAAGCGCGAGGCTGGCGCCGACTTCATCCCGCTGGATGAAGTTGTCGTGAAAGGCCTGCAGCACACCAGCAAAGCGCGTATCGCAAAACCCTTCAATGCGGCCGGTTGGGGTATCGATGTTCACGGAGCGGCTCATGTCTGCATGCTTCCTGCGGGGGAGGTGCTGGAGCATAGGCGAAGATGTTACGTAGACCAACGTTTGCTGCCCCGTGCTGGATAGTCGACCGCGTGAAAGGTACCCTCGCGACGGTGCTGAACAAGCACCAGGTTTTGTCCCCTGATTGCAGCGTCAACCTCTGGTGGAGGGGCCCATGAACGAGAGTCCGGTCACGCAACAAGACATCACGGCCTGGTGTGTCACGCTCGTTCTTTTGCTGGCGATGGTGTATCTGCACCTGTTGCCATCTCTCATCGCGGCCTTGCTGGTGTATGTGCTGGTCAATCAACTCACCCCCTGGCTACGCATGCGCTTGCTATGGGGCCATGGACCACGGCTGTTAGCGGTGTCCCTGATCGCGTTTGCCGTGATGGCAGCGATCGTCGCCACCGGCAGCGCGCTCACCTCGTTGCTCCGGGATAGCAACGAAAGCTTGCCCGCCTTAATCGCCCGCATGGCTGAAATCATTGAGCATTCCCGCCAGCAGTTGCCGGCGTGGGTGCTGGACTATCTGCCCACCGATGCCGAAGAACTTCAGAAGCTCACCGTGCATTGGTTACGCGAACACGCACAGTTCTTTCAGGTGGCGGGCACGGGGCTCGGACGAGCCTTGGTGCATATTCTCGTGGGGATGGTGATTGGGGGCTTGCTGTCGCTGGAGGGCGCTATTCCTGGCGGCGTGCAACGGCCGCTGGCCGCCGGGATTGCAAGCCGCTGTTTTCGTCTGGCCGAAGCATTTCGCCGGGTGGTGTTTGCCCAAGCCTGGATATCTGCGATTAACACCATTTTCACCGGCCTGTTTCTGGTGGTGGTGTTGCCCCGCTTTGGTATCGAGTTGCCGTTTGTGAAAACGCTGATCGTGGTGACCTTCGTGGCGGGCTTGCTACCCATTCTGGGCAATCTGATGTCCAACACCACGATCTTTATCGTGAGCTTGAGCCACTCCCTCGTGGTCGCTGTTTCAGTGCTGGTTTACCTCATCGTCATCCACAAGTTCGAATATTTTCTGAACGCGCGGATTGTCGGTCATCACATCCAGGCCAAGGCTTGGGAACTGCTCACGGTGATGTTGGTGATGGAATCCATTCTGGGCGTGCCGGGCCTGATTGCCGCGCCGATTTACTACGCCTATTTCAAAAGTGAGCTGCGTCAGAAGGGGCTGGTCTGACGCCGGAGACGACCCATGCTGACGCTCTATCACTGCCTTACCGCTCGCTCGTTTCGCCCCTTATGGACGATGGAAGAGCTGGGGCTCAGCTATACGCTGAAGGTGCTGCCGTTCCCGCCGCGACAGCACGCCCGTGAGTACCTGCAAGTCAATCCGCTGGGCACTATTCCTGCGTTCTTTGATGGCGAGACGCGCATGACCGAGTCTGCGGCCATTTGTCAGTACCTGGTTGAGCGCTACGGGCCGAGCCCGCTGGCGGTCGCGGTGTCCGAGCCTGACTACGGCCCGTGGCTTAACTGGCTGCACTTTGGCGAGGCCACGCTGACCTTCCCGCAAACGCTGGTGCTGCGCTATTCCCGCCTTGAGCCGCCGGAGCGACGCAATCCGCAGGTGGCGACTGATTATCAACGCTGGTTTCTGGCGCGCTTGCGCGGCATCGAACCCGCGATCGCAGCCGGATATCTGTGCGCCGGCCGCTTCACCGCCGCCGATATTTCGGTCGGCTTCGCGCTGCTATTGGCGGAATATCTGGGGATGGCAGGGGACTTCTCGCCGGCGGTGCAGACCTATTTTGCCGGGCTCAAGGCGCGTCCGGCGTTTGCGCGGGCGCAGGCTGCCGAGCTTGCCGCCGCTGTCGAGCAGGGCATCGATACCGATGTCGCCGCCATGTACGCGCCGCGCGGCGGCTGAACTCAATCGGCAAAGCGGAAGCGATGCACCTTGCCGTCGTGACTGACGGCAATGGCCCGGCCGATGGGCTCGCGTTCGCGCATGGCCGCAAGCGTTGCGGCGTCGCCTTCATAGGGTTTGGCAAGCAGGCGTTGCTCGCCGACGCGGGCGGCTACATAGGCCACTTCCGGCGCACCTTTGCGCAGCGTGAGCACCCAGCTTTCAACGCTCGCGCGGTTCGTTGTCTCCGGGGCGAGCGCCACCGTGGGCAGGGCGGCGAAGCGGGCGCGAAGCGCGGCGTCGGCGGTAGGCTGCCAGGTGCCGTCTTCGACGCTGCCGTAAATCCCTACCGAGTGTTTCGAGAGATAGCCGCCGTTCGCCGCCACCATCGCCAGTGAGCTGCGGTCGGCGCGAACGCGCGCTACGGCTTCCACAATCGCATGCATGCTGTAGTTGTTACCGGGGCCGCCAAAGAAGGGCAGGCCGCCGGTCAGCGTGAGCGCGCGGGGTCCTGTGGGGGCGATCCCCAGCGCCTCGCAGGCGCTGGTGACCGCGATCGGGAAGCAGCTGTAGAGATCGAGATGACGGATGTCATCAATGCCTAATCCTGCGGCGTCGAGCGCGTGTGTCAGCGCGAGGTCCTGCGCCGCTGAGCGGGCGAGATCCGGGCGCGCGGTGACCGTGTGGTCATCCAGATCGGCGTGACTGCGCAGGCTCACCCAGCGCTCGGGGGCTATTCCCAATTCCCGCGCCACGCCCGCCGACGTCAGCACCACCGCGGCGCCCTGATTCACCGCATCCTGCGCCACCATCCACTTGGTATAGGGCTCTGAAATGAGAAAGTTCTCGGGTGTCTCCTCCGCGATTTCGGCCGCGCTCCTGGCAACCGGAAACTGGGCGTAGGGATTGGCCGCCGCGACGGCTGAAAACGGCGCGAAGACTTCGCCCATATAGCGCCGGTGCTGCGCCAGACTGCGGCCCGCCCGCAGCCGCGCCGCGTGTTCGAACAAGGGATATACCCGCAGCGGCAGGTACAGGCCGTGCGCCCGCTCGTAGGCGCTGGCCAGTTTGTCGGACGCCCATTCATCCACGTAATTGCCGTCGGCGCTTTCCCGCCAGTCCGGGTTGGCACCGGTGCGCACCGCGTGCTTGATGCTGGCGATGGCTTCGGCGCCGGCAATGAGGGCCGCACGTATTTCGCCGCTGGCGATGGCCGTGCAAAAGCGATTCACCAGCCGCTGTGGCGTCTGGCCACCCACATCGGCATAGATGAGTTGCCCGGGATGGGCGCCCAGTCGGCGCGCCAGCGCGCCGGGCACGTTGTCGGCGCAGCCGAAGGGATGCGCCACCATTGCCTCGCCGCGGGTGGAATGTTCGAAGAAGCGAATCGCGGCCAGGGTATCGATGCGGGCAGCGAGCGCGGCGGCGGCGCCGGTGTCGGCCAGCGCGGCGTTGGCGGCACGGGCCAGCAAATCCATCGGTGAGGGCAGTGCCAGATCGAGCTTGCGCACCACGCATTGACCGACGCCCACCAGCACTGGGGTGTTATCCGGGATCATCTCTCACTCCTGCGCCCGGCGGCGGAGCGCTACTGCCCGCATCCTCTCGCGGCTCGCCATCAGGGGCAACGTGCGCGCAACTGGATGAAGCGCGATGCGGCGGCTACGATGACGGCCGGTTTCACCATGCATCGTTCACGCGCGCCGGCGTTTCCGTCCGCAGCGCCGCCTGAACATTCGGTTATTACACAAGCGGAGTTTACCCATGCTGCTCAAGGGCAAAGTTATTCTGGTTACCGGCGCCGGTCGTGGCGTGGGTCGGGCAATCGCATTGGAAGCGGCCAAGGCTGGCGCCTCGGTGGCGGTTAATGATTTGGGCGTAGGCCTGTCCGGGGAAGGCGCCGACGCCGGTCCCGCGCAGGAAGTGGTGCGCGAAATTGAAGATATGGGCGGCCGCGCCATCGCGCTGACCAAGAGCGTCGCCTCCTGGGACGACGCCAAGAGCATGGTCGACGAGACCGTTGATCGCCTCGGCCGCATCGACGGCGTCGTCAACAACGCGGGCAACCTGCGCGATGTGATCTTCCACAAGATGACGGCCGAAGATTTTCAGTCCGTCATCAGCGTGCATCTGTTCGGCACCTTCAATATGAGCCGCGCCGCCGCCACCTACTTCAAAGAACAGAACAGCGGCGCCTTCGTGCACATGACCTCCACCTCGGGCCTCATTGGCAACTTCGGTCAGGCCAACTATTCCGCTGCCAAGCTCGGCATCGTGGCGCTGTCCAAGTCCATCGCGCTCGATATGCAGAAGTTTGGCGTGCGCTCCAACTGCATTGCGCCGTTCGCCTGGACCCGCATGATCGACTCCATTCCCATCACAGACATTGAACAGGCCAAGCGCGTTGAGCGCCTGAAGACCCTGAAGCCGGAACGCGTTGCGCCCTGCGCGGTGGCGCTGTTGGCGGACGGCGCCAGCAAGGTCAACGGCCAGATTTTCGGCGTGCGGAACAACGAAATCTTTCTGTTCACCCAGAATCGTCCGTTCAAGACCGCGCACACTTCAGATGGCTGGACCCCGGAAACCATCACCGAGCGGGTGTTCGATCAGTTCAAGCAGGACTTTTTCCCGCTGGTGCGCTCGGGCGACATCTTCAGCTGGGATCCGGTCTAAGGTCCGGGTGTCGGCAGTACCGGGTCTCGCCCACGGCAGACCCGGGCCGCCGCGTCACTCACTGATGCGGCGGCGATCCCAAGGGCGGCTGTCCTGGCGCCACTGAATTGAGCAAACCGCGCTTTTCCCCTGCCCGTAAGCCCCAGCGCCCTCTATACTTGCCCTCAAGTTCGGGGCATCTCTGCCCATTCTCTAAGCGTTCATGACCAGTTTTGGAGCCCACCATGCGTAAATACCTTCACTTCGATCTGCCGAGCCTGACTGTGCGCGAAGAAACTTTCTCGCCGGAGCAGGTGGCCTATGCCGGCCGGTATTTCATTGCCAAAACCCTGAACGACATGGGCGTGGCAACGGTGGATCCGCTCTCCCCGGAAAATCCGCTCATCTTCTCCGCCGGCCCCTTCGCCGGCAGTAACTGGTCGAACGCCAACCGCACCAGCGTCGGCTGCAAAAGCCCGCTCACGGGCGGGATTAAGGAAGCCAACGCCGGCGGCTCGTTTGGTCTGGCCATGGGCCATCTGCTGATCGCGGGTTTCACCCTGCATGGCGCGGCTGCCGACTGGACCGTCATTCGCATCACCAAAGACGGCAGCATCACCTTCGAGCCTGGCACCGAATATCTGGGCCAGGGCACTTTCGAAACCGCCCGCCTGCTCCACGAGAAATACGGCAAGAAAGTAAGCCTTGCGATCTGCGGCCCGGTGGGCGAATACCACGGCATGCTGGCGGGCATTTCCTTTAGCGATACCGACCAACGTCCTTCCCGGCTCGCCGCGCGCGGCGGCGTCGGCGCCGTGATGGGTGTGAAGAAGATCAAGGCCATCGTGCTCGATCTCGACAAACTGCCCACCTTCCACGATCGCAAAAAAGTCCTGCAGGGCGTTAAGCAATACGGCGCGCTGCTGAAGGCCGACGAAGCGATCAAAATGTTCCAGGACTACGGCACCGCGGCGATGGCCGACTACACCAACCTCGTTGGGGGTCTGCCGGTCAACAACTTCACTTCCGGCCGTCAGGTCGACCCCCAGAATTCGGTCTTAAAGATGGGCGGAGATTTTATCCGCCGCCAGAATCTCGAGCGTGGCGGCAATACCACCCACGCCTGCATGCCGGGCTGCATGATCGAATGCAGCAACGTGTATGCCGACAAGGACGGCAACGAAATCGTCTCGCCGGTGGAATATGAAACCCTTGGGCTCATGGGCACCAACTGCGGCCTGACCGATCCGGACGACCTCGCGCGTCTTAACTGGCACGCCAACGATCTGGGCATCGACACTATCGAAACCGGCGCCATGTGCGGCGTCTTGCTCGACGCCGGGCTCGCGCCTTTTGGTGACGTGCCGTTCCTTACCTCGGTGATGGAAGAAATCCGCATCGGCAGCGAAAAAGGCCGGCTGTGGGCCGGTGGCACCGCGCGGGTCGGCGAGCACTATGGCGTGCATCGCACCCCGGTCATCAAGAAGCAGGCGATTAGCGCCTACGACCCCCGCGTGATTGAAGTCACAGGCATTTCGATGATGGTCACCGCGCAGGGCGCCGACCACACCACCGGCAATGCGCCGAAGTACGACTGTACCGGCAAGAGCCTCGATGACTTGGTAAAAGTGAGCCTCGACACGCAGATTCTCTGCGCCGCGCAAGACTCTTTGGGCCTGTGCATCTTTGGCCGCTCGGTGACCAACATCAACACCGACTTCGTGACCACCGCGATCAACGACGCGCTGGGCACCAGTCTGCCGATGAGCTTCTTTCAGGACATGGGCCGCGCCACGCTCAAACTCGAAGCGGCGTTCAATCTGGCCGCAGGCTTCACCGAAGCGGACGACGAACTGCCGAAATTCTTCTACGACGAAGCGCTGGAACCGAGCTTCAAGACCGCGCGTTTTCATACCCGCGAAGTCAACGAAGCCGTGCGGCGCTGGTGGGATAGCCAGCCGGCCGCAAACGCCAGCTAAGGCAGCGGCACCCGGGCGCGGCCTTGCAGACCTCCGGCGCGAATGCGGCAGCCCCGTCGTTATCGCTGGCATCACTAAAGACCGACGACGGTCTGCGCGTCGAGGTGTTTACCAGCCTCGACGCGATTGATCGCGAGCGCTGGGACGAACTCGCCGGCCCCGGCGCGGTGGTTCGCTCCTACGACTACCTGCGGGCGATTGCCGGTGCGGGCATCAACGACTGCGTTTACTTCTATCCCGTCGTCTTTGACGCCGACGGGCGCTTTCTCGCCCACTGCTGCGTCTACACCATCACCACCGATCTGCTCCAGATTTTACCGGCGGCCTTGCAGCCGGCGGCGCGCGCGCTGCGTCGGCTGTGGCCACGCTTTCTGCAAGTGAAGATCACCGAATGCGCCTCGCCGCATGTGATTGGGCATTCGTTTTCGCTGCGTTCAGGGCTGGAGCCTGCGCCTTTGCTGTTGGCGCTGGAATCCGCCATCGACCGCATCGCGGCGCTCGCCGGTAGTCCCTTGCTCGTCGTGCGTGATTTTCGGAATGACGAACTGCCGCCGGTTGCTGCGCTGCTCGCCCGCGGCTACCACCGGGTGTCGAACCAGCCGCAGGCGCGGATCCCTCTGCGCTGGAAAAACTACGAGCACTATCTCGCCAGCATGCGCTCGCGATATCGCAAGGATTTGGGCCGCCGCCTGCGTCGCGCGGCCGCGCAGGCGCAAACGGTCAGCCTGGAGACGTCCTTTGCCCATCGCGCCGACACCTGCGCGGAGCAGGTGCGTTTGTCGTATGAGCGCAGTCAGGGCATCAAGCGGGAGATGCTCGGGCCGGCCTACTTTCGCCAGCTCGATGAACAGCTGGGCGAGCGCAGTGGCTTGCTGGTGGTCGTGCAGGGCGAGCGCATGGTCGGGCACGGCGTGCTGCTCTTTGATGACACGCAGCTGGTCGCCACCTATTCGGGGCGCGCCGCCGGGCCGCCGGATGACATCTGGTTTCAGCTCCTCGACGCCGCCGTGCGGGTGGGGCTGGAACGGGGTCTGAAATATCTGAATCTTGGCCTCGGCTCCTACGAGGCGAAATCGCTGATGGGCGCGGAAGTGGAAGCCCTGTCCTGCTTAACCCGCAGCCGCTACGCGCTGCTCAACTGGTTGATGCGGCGGGTGCCCCACGCGATGGAGCCCGAGATCCCGCACCTCCATCATATTTTTCACGCCGCCGAGGGCGAGTGAGGCTGCGGATCGCCCAGTTCCCACAGGCCGCCGAGCACGGCCATGGCGATCTTGTAGCAATAAAGCAGGGACACCAGCAGCAGCGCGTCGGCGCGGCTGAGGCCCATTAGCAGATAGAGCCCAAGACCCGCGACTTCGCCTGCACCCGCTCCGGCGACATTCAGCGGCAAGGACTGAAACAGGCCCGCGCTGCTTTGCACGAACAGCAGCTGCGGATAATCCAGCGCAATCTGCCAGCCCCGACTCCCCAGCCAGACGGCGGCAGCGAGCAAACTGTGCATGAGGGCCGAATACGCCAAGGCCTTGCAGGTCTCGCGACGGCGGCGCCAGAGCTGGGAGAAGGCGGTCTCTGGCCACAAACGCCGCGCCAGCACCCGGCGGGCCACCAGCAGCCCGAGGCCCAGCAAAGCGAGGGCCGCGAGCGGGATACACCAGGACCAGCGGCCAAGGGGGGCCAGCGTGAACAGCAACACGCTCGACAGGATGAGCAACACGCCGGCGCCCAACAGGTGGTCCAGCGCCAGCGTGGCACCAATTTCGAGTCTCGAATGCTGAGGCGCGTGCTGGCGGATCCGGTTGTAGCGGGTCAATTCCGCACCCACCGACAGCGGCACAAAAAAATGCCAGAACACCGATAGCATGGTGGTGCGCAGCGCGGCCCTGAAACCCATCGTAATGCCGCCGATTTGCAGCACCGCCCGCAAACGCTGGGCATAGGCCAACATCGAGAGCTGGCTGAGCAGGAGCCCCGGCAGCAGGCGCCAGTCCCACAGCACCAGTGAGCGCTCCTCAAGCGCCCAATGCACAAGCATCCCAAGCCCACCCAGCAGCGCGCCGGCCTTGAGCGAAGGCCACCAGCGACTGTGCCGCAGGGCCTGCCAGCGCGCCTGTGCTTTGTTTGCCATCGCCCGCTCGCTCGCGCCGTTAAAAAGATTGGCGAGCATAGACAGCCAGACGCCCGCCGCCTACCGGCGTTTGCCTGATTGCCGAAACTCGCTATGCTCCAGACTCAACCGCGACGAGACTTCGCAGGAGGCCGCATGTATTCCCCCGAGACCCTACCCCGTTCCCGCACTGTCGTTGGACTCTCCGAGCGTACTCGCACCGCGCTCGCCGCTGCCGCGCTGGGCGTGCTGATTCTGTGGGCCGTAGGCTTTTCGCCCGCCGGCATCGTGCACAACGCCGCCCACGACACCCGCCACACCATGGCCTTTCCCTGTCACTGAGCCGCCGGCGTTGTCGCTATTCGAGCGACTGCTCCGCTGGGCGCTTGCTGCCGGCGGTAGCGCTGGACTCGTCCTTACAGTGCTGCATCAGGGCTTCGCGGTCCCGCTGATTCTTGATGCCGAGCGCCTTGAGGCGCCCGGCGAACCTGCGATTTCTACCTTCTCCCGCCTGCTGGGCACCGCCTTAACCGACGTGCTGGCAGGGCTTGGCTTCGCGCTGCTGCTGGGCGCCATCTGGCTGTGGCGCGGGCAGCCGCTCAACGTCTGGCGCGGGCTGCTGTGGGGCGTGGCCGGTTACTG
>CAMCQE010000055.1 GCA_945876945.1 Klebsiella pneumoniae
AGAGAAAAATGCCGGCGCCGGCCAGCAAGGAATAGCGCAGAATCTTTTCGTTCATGGGAGTCCCCTGGTGATGATTGACGCGGGCAGTGTCTGGTGCTGCAGGGATTCCGGACGAGTGGCCCGCATGACAAGATTAGAAAAAACTGGGCCACATCCAAATTTGCCATGAGCACCAGCACACCAACCCCGGTCATTGCCGTGGTGGCCTTTGACCGCATCAGTCCGTTTCATCTCGCCGTGCCCTGCGTGGTGTTTGGTGACGAGCATCCCGGGGCGCCGGTTTTTGATTTGCGCGTCTGCGCGGGGGAGCCCGGCCCTTTGCGCACCACGGCCGGTTTTAGCCTCGACGTCGCGCACGGTCTGCGCGCCTTGGCCAAGGCCAGCATGATTATCGTGCCGAGTTGGCGTGACCCGGCCGAAGCGCCACCTGCCGCATTGCTGAAAGCGCTCATCGCCGCCCATCGGCGCGGAGCAAAAATTGTAGGGCTGTGTTTGGGCGCGTACGTGCTGGCCGCCGCGGGCTTGCTCGACGGTCGCCGGGCGACGACGCACTGGAGTTTTACCGCTGATTTTGCGCAACGCTTTCCCAAGGTGCAGGTGGATGCCGACGTGCTCTATCTCGACGAAGGGCAAATCGTCACCTCCGCAGGAACTGCCGCAGGTCTCGACTGTTGTTTGTATCTGCTCCGCCGTGATTACGGGGCGGCGTCTGCCAATTGTGTGGCGCGCCGTCTGGTGGTGGCGCCGCATCGCCAGGGCGGGCAAGCGCAGTTCATCGAGCAGCCCGTGCCGGTCAATCTGCGCGATTCGCGTTTGAGTGGGCTGTTGGACGCCGTGCGGCTACGCCTCCACGCGGCCCACAGCGTGGACAGTCTGGCGCGCGAGGCCACGATGAGTCGGCGCAGCTTTACGCGGCATTTCCGCCAGTTGACCGGCACGACCGTGCAGCGCTGGCTGCAAACGGAGCGGCTGACGTTTGCGCAGCGTTTGCTCGAGACGACAGCGCAACCCGTGGAGCGGATCGCCGAGTTGGCGGGCTTCGGTTCTGCGGTATCCCTGCGCCAGCATTTCAAAAAGGCGCTGGGGGTGAATCCCAGCGTTTGGCGGCAGAGTTTCACCGGGACGTCATTGCCGTTAGCACGGCTGAAAGCGGGCCGATGACACCGATTGATTCAGGCTTGCCCCCGGCGCTGGCGCCGGCGTTCGAGCGCGCGGATGCGCTCAAACCCTAGGCTTGTCGCGCCATGGCTGAATGCCGTTGCGTATCGCGCATGCTCAGATACACCAGCAGCGAGACCGCGATAACGCCCGTCAGGTAATAGTAAAACCCGCGCTCGAAGCCGCTGGCCTTGAACCACAGCGCGATGGGTTCGGCGGTGCCGCCAAACACCGATACGGTCACCGCGTAAGGCAGGCCGACGCCGGTGGCGCGCACGGCAGTGGGAAAGAGTTCGGCCTTCACCACCGCATTGATGGCCGTATAGCCGCTCACGATCAGCCATGCGCAGGCCAGCAACAGAAACGCGGTGAGCGCGCTGTGCGTGGCCTGCAGGGCGTTGAGCAAGGGAATGGTGAACAGTGTGCCGCCCAGCCCAAACCAGATCAGCAGCGGCTTGCGGCCAATGCGATCCGACAGCGCGCCGTACAGCGGTTGCAGACACAAGGCGAAGATGAGCGAGCCGGCGGTGACCAGCGTGGTTTGCCCCGGTGTGAGACCCACCGAGAGCTTGAGAAATTTCTGCATGTAGGTGGTGTAGGTATAGAACGCGGTGGTGCCGCCCATGGTGAGTCCCACCACCACCATCACCTCGCGCGGATAGCGCAGCAGCGCGCGCACCGAACTCGTGGCGGGGATGTCTTTGCGTGCGGCCTCGAACTGCGGGGTTTCATGCAGATTCCGGCGCATAAACAGCGCGGTTATCGCCAGCACTGCGCCGATGACAAACGGAATGCGCCAGCCCCAGGCGCGGAGTTCGTCGCCGGTGAGAAACACCTGCTCCAGCACCAGCAACACCAGAATCGCGCAGAGCTGGCCGCCGATTAAGGTCATGGGCTGGAAGCTCGCGTACAGGCCGCGCCGCTGCGGCTCTGCCATTTCGCTTAAGTAGGTGGCGCTCGCGCCGTATTCGCCGCCCAGACTTAAACCTTGCAGCACGCGGGCGAAGCCGAGCAGGGCGGGCGCGGCGACGCCGATGCTGGCGTAGGTGGGCAGCAGCGCGATCATCAACGAGCCGAAGCACATCAGCAGCACCGAGAGCATCAGCGCCGTGCGCCGGCCGTGGCGGTCGCCAATATGCCCGAACAACCACCCCCCGAGGGGCCGCACGATAAAGCCAAACGCAAACAGGATCGCGGCGTTCAGTTGCTGCACCACCGGATCGTTGCCGGGAAAAAACGCGGGCGCGAAATACAGCGAAAACGCGGCGTAGCAATAGAAGTCGTACCACTCCACCAGATTGCCGATGGAGCCGGTGAAGATAGCCTTGGCGCGTACTTTGAACTCGCCGCCGCTAGTGGTTGTAGGGTGATCTGCTTCGCTCTGCATGCTCGATGATTCCTGCTGGGGCCCGCTGCGCGTGAGCGCGCCAGGACAGGCTCGAGTCTGCCCGCCTGCGTTCGATCCTGCAAAAGCTTGCCGCGGGTCAGTGTGTCGTCGCCCTTGAACCGGCAGTCTCGGGCTTCACCCAAGCCCGGAAGCAATGCTCATGGATTACCGCGGATTTGTGCTGCTGTTGTTGATGGCGCCGCTGCTCGCCTCGGGCAGCCAAATTGCCGAGCGCTTCGCGAACGACTGCGCCACCTGCCACGGCCCTGCTGGGCGCGGCGACGGGCCGGTGGCGGCTGTGCTGAAGATAACGCCCACCGATCTCACAACCCTCGCCAAAGGCGGCAGCTTTCCGTATTCGCGGGTCTATCGCGCCATTGATGGCCGCGATTTGCCGCTGGCCCACGGCACCCGCGAGATGCCCATCTGGGGGGATCGCTACAAGCGGGCTTCAGGCGCGTTGGGCGAGAAGGACCTTCACGAGCGCATCGACGCCCTCGTGAAGTATGTGGAAACCCTGCAGGCGCATTAGCCTCAGGCGTTGCGGATGGTCAGCCCACCGTCGACCGGGATCGCGGTGCCGGTAATGAACGACGCTGCCGGCAACACCAGACTCAAGGTCATCTGCGCCACTTCTTCCGGATCGCCGTAGCGGCGTAGCGCCACGCGCCGGCGCGCAAATTCTTTCTTCGCCTCATCCGGAATCTCGGCCGTCATGCCGGTGAGGATGGGGCCCGGGCAAATGCAGTTCACGGTAATCCCGCGCGAACCGAGTTCCACCGCCAGCGCGCGCGTGAGCCCAATCACGCTGGTCTTGGCCGAGGTGTAGGCGCTGATCCCTTTGGTGGCGCCAAGCCCTTCGGTAGAGGCAATGTTGACGATGCGCGCGGCATCGCTCTTTTGCAGATGCGGCAGGCATTCGCGAATGAGCAGCGCCTGTGCGGTAACAAGCACCTCGAACGTGCGCGCCCAGTGCGTTTCGAATTCGGGCGCGTCGATCGCGGTCTCGAACACAATGCCGGCGTTGTTCACCAGAATGTCGACGCCGCCCCAGCGCGTCACCATATCGGTCACCACCGCGCGGCGCTCCTCGGCGTTGCTCACATCCAGACGATAGCCGGCCGCGCTGCCGCCTGCGCTGGTAATTTCATCCACCACGGCCTGCACTTTGACGGGGTCAAGATCGGTCACTGCCACATGCGCGCCTTCGTCGGCGAACAGCAGCGCGGTGGCGCGGCCCATGCCGCTTGCCGCGCCCGTGACCAGCGCGACGCGCCCTTTGATGCTTCGATTAAGTTTGCTGTTCCGCCGCATTTTTTGCCCCCTTTGTGATTGCATGTGCCGGCATTATGCCGAGTCGCGGCGCGACGTCACGAAGGGTGGGCGGATGCGTAATCGCGTGCCTATACTGCGGGCCCCACCCCCGTGCTACAGAGGCTTCGTCATGCAGGAACCGATGCTCGCAGGACTCAGGATTCTGGACCTCTCGCGCGCGCTGGCCGGGCCAACCTGCACCCGCATGCTGGTGGAGATGGGGGCCGAGGTCATCAAGATTGAAGGCGCGCCCGGGGGCGACATGACGCGCCACACCGCCAAGTTTCGCGACAATGAGCGCAGCCTCTATTACGTTCAGCAGAATCGCGGCAAAAAAAGCGTGTGCATCGACTTGCGCCAGCCCGAAGGTTTGGCGCTGGTACACGACTTGGTGAAGCACGTGGACGTGGTGGTGGAGAACTTCAAGCCCGGCGTCATCAATGAAATGGGCATGGGCTTCGAGGCGCTGCAGGCCATCAAGCCCGGCATCATCCTCTGTTCCATTTCGGCGCTCGGTCAGAGCGGCCCGCTGGCGTCCAAGCCGGGTTACGACTACATCGCGCAGGCGTATTCCGGCGTGACTTCCATGATTGGCGATCCGGACGAGCCGCCCTATATCCCGCTGATGGGCTTGGGGGACGCGAGCACCGGCGTGCACGGCGCGCTCGCCATTCTGGCGGCCTTACGGCATCGCGATCGCACCGGACGCGGCCAGCATCTCGATATTGGTTTGCTCGATGTGTACTACCACTGCCATGAAGTGAACGTGATCATGCATACCGGCACCGGCGGGCGCATGACGCCGCAACGCACCGGTCGTCATCTCACCTACGTGTGCCCCGCCGGTGTGTTTCGCGCCAACGGCCGCGACATCACCATCATGGCCTTCCTGCATCACTGGAAGGACCTTTGCGCGGCGATGAATCGTGCCGATCTGGCCGCCGATCCTGAACTCGATTCCGATGCCAAGCGCCTCACCCGCCGCGATGAAATCGTGCAAACCATCGAATCCTGGCTGCAGAGTTTTGAAAATCCCGACGATGCCATCGCGCTGATGGAAGCGCACAACGTGCCCTGCGCGCCGGTGCTGTCGATTGCCGAAACCGTCAACGAACCGCATCTGCGCGAGCGCGGCACGATTCGCACCATCGAAGACCGTCTCGCCGGCAGCTTTGAAGCGCCCGGTTTTCCGCTCCGCTTCAGCGATTTCCCCGAGCCCTTGCCGCTCGTCGCGCCCACGCTGGGCGAACACAACAGCGAGGTGCTGACCGGCTTGCTCGGCAAGGATGCGGCAGAAGTGGCGCGGTTGCGGGCCGCCGGCGTCCTGCAGGAAAAAGAATGCTGATTGCTTACCGCCGCGCCCATGAGTTTCACGCTTGAAAGTCTCCGCCGAGACCTTCGCCCGCTTCGCGCCGGGGCTGTTCGTGTTGTTGTGGTCGACCGGTTTCGTGGGCGCCAAGTTCGGTCTGCCTTACGCCGAACCGGTCACGTTTATGGCCTACCGCTACACCATCGTCTCGCTGCTGCTGGGGGCTTACGTGCTCGCGGTGCGGGCGCCCTGGCCGCGACAGCCCGTGATGTACGGGCACCTCGCGCTCAGCGGTTTGCTGATGCACGGGTTCTACATCGGCGGGGTATTCATCGCGATCTCGCGCGGCATGAACTCCGGCATTGCGGCGCTAATTGTGGGCGTGCAGCCTTTGCTCACCGCGGTGTTGTCCGGCCCTTTGCTCGGCGAACGGTTGATCCCGCGCCAGTGGGCGGGCTTCGTGCTGGGCTTTGCGGGGCTTGCGCTCACGGTGCACCGCTCGCTGGCGAGCGGCGCGATGCCCGTGTTTGGCTTGGTCAGTTGCACCATCGGGCTGCTCGCCATCACGTTTGGCACGCTGTACCAGAAGCGCTGCACGGCGGGCGTCGACAATCGGGTGGGCGCGCTGGTGCAGTTCATGGCCACCGCCGTGGCGTGTGTGCTGGTGTCCCGCAGTTTCGAAACCGGCGTGGTGGAATGGCATCCGCGCTTCATGTTTGCGCTGGGCTGGTTGTGCATCGTGTTGTCGCTAGGGGCCATCAGCATTCTGTGGCTGCTGATTCGCCAGGGCGCGGCCTCACGCGTCGCGAGCCTGTTTTATCTGGTGCCGCCGGTGGTCGCGATCGAAGGCTTTCTGCTGTTTGGCGAAACGCTGCAGCCTTTGCAGATGGCGGGCATCGCCATCACCGCGCTGGGCGTGGCGCTGATTAACCGCGTATGAGCAAGGACGAATTGTCAGCGGCGCTGGCCGCCTGCGCCGCGGACTTACAGGCCTTTGCTGACGCCCGTGACTGGGGGCAGTTTCATACGCCCAAGAATCTGGCCATGTCGCTCGCGATCGAAGCGGGCGAGGTGATGGAACATTTTCAGTGGACCGCGCCCGAGGCGGCGACTTTGAGCCCGGAGGCGCGGGCGGCGGTGGCGCTGGAGTTGGCCGACGTGTTCAGCTATTTGCTCCGGCTGGCGAGCGTGCTGGAGATCGATCTGGCGAGTGCGCTCCACGAAAAACTCGCCATCAACGAACAACGCTACCCGGCGGAGAAAGCCCGGGGCAGCGCGACCAAATACGATGCGCTGTAAAGCCGAAAGCGGCTTTCGCATCGCGCAACAACAGCTGGGCTACCAGCGCAACAAGGGGAGAAAACACGTGATTTTGCGAACTATCACCATGGCCGCGCTGGCAGCGTTTGCACTCAATGCGAACGCCGACGGCAAACCGGACGGCAAGGCCGTCTACGATCGGGCGTGCGCGAGCTGCCATAGCGGCGGCGTGCCGCGTGCCCTGACGCCAGAAACCTTGAAAAAGATGGAACCGGTGGCCGTTGTGCGCGCGCTGGAAACCGGCGTGATGCGCATGGTGGGCAATTTCAGCCTGAACGGGCCAGAGCGCATCGCGGTGGCGGAGTATGTGACCGGCAAAACCTATGACGCCGCCTGGCAGCCCAAGGTGGTCAATCAGTGCGCGCCCGGCAAATGGCCGACCGGCGACCTGCTGGCCGCGCCACACTGGAACACCTGGGGCGTGAATCAGCAGAACACGCGCTTCCAGCCGGCCGCGATGGCCGGTGTGGACAAGACCACGGTGGGCAAACTGGAACTGCAGTGGGCGTTTGCGTTCCCCGGCGAAACCCTCGCCGAAGCGCATTCTTCGGTCGTAGACGGGCGTCTGTTTGTAGGCAGCCGCAGCGGCGAGGTCTATGCGCTCGACGCCAAGACCGGCTGCACTCACTGGAGCTTCCGCGCCAATGCCGCGGTGAAAGGGCCGATGCTGGTGGCCAGTCTCGCGGGTAAAACCTCGCCGTTCGTCTTCTTTGGCGATATCAGTGGCCGCGCCTACGCCCTCGATGCCGCAACCGGCAAGCAACAATGGGTGTCTGTGATGGATGAACACCCGGCCGTCCGCCTGACAGGCGGCTTCCAGCTGGTTGATGGCACGCTGTATGTGCCGGTGTCCTCGCTCGAAGAAGGGCTGGCGGCAGACCCCAGCTATAAGTGCTGCACGTTTCGCGGTGCGTTGATGGCGCTCGACCCGGCGACCGGTGCGGTGCGCTGGAAAAAGCACATCGTGGAGCAGGAACCGACCATCGAACACCACGACGACAGCGGTCGGACCACGGTGGGTCCGAGCGGCGGCGCGGTGTGGTCGGCACCCACCATCGATTCCAAGCTGGGCCGCGTCTATGTCTCGACCGGGGACAACTATACCCAGCCGGCCACCGACACCAGCGACGCCATCATGGCGATGTCACTAAAGGACGGCAGCAAGTTCTGGACCTATCAGGGGCTGCCGGGCGACGCCTGGAACGTGGCCTGCACCCTGCCGGGCAAGGCCAACTGCCCGAAAGAAGCTGGCCCAGACCACGACATGGGCTCCTCGCCCATTCTGGTCGAGCTGGCGGGTGGCAAGCGCCTGGTGCTGGGTGGCCAGAAAACCGGTGTGATGCACGCGGTGGATCCGGATGACAACGGCAAGCTGGTGTGGAAGACCCGCGTCGGGGATGGCGGCATTCTGGGCGGCATCGAATGGGGCTCGGCCAGCGACGGTAAAGCGGTCTACGTCGCGGTGTCGGACGCCCGGTGGGAAGGGGGCGAGTTCTTCGGCGACAAGGTGAAGCTCGACCCCACCGCGGGCGGCGGTCTCTTTGCGCTGGATCTGGCGACCGGCAAGGCGCTGTGGTCAGCGCCGGCTGTGTCCTGTGCCGGTCGTGAACGCTGCAGCCCGGCGCAAACGGCTGCCGTTACGGCCATTCCAGGCGTGGTGTTCTCGGGCTCGATGAGCGGCGTGATGCGCGCCTTCGATAGCGATACCGGCAAGGAACTGTGGTCTTACGACAGCGTGCGCGACTATAAGACGGTCAACGGCGCGGCCGGCCGTGGCGGCGCTATCGATCAGTCCGGCGTGGTGGTGGTGGACGGCTGGGTGTACATGAACTCCGGCTATGCCCAGTGGGGCGCGCAGCCGGGCAACGTGCTGCTGGCGTTCAAGGTCGCGAAGTAAAACGCAGCTGCGCCCGCCCGTTGCGGCGGACGGGCGCAGTGTGATGACCAAAGGGCATACCGCACGCCGCAGGTGCGGATTATTTGATCGGAAGCAGGCCGGCCGCCGCGCTAGCGCCGCACACTCCATCCACACATTCCCTTTGTCATTGCGTTTACTTTCGTCAGCCGGGCCTCTGCCCGGCTTTTTTTGGCGCGCTTCCGATGGCCGCGCTTGGGCCTGCTCCGGTATTCTCCGGCGCGCAGCCTGTCGCTGCTGTGGGAGAGCCTTTGATGTCCGCCATGCTGCGTATTGCCGTGGAGTCCGTTGAACACACGGGGCCTGAGTCGCGCGAGTTCGAGTCGCGGCTCGCGCTCGATCACAGCGATATGCTGGAACTCGGCTGCGGGCGCGCGGACCTCACGCGGCAGATTGCCAACGGCGGCGTGAATCGCCGCGTCACGGCAACCGAAGTAGATGAAATCCAGCATGCGCTGAATCTCAAGCTCGATTTGCCCAACGTGAGTTTCAAGCTGGCCGGCGCGCAGGCGATTCCCGCGGCGGATGCCAGCATCGATACGGTCTTCATGTTCAAGTCCCTGCACCATGTGCCGGTTGAGCTCATGCCCGTTGCGCTCACGGAAGTGGCGCGGGTGCTGAAGCCCGGTGGTCATGCGTGGGTTTCGGAACCTGTGTTCGCCGGCCCGTTCAACGACATCCTGCAGCTTTTTCACAACGAGCAGCGAGTGCGGGCGGCGGCCTTCGCGGCGATTAGCGCAGCGGTGGACTCGGGGCTGCTGCTTTCAGCCGAAGAGATTTTTTTCAATCAGCCCATGTTTTTCGCCGATTTCGAGGCCTTCGAGCGGCAGGTCATTGGCGTCACCCACACCCGACACGTGCTCTCACCAGCAACCCACGCCGAGGTCAAAGCGCGTTTCAATGCGCATCAGCAGGGCCAGGGCGTGCATTTCCGGCAGCCCCTGCGCGTGAATCTTCTGCGCAAGCCGGCGTGAACGTTCGCGCCCCTGCATTCGTCTTCGCGTGCAGCCTCTGGCTGGGCTTGCTCGCGGGCAGCGTGCAGGCTGCGGAGTGGGTTAGCGGGCGAGTGGTGTCGGTCACCGACGGCGACACCGCCGTCATCGAAACCACCCGGCAAAAGATCTTGCGAGTGCGTTTCTACGGCGTCGACGCGCCCGAAGCGGCCAACAAGCACTGGCCGGCGCAACCCTATGCGGCGGCTGCGACTACTTTTATGCGAGACCTCATTGGCGGCAAACCGGTGCGCGTGCGCCTGAACGGTGAGCGCACCCACAAGCGCGAAGTGGGCGAAGTGTTTATCGGAGAGCGCTCGGCCAGTCAGGCCCTGGTGGGCGCGGGTCTCGCCTGGTGGAATCGCAAGTTCGCGCCGGACGACCGCGAACTCGACAGACTCGAGTCGAAGGCGCGTCGGCAAGGCCTCGGACTTTGGCAGGATCGCCGTCCGGTGCCGCCCTGGCGCCATCGTGGCCGTTATCGTTCCCACGCCCGGCATTGAGCCTGGCTTCAAAGACGCTTGAAGGAAATCGCATGCTGAAAACGACGTTTGCGGCGCTTAGCTTGGCGCTGGTGCTCACCGGCTGCTCTGAGGAACAGCAAAACAAGCTGGGACGTTTAGGTGTGACCTGGCTGGAGGGCAACTATCGGATTACCTTTGCCGCCGAAGGCCACGTGAAATCCTGGGAGCTGCGTGGCGGCAAGGTCACCACTGAAGTCGCCAAAGGCTATTACTACTTCTGGGCAACGGTGGATGGCAAAACCCGCTATGTGCAAACGCCCATCGAGCGCACGTATATCGAGGAGATTCCCTGAGCCGACGGTGTCCTGACACTCGTGTGGGCTATGTCTTCGCACTCGCCCTTCGACGGGCTCAGGGCGAACGGAAACTCGGGCTGCAGGCCTGTTCCGAGGATATGGCGAGTCTATTCCACGCTCGTGGTGCGCCTGTCCCCCCGTTCGCGGTGAGCCTATTCCACGCTCGTGGTGCGCCTGTAACCCCGTTCGTGGTGAGCCTGTCGAACCATGAACGGGGCGGCACAGCCTCAAAGTCCTGACACTCGTTTGGGCTGAGCCTTCGCACTCGCCCTTCGACGGGCTCAGGGCGAACGGTAACTCGGGCTGGCGGCCTGCCCCCAAGATGCGTTGAACCTATTCCCCGTTCGTGGTGAGCCTGTCGAACCATGAACGGGGCGGTACAGCCTCGAACGCGGTGACTCAGGGCACCTGAATCGACCGCAGGTAAATCAGCGTTTCCACCAGTTGACCCCTTAACCCGGTCTCGCCGCCAAGGCCGGCGCCCTTCAGCTCCTTGCCCCAGATCGGCATGTCGCGGGTACCGTGGGCGACCAGCATATTGCGGCCGTCGATGGTGTCGTAGGCGTGGCCGAACGGGAACTCACCCTTATTCTGCTTCGCAAGCTGGGTGAGGTCGGTGGGTTTGGTTTTCATCATGTTCGCGAACGGGCCATCGCCTTTCGCCCCCGGCCCATGACAAACCGCGCAATGTTCCACGAAGCGACCTTTGCCGGATTGTTCAACGCTCTCATCAGCGATGGCGGTAAATCCACTCACGAGCAATACGGCGGCAAGGCTGGCAGTAGCCATTGAATGATGCATGGTCGACCTCCTGTCGATGCAATAAAAGGCCCGAGCGCGCGAGCCAACGGAGAACGCGCAAAAGCGTTCTGCAGGACTAATTAGCAGGCGTGGCCGGGCCGCAAGTTGCGCGGCCTCAAGCGGGAGCAGATTGAGCGATGCCCGCTGCGCGCGGGCTTGCGCGAGACCGCGAATGGCGCTCGCGGCGGAGGGAGTAGTCGAGGGCCTTAAGGCAGCAGGCGGTCGATGGCAATCTCGACGTGGCCGTCGGCCGTGACCGCCACGCCGGCCTGCTTGCCTTCCAGATCGCCGCTGGCCGCAATCGCCTGGCCGGACTGACTGATGCGCGCAATCACATCCACGGAGTCGGCCGAACTCAAACGCGCTGCCGGCGACATGGCCAGGCTGTCATCCAGCACCACCGTGACCGGCATAGCGCTGGCGGGCAGCCGTTTCACGGCCAGCGGCATCGGCATGCCGGCGGGTCGTTTGGCGAGAATGAAGAGCATGGCGTTGGGGCCGACCTTGGCGGCAAGCGCCGGGTCCAGGCTCACTTTCACCTCGATGCGCGGACCTTGTTCGCCGCCGGTGGTTTGGACCGGTGTCGGTGCGGCGCTCATCGGCGGTGTGGCGGGCGCGCCGGGCGCCGCGTCCACGCTGCCGCCCAGCGCCACAATCTGCTTGTCGAGTTCTTCCACCGGTTGCTCGGCGGCGATCGCGGCTTGGCGGGCGCGGATCAGATAACTCAGCGCCTCGTCTTTCCTGCCGCCTTCTTCCGCCGCCAGGCCGGCGAGCCACAGCGCGGTGGGATTTTCCGGCTCGACCGCCAGCGCCCGTTGCACCAGCTCAGCCGGCCGGCCGCTCAGACGCCCGCCGTTCAGCATGGCCAGCGCGTCGGCGTATTGCACCAGCACCGCGGGGATGTCGCCGGCGAGTTTGAGCACGGCTTCAAACTCATCTACCGCCTGGCCGTATTTTTGTTTGGACACATAAACCCGGGCCAGCCACATGCGGGGTTCGGGATCGTCGGGCGTGGCGGCGATGCGCTTCTCCAGTTCCGCCACCATTTGCTCGGGCGAAGGATGATTGCCCCGCCCACCGCCAGCGGCGGCAGCCTCTTCGCCGTTCGCCATTTGTGGCGTGCCCAGCTGGAGATACACCGGAATCGCCACCGCCCCCAGCAGGACAATCAGCACCAGCAGCGCGGCCAGACGGTTGCCACGGGGAGTGTCTCCCGCACTGCCGGTGCGAACTTCCCGGACCGCAATGCGCGCGAGCTCCTCTTCCAAGGTTTGGCGCGCCGAGGCCTCCAGCGTGCCATCGGCGAGGTCGCGCTCCAGCTCGGCGCGGCGTTGACGAAAGATGGCGTCGGCCGACTGCTCGGCGGCAAAACGCAGCCGCGCCCCGCGCAGGCCGATGTAGGTCACGGCACCTATCAAAATGGCGCCAATCAGAAACCACAGGGTGCTCATGAAGGGGATTTGTCCTGACGGGTAAGGGCGGCGACGGCGGCGTCTTCGGTGGCGTCCGGCGCAGACACGCCACGGTCACGGGCAACCGCCCACCACACGCCGCCAGCGCCCGCCAGCAGCAGGAAGGGACCGAACCACAGTAGCCAGGTCAGCGGCGAGACCGGCGGCCGGTAGAGCACGAACTCGCCATAGCGAGCCACCATAAAGTCGACGATCTGGCGATCGGTCTGGCCGCCGGTGATCATGCGGTAAACCTCATTGCGCAGGTCTTGCGCCAGGTCGGCATGGGAATCGGCCAAGTTCTGGTTCTGGCAGACGAGACAGCGCAGTTCTTCGGTGAGGCGTTGGTAGCGCGCGGCCTGCTCGGGCTGGTCGAACTGAAACGGTGTGTCGGCCGCCTGCGCGCCACCGACTAGCGCGCACAGCAAGAGCGCGGTGCGCAGCCGTTTCATGGTGCCGGGCTGGTGGCGAGCTTGGCCAGCAGCGGCTTGATCTGATCCCGCCAGGCTTCGGGCGTCATGGGGCCTACCTGCTTGAAGCGAATCACGCCTTTTGCGTCCAGCACGAAAGTTTCCGGCACGCCATACACGCCGAGGTCCAGTCCCAGCTTGCCCTGTGGATCAAACAGCACCTGGCGATACGGATTGCCGTGGGCTTGCAGGAGTTCGCTGCCGGCTTCGCGGGTGTCTTTGTAATTGAGCCCGATGATTTCCACTTTGTCGTTTTGGGCCATGCTGAGCAGCAGCGGATGCTCAACCCGGCAGGCGCTGCACCACGAAGCCCAGACATTAACGAGTACCGGCCGACCCAGCAGATCTTGCTTGGTGAGCGTGGTGTTGGGATCCGCCAGCGTTTCCAGCGTAAAGGCCGGCGCGTCCTTGTTAATGAGCGGGGAAGGGACGTAGCGCGGGTCGAGTTTGAGGCCCACGGCCAGCACCACGACCAGCACGACAAAAATGGCCATCGGCACCAGAAAACGCATCGGCTTAGCCCTGTGCCAGCGCGGCGTCGCTGGCCGCTGGAGAGGTGGCGCTTTGATAGCGACGATCACGCAGCGCCAGCAGGCCTCCGCCCGCCATCAACAACGCGCCGAGCCAGACGAAGCGCACCCATGCCTTGAAACTCACCCGCACGCTCCAGGCTTGGCCGTCCAGCGGTTCGCCCAGCGAGACATACAGGTCGCCGCTCAGGCCTGGCGAGATCCCGGCTTCGGTCATAGGCTGGTTGCGCACGGTGTAAATCCGCTTCTGGGGATGAAGTTCATCCACCTGCTGGCCGTTGTGCCACACGGTGAAACGCGCCTCGCTGGCCTGAAAATTCGGGCCCTGAACCTGCTTCAGCGCTTCGAAGCGGAATTCATAAGCGCCGAGGCTCACCGCGTCGCCGGGCGCCATCCTTGCGTGCTGTTCGGTACTCAGTGCGGTAGTAAGGCAGACGCCGATAATCGCCAGCGCAAATCCGGTATGCGCCAAACATTGACCATAGAAGGCGCGGGGCAGGGCGCCGAGCGCAGCGCTCAGTGAGGCGCGGCCGACGAGCCGCTCGCGCACGCCCATTGCGGTGGTGAAGAGAATCCAGGCGGCAAGCGTAAGCCCGGCAGCGGCGGTCAGGCGTTGTGGTCCGTCCACCAGAATGCCGATGACGAGGCCCACCATTAAGGCCGCGCCCGCGCTGTACCGCGCCCCGCGCCACAGGCGTGGCAGCTGATCCTCCCGCCAGCGCGCGAACTGGCCGAGGCCCAGCGCGATGGCGAGTGGCGCCATCAAGAGCCCGAACACCAGATTGAAATACGGGGGGCCGACCGAAATCTTGCCGAGCCCCAGCGCATCCACCAGCAGCGGGTAGAGCGTGCCGAGGAGAATGGTGGCGGTCGACACGGTGAGCAGGAGCGAGTTGGCGAGCAGGAAGGTTTCCCGCGAGACCGTGGAGTAGGTCCCGCCCGACAGCACTTTCGGGCCGCGCCAGGCGTAGAGCAGCAGCGAGCCGCCCACCGCTACGCCCAGAATGCTCAACACAAACACGCCTCGCGCGGGGTCGGTGGCGAAGGCGTGGACTGAAGTCAGTACGCCCGAGCGGACCAGAAAAGTGCCCAGCAGGCTCAGCGAGAAGGCGCCGATGGCGAGCAGTACCGTCCAGCTTTTGAAGGTGCCGCGTTTGTCGGTGACGGACAGCGAATGGATGAGCGCAGTGCCCAACAGCCAGGGCATGAAGGACGCGTTCTCCACCGGATCCCAGAACCACCAGCCGCCCCAGCCGAGTTCGTAGTAGGCCCACCAGCTACCGAGCGCAATGCCCAACGTGAGGAAGGTCCAGGCGGTCAGCGTCCATGGCCGGGCCCAGCGTGCCCAGCCCGGCGTCAATCGTCCGCAGACCAGCGCGGCCACCGCAAACGCGAAGGGCACCGAGAAGCCGACATAGCCCATGTAGAGCATGGGCGGATGAATGATGAGGCCGGGGTCCTGCAGCAGCGGGTTTAAGTCCGCACCGTCGCTGGGCGAGGGCAAGCCACGCGCAAACGGATTCGAGGTAAACAGCACGAACAGCAGAAACGCCACGCTTACCGCGCCCATCACCGCCAGCACGACGGCCCCGACATCGGCCGGCAGGCGATGCACGCGCAGCGATACGGCGAAGGTCCAGCCGGCGAGGATGGCGGACCACAGCAGGATGGAGCCTTCATGCGCCCCCCATACCGCCGACATTCGATAGATCCAGGGCAGGGCGGAGTTTGAGTTCTGGGCGACGTAGGCGAGGGAAAAATCGTTGCTCAGAAAGGCATAGACGAGCGCGAGGAAGGCGCCCAGCAGGCAAGCAAACTGGGCTTGCGCGGCGGGGCGCGCATAGCCGAGCCAGAGGGCTTGTTGGGTGACGAGCCCGACTGCGGGAAACACCACCTGCACCAGCGCCAGCGCCAGCGCGAGACTCATCAGGAACAAACCAAGTTCGGCAATCATGCGGCTTACCTTGTGAGCGTGGCGTCGGGTTTATGTTTGAGCGAGGCCGCGACTTCGGGCGGCATGTAGTTTTCGTCGTGCTTGGCCAGTACTTCTCGCGCTTTGAATACGCCGTCGGCGCCCAGTTGGCCGTTAGCGACGATGCCCTGACCCTCGCGGAACAGATCCGGCAGGATGCCGGTGTAGGTCACCGTGACTTCTTTTTTGAGATCCGACAGCACGAAATTCACCGTGAGGCTGTTCGGCAGGCGCTTCAGGCTACCGTTGACCACCAGCCCGCCGATGCGGAAATCGCGCGCGCTCGGCGCCTTGCCGGCGACGACGTCGCTGGTGCTGTAGAAATACATGAGGTTCTGGTTGAAGGCTCGCAGGATGAGCGTGGTCGCGAGCCCCATGCCCAGCACCAGCAGGCCGATGATCACCATCCGCTTGCGGCGCGGGCTCATGCGGAGCGGCGCTCCGGGCGCGCGGCAAGTTGGCGTTCCAGCGCCCGTTCGCGCCGTACCGGCGCCAGCGCGTTCCAGCCCAGCACGACCAGGGTAAGGCCGTAGGCGCTCCACACGTAGCTCGCATAGCCGCCCATCGCCAGGAATTCGCTGAAGGTTTTCATGCTTTACGCCCGCCCCGCAGGTAGTCCCGCACCCATGCGGTGTGTTGCTCGAACTCGAGGATTTCGCAGCGCGCCCGCACCAGCAGCGCGGCGAAGAAAAATACCTGAAACGCCAGCGCCATCAGCAGCAAAGGGATGAGCATGGAAACATCAATCGAAGGCTTGTCGAGTTTAGTCACGGTGGCACCCTGATGCAGCGTGCTCCACCACTCTACCGAGTAGTGGATGATGGGGATGTTCACTACGCCCACGATGGCCAGCACCGCGCCAGCCCGCGCCGCGGCGCGGCGGTCTTCAATCGCGCTTTGGAGCGCGATATACCCCAGATACAGAAACAGCAGAATAAGTTCCGAAGTCAGGCGCGCATCCCATACCCACCAGGTGCCCCACATGGGTTTGCCCCACAGCGAGCCGGTGGCGAGCGCCACGAAGGTGAATGAGGCACCGAGCGGGGCGCAGGCCCGCGCCATGATGTCGCCCATTTTGACCTTCCAGATGAGGCCGGCTGCACCGGCCGACGCCATCACCATGTAGCAGAACATGGACAACCAGGCGCTGGGCACGTGCACGTAGATGATGCGAAAGCTCTCGCCCTGCTGGTAATCCGCCGGCGCGAGAATGAGGCCGCCGACGAGACCCGCGACAAACAGCACAGCGCTAATGCCAAACAACCAGGGGCTTAACTTGCGCGAAAGCCGATGAAAGTGCATCGGCGCGGCGTATTGGTGGAATCGTTCGAACATCGGTCGTGCTGTGGCCGTTCTGCAGTTATCGGGCTTTAGGCCAGTCGCGCGCGGAGCGCGGCGGCAATCCCGAAAGGGGTCAGCGTCAGCGCCAGCACGGAGAGGCCGGCGAGGAACAACATTTCTGCGTCAACGGGGAGCGCGAGGCTCGCATTCCGCGCTGCCGAAGTGCCGAAAATCAGCACCGGAATGTACAGGGGAAGGGTGATCAGTGCCAGCAACAGCGGGCCGCCGCGCACGCCCACAGCAAGTGCGCTGGCGAGGCAGCCCACCAGACACAGCACCGGTGTGCCAAGCAGCAGCCCGAGCTCCACCGCGACCCAGGTGTTGAAGTCGAGGCCGAGCACCCCGCCCAGTAGGGCGCTCATCGCGATCAAGGGCAGCACGCCGGTGATCCACTGCGCGAACGCCTTCGCCAACACCAGCAAGGGGAGTGGATGCGGACTCAAAATCAGCAGTTCCAGACTGCCGTCGGCGTAGTCGGCGGCGAAGACCTCGGGCAGCGTGAGCACCAGTGCCAGCAAGGCGGAAACCCACAAGATCGCGGGCAAAAGGTTGCGCAGGACCTCCGCATTGGGGCCGATAGCGATGGGAAACACGAACACCACCACGGTAAAGAACACCAGCGGTTGCGCCAGATCACCCAGCCGTCGCAGGGCGCGCTGCAGATCGCGGTGGAGCACGCACGCGGCGGCGGCCAGCGCGCTCATCGGGCCGCTGTCCCGAGTTGAAACTGGTGAAGCATGCCGGGCGGCAAGGCGAGCGCCTGATGCGTCGAGACGATGGCGATGCCGCCGGCGGCGGCGTGGGCTTCCAGCATGGCTTCCACCGCCTGCCGGCCGTGGGCGTCGAGCGCGGTGAGCGGCTCGTCCATGATCCACAGCGCCGCCTCGGCCAACAGAAAGCGGGCCAGCGCGAGGCGTTGGCGTTGGCCGGCGGAGAGGCGCTGACCGAGGGTGGTGGCCGCATCCGGCAAGCCCAGTTGGCGTAAGACGTCGTCAATGTCGCGGGCATTCGGGCTCGCGCACAGCGCCCGGGCATAGTGGAGGTTCTCGGCGGCGGTCATAAAGCCGGAAATGGCCGGCAAATGGCCGAGGAAAAGTAAATCCTGCTGGAGTTCATCGCGGGCTGCGGGCAGCGCCGCGCCGCGCCATTGAAGGCTGCCGCCGGCGGGGTTCGCGAGCCCCGCCAGCAGCCGGAGCAAACTGGTTTTGCCCGCGCCGTTGGGGCCGGTGATCTGCCAGATCTGGCCGGCGCGGGCGTCGAAATCAAGGTCGTCAAAAATGAGTTGGTCGCCGCGGATACAGCACAGCCCGCGGGCGCTGAGCCTGGCCTCCGGCTGCGTAGTCAAGCTCAAACGGTGACGATCGACCGCGCCCGACAGGGGGCGCGGCAGAGGGACAGAAGGATCACGCAGCGCGGGCTTTAATCAATGATGAATTTGCCGCGGCCGCCGCCCATGCCGCCGAGCCCACCGCCCATCCCGCCCATGCCAGGGTTTGGCGTTTTGCCGGGGACCATGATGCGGGAGGCTTCTTCGCGGGCCATTTCGCGGGCGCGTTCGTTGAGGCGCTCGATGGCGCCGCGCACACCTTCGGGGAAGAGGGCAAAGGCTTTATCGAGCGATTCGGCTTCCAGCGGGAATTGCACTGGAATCGGCCCCATCTGGGTCATGAGCGTGGTGTCGCCGATGTACATCGCGGCCCGGCTGGTGTCGGTGCTGCCGTCCGGCAAGACCGGGATGAGCACCCGCACCGAAGCGGATTGCAGGTCGGTGTAGGACTCTTCGCGATACAGATTGGCGAGGTCTACCGACATCGAATCCGCAGCCATGGGCGAACGAGAGGACATAGCAAAGTCTCCGGCAGAAGTTGGCGTGAATACTAAGTGGGGGCGAATCCTAAGTCACGGTCGGCGCACAGGGGTTTCTGGGGGCAACACACCATCGCGGCTTGCGCCGGTTCAGGTTTGAGGACTGGATTGCCCGTGTAGAATGCGGGCACCTTCAAGGCGGACACTGTTCATGCGAATTCTGGTCACCGGGGCGGCGGGGTTTATCGGCGCGCGCCTGAGTGAGGTGCTGCTGGCCCGTGGCGACGAAGTCATTGGCCTCGACAACCTCAACGACTACTACGACCCCACGCTCAAACAGGCCCGCCTTAATCGTCTGCTGCCGCAGGCCGGCTTTCACTTCCAGCGCCTTGATGTGGCGGACCGCGTGGCGGTGGATGCCTTGTTCAAGGCCTTCAAACCGACGCGCGTGGTGCATTTGGCCGCGCAGGCCGGGGTGCGCTACTCGATCGAAAATCCGCATGCCTACGTGGATTCGAATCTCGTCGGTTTCATGAACATCCTGGAAGGCTGCCGGCATCATCCGGTGGAGCATCTGGTGTATGCCTCCAGCAGCTCGGTTTATGGCGCGAATACGCGCATGCCGTTTTCGGTGCACGACAACGTAGACCATCCCCTGTCGCTCTACGCTGCGACCAAGAAAGCCAATGAGCTAATGGCGCACACCTACAGCGCGCTGTATCAGCTGCCGACGACCGGCCTCAGATTTTTTACCGTGTACGGTCCCTGGGGGAGGCCTGATATGGCGCTGTTCCTGTTTACCCGCCAGATCCTGAATGGCGAACCCATTCAAATTTATAACTATGGCAAGCACCGGCGAGACTTCACTTACATCGACGACATTGCGGAAGGTGTAGTGCGCGCGCTGGATCGGCCGGCTGCTACCAACCCGGACTGGCAGGGCGATCATCCTGACCCAGGCACATCTCTCGCGCCCTACAGGCTCTACAACATTGGCAATAATTCGCCAGTCGCGTTGATGGATTTCATCGGCACACTGGAAAAATGTCTGGGGCGCGAGGCGCAAAAGCGCTTGTTGCCGATCCAGCCCGGCGATGTGCCCGATACCTACGCTGACGTCAGCGAGCTAGTGGCCGATGTGGGCTACCGACCCATTACCCCAGTCGCGGAAGGCGTGGCCCGATTTGTCGACTGGTACAAGGATTTTTACAAGGTTCAATAAAGATGCATCAACGCAAAATCGCAGTCATCGGGCTGGGCTATGTTGGCCTGCCGGTTGCCGTTGCTTTTGGACAGCGGGCGCACTGCGTCGGCTTCGATATTAACCCGCATCGGATTGCAGAACTGCAGCAAGGTATCGACAGCACGCTCGAAGTGCCGACCGCTGAACTCGGCGCCGCCGACATTCTTTTCACCGCCGACCCGCAAGACCTGCAGCACGCAGATTTCCACATCGTGGCCGTGCCGACGCCCATCGACCACGCCAAGCGACCCGACCTCACGCCGGTTCTGCGCGCCTCCGAGACCGTCGGCAAAGTGCTGAAAGCCGGCGATATCGTGGTCTTCGAATCTACCGTCTATCCCGGCGCCACCGAAGAAGACTGTGTGCCGGTGCTCGAAAAACATTCGGGCTTGCGCTGCGGAGTCGATTTTTTTGTAGGCTATTCGCCCGAGCGCATCAATCCGGGCGATCGCGAACATACCTTCACCAAAATCACCAAGGTGGTTTCCGGTCAGACGCCTGAAGTGCTGGAAATTGTGGCGCAGGTGTATGAAAGCGTGGTCGAAGCTGGCGTGCATCGCGCCGCCAGTATCAAGGTGGCCGAGGCGGCGAAGGTCATCGAAAACACCCAGCGCGACCTCAATATCGCGCTGATGAACGAGCTGGCACTGATTTTTCAACGGCTCGAGATCGACACCCGCGACGTGCTGGCGGCGGCCGGCACCAAATGGAACTTCCTGAAGTTTGAGCCCGGCCTCGTTGGCGGGCACTGCATCGGGGTCGATCCCTACTACCTCACGCATCGCGCCCAAATCGCCGGCTATATCCCGCAGGTGATACTCGCGGGCCGCAGTATCAACGACAATATGGGCCGACACGTGGCCCAGCAAACCATCAAACTGATGATTCAGTCGGGGATGGCCGTGCACGGTGCGGTGATTACGGTGCTGGGTTTCACGTTCAAGGAAGACGTGCCGGATCTGCGTAACACACGCGTGATAGACATCGTGCAGGAACTCGCGGACTACGGCGTGCAGGTGCAGGTTCATGACCCGTGCGCGCACGACGCAGAAGCATTTGAGGAATACGGCGTTCATCTCACCCCTGCCGGAGCTCTGGTCCCGGCGCAGGCCGTGGTGTTGGCCGTGCCGCATCGCCAATATCTGGCCGGTGGCTGGCATGGCATTACGCATCATCTGGACCAGCGGCGGGGCGTGGTGATGGACGTTAAAGGCAAACTTGATCGCGCAACCTGCCCCGACGGCGTGTTGCTCTGGAGACTGTGATTCATGAAGGTTGTGATGATTGGGACGGGCTATGTGGGGCTGGTGTCCGGCACGTGTTTCGCGGAATTCGGGGCGGATGTGGTGTGCGTCGACGTTGACGCGCAGAAGGTGAACCGGCTCCGGAACGGCGAAATCCCGATCTATGAACCTGGTTTGGAAGACATGGTGGCCAAGAACGTGCGCGAAGGGCGTTTGGCTTTCACCACGGAGCTGGGTGAAGTGGCGGGGGCGGCGGACCTCATCTTCATCGCGGTAGGCACCCCGAGCCGGCGCGGCGATGGCTTCGCCGACCTCTCCTACGTGTACGAAGCGGCCCGTCAGGTGGCGCCGCATCTGCGCGATTACACGGTGATCGTGGACAAATCCACCGTGCCGGTGGGCACCGCGCGCAACGTTGCCCGCCTGATTCGCGAAACCAATCCCGAGGCCGATTTTGACGTCGCCTCCAACCCCGAATTTCTGCGCGAAGGCGCGGCGCTGTCCGACTTTATGCGCCCCGACCGCGTGGTGATTGGGGTGGAAACCGAGCGCGCCGAACGCCGTCTGCGCGAACTGTATCGCCCCTTGAACCTGATTGAGGCGCCGATTCTCGCCACCGGTCTGGAGAGCGCGGAGCTCATCAAGTACGCCGCGAATGCGTTCTTGGCGACCAAGATCAGCTTCATCAACGAAATCTCCATGCTGTGCGAGCAGGTCGGCGCCGACGTGCACGCAGTAGCGAAGGGCATGGGCATGGACAAGCGCATCGGCAGCAAATTTCTGCATCCGGGCCCGGGTTACGGCGGGTCCTGCTTTCCCAAGGACACTCAGGCGCTGGTGCGTATCGCCCAGGAGCACGGGGTGTCGAGCCGGATTGTGGAGTCAGTGATTGAGGTCAATGCCGCGCAGAAGGCGCGCATGATCAAGAAAATCCGTGAGGCGCTGGGCGGCA
>CAMCQE010000056.1 GCA_945876945.1 Klebsiella pneumoniae
CAGACAGACAGACAGACAGACAGACAGACAGACAGACAGACAGACAGACAGACAGACAGACAGACCATGCTGTCCATCCTCCTGAATAGGGGTTTCCGGGACTGCCTGCTCCCGCCGCTTAGCCGCAACCCTGCGTTACCCGTTTTCTCAAAACGGAGCGGAAAAAATCAAATCGCAAAAAAGACCGCCAAAAGCGCCGGATATTTCGCGTTAGAGGGGGCGGTTGGGCATCGCAGACCGAAACCACATCGAGAATGGATTAACGCCGCGAGCCAACGCTCGCGCGCTTCAGGGCTCGCGACTAATCGAGGTGGCGTCCTGGCCTGGCAAAGTCAGCAACAACGCCGGCCGCGTTGAGCATCAGCCACTGCCGCGCGTCGTCGGCTTCTTCCTCGAACCAGCGGCGCGCGCTGCCCAAGCGAAAGCTGTAACCCCAGGCGTCCATGTCGGCCAGCATGCGGTCGCGGCCGAAGCCGGGTAAGCGAGCGGCCAGCAGGATGGAGAGATAGCACACCGCGCATTCTTCGAGCTCACCGCCGCCGGCGTCGGTGTTGAGAGTGGCGCGACGGGCGTCGTCGGCGCAGAGATAGTGACAGGCTTCGTGCAGTGCGGAGTGCACCGGGGTGTCCCCGCGCACCAGCAGCTGCTGCCCCAGCAAGCCCGCTTCGCGCTCGCCCCAGTAGCTACCGGGGATTTCAGCGCCAGGTTCGAGATAGACCAGCTTGAGTCCATGCGGCGCGAGCAGCGCGGCGAGCGCGCGGGCCAGGGGCGCGTCGGCCGCGCCCAGCGACAGGACCTCGGCCTCGCGCACCCGCTAGCGCCGTATCGGCCAGCCGGGCGGCGGCGTGGGGCGACAGCTGGCGCCGATGCGGCGGCGGGGCCGCACGGTGATGTCTTCGGCCTCCAGCGGCGCCTGCAGTTCGGCGGCGTCGGCGTCCACGGCGGTGACCACGCGGGTCACGGGCCCGGCGGCGGTGCGATAGCTCAGTTCAAATTCACTCATGACGGGAGTGTAGCCAAGCCGCCCTCGTCGACGAAACCGCGCGCGCTCATTCAGCGCGCGGGCGTGCGCCAATCGTGACAACTCCCGCAGCGGCGGATCGGGCCGCTGGCAAAGCCCTGCGCCGCGACCTGCGCGTGGCAATCGCGGCACAGCGCATGAAAATCTTCCTGCACGCGGAGCGCGAGTTCAGGCTGCTGCTTATGGCAGAAGTAGCAGGAGTCCTGGCCGGTCTTGTCGAAGAAATTGTGGTGGCAGGTGGCGCATTTCACCGCGTAATGGTCTTGATGGTCGAAGTTAATGGCGAGCATCGGCGCCCGCTCGATGGCGTGCTGGCGCAGACCGTAACAGCCTGCAGCCAACGCCAGCGCCAGCAGGCTTACAAGCAGCGTCCGGCGGGACACGGATATACCGGTGGTGAATGCTCATGAATGCCCACAGGCCGCGCAAACCAGACGGCAGCGGCCAGCAGCCCCAGCACGATGGCGAGCGCCACCGCGAGTCCCGGCTTCTGGCCGGCCCCGCCCTGCCCCGCAGACGGATTCGCGCTCTCCGGCGGCGCGTAATGCCACCACAGCGCGAGCAAACTCGGCAGACCGGCCGCCCACAGCAGCGCGCAGCGCGCGCCTACGTCGCTCACGTAATAGCCGGCACCCAGCACATGCCACAGCATCAAACCGAGTGCAGCGATGGAGAGCCCGGCGTGCCAGCGGCGCCAGGACGTTTGCGGCCAGCGGCGCTTGTAGCGCGCGAGTGAGGTAACGATCAGCGCGAGCAACAGCAGTAGCCCGACCAAGCCCGCCGCCATATAGCCCGGCGCGGTAGGCAGGAGATAGTCGAGCGTGCGCGGCTCCAGCCACAGCACGCCCAGCACATGGGCGAGCGCCAGCGCCGTGAGCCACCAGGCCAGATCCCGATGCAGGCGCTGAATCAGCCGCAGCAGCCCCGACTGCGGATGGCGCGCCGCCCACCAGCGCGCCGAGAGCACCGGCAACAGCGCGAGCCCGCTCACACTCGCGAAGCCCAGCCCCATCCAGAAATCCCACCAGAAATCGATGGCAGCCGCGCCGGAGAGCTCGATCACGACAAGCGGGGCAAGCGCCGCTACGCACACGCTGGCCACCAGCGCGGACCGCTGATTCCCCATGCGCACTCCGATTTTGGGTGAAGGCTGGTCCATGCTGCGATGCGTGTTGATTGGCGCCCTTGGCAAGCGGGCGGTGGCGACTGTCCCGCGCCGCGAGTTTCCCCTTATGCTTGCGGCATTACTACACCATCTCCCGGAGGATCCATGGACCTGTTAACCGCCATGCAGACGATGAACGCCTGCCGCTACTACAAGTCCGACGCCGTGGATGATGCCGTGCTGGCCAAAGTGCTGAACGCCGCGCGCTGGGCCGCCACCGGCAGCAACAAGCAGCCGGTGAGTTTTATTGCCGTTCGCGATGCTGCCAAGCGACAGGCGCTGCACGATCTCTATCAGCCCATCTGGGACATGGCGATGCAGAAGTACTCGAGCGGCGAGTTCAAGTCCGGCTTCTCCACCAAGTTTCTCGGCCATGTGGATCACTTCGCGCGGCATCTCTCGGAAGTGCCGGTGCATATCGTGGTGTGCGCGGAATGGCAGAGCCTGTCGGCGATCGACGCCAACCTCGGCCGCACCGTGCTCACCCCCGGCTCGTCCATTTACCCCGCCGTGCAAAACCTGATGCTGGCCGCGCGCGCCGAAGGCCTCGGCACCACGCTCACCACCCTGCTGGCGCTGGCCGAGCCGCAAATCAAAACGCTGCTGAACATTCCGGAACACATTGCGACCGCCGCGGTGGTGATGCTGGGCTGGCCGGCCAAACCGTTTCCCAAGAGCCTCAAGCGCAAGCCGCTGACCGAGGCAGCCTATCTCGACAGCTACGGCGCGCCACTGCCGGGCGCCGAGATGTACGTTTAATCGCCTCGATACTTAAGCCACAAGGAACACACCGCCATGAACGCTCGCGTTGAGATTCCCGCCCAAGCCGAACACCGCGCCCTGCCGCCCACCACCCACGATGAATTTGCGCGACAAGAGTTTGTGCGCGCGTTCAAGGAGCATTTGGTGAAGCACGTGCACGGCGGCAATCGCGCCGTATATGAAAGCAAGGTCAAACCCGCCTTTGAGCGCAAACACAAGCGCGCGCCCAAAACGCGCTTCGAAGTGCGCGACGAGATGGTGCGCGAACCCTACTACCAGATGTTCAGCACGCTGCTGCGCACCAGCCAGGAAATGATGTGGTCCTCGTGCCAGATCCCGGTGGCGCGCGACCTTGAAGCGCTTAACCAGACCATCAAAAAACCCAAAAAGAAAAAAGCCCTCGGCAGCCTGACGCTCAACCCCGAGCTGCCCACCCCGAAGTACCACACGGCGGTCGACATCCACTGCCAGCCGGGCGGCTATCACAGCGAATTCATGCCTGAGGACGCCTCTGCCGGCATGGTCTACGACCGCGCGGTGCACGTGTATGCCATGGGCCAGATGGGGCCTTACAACAACGACATGGGCGCGAGCATTGTGATGTGGCTGAAAAAGCACCATCCAGACTTCAAGCCGAAGCGCATTCTCGATCTGGGGTGCTCGGTCGGCCACAGCACGGTGCCTTATGCCGAAGCTTTCCCCGACGCCGAAGTCCACGCCATCGACGTGGCCGCGCCGATGCTGCGCTACGCCCACGCCCGCGCTGAGGACATGGGCGTTCGCGTGCACTACTCCCAGCAGAACGCCGAGTGCACAAGCTTCGCCGACGGCTCCTTCGACCTCATCGTCTCGCACATCCTGCTGCACGAGACTTCGCAGAGCGCGATCAACAACATCGTGAAGGAATGCCATCGCCTGCTCGCCAAGGGCGGGATGATGATTCACGCCGAAACGCCGCCCTACAAAGGCATGGACCCGTTCGACGCCTTCCTGCTCGACTGGGACACGCGCAATAACAACGAACCGTTCTGGGCGCGCTCGCATGAAATCGAACTGAAGGCGCTCTCGAAGCAGGGCGGATTTGATCCGGCGCTCGAATTTGAAGACCTCATCCCCAGCGCCTTTCAGGTGGCGCAGGCCACCCGCTCGCACAAGTTCCAGGGCGGGGACTTTGGCGGCGGCGGGCTGTGGTTCATCTACGGCAACCGGAAGTAAGCGCATGAGCGTCGGTAGCACACTAAAGCGCAAGGCCAAAGGCGAACGCCCGTATTTTTTTGACGATCCCAACGTCGACCGCGTGGTGTCGATGGTGATGGGGCTGGCCGGCGAAGTCGCCGTGCTGCACGACCGGCTGGATACGCTGGAGCGTCTGCTCGAAGCGCAGGGCGGCATTAAGCGCGCAGCCATCGACAGCTATAAGCCGAACGCCACGGTGGCCGCCGAGCGCGCGGCGTGGCGCGAGGGCTATCTGTCGGAAGTGCTCCGCATCGTGGAAATCGAAGTGGAAGCACTCGCCACCGGCGACACCGCCAAATACGACGCCGCCATCAAGGCCGTTGAACAAGACGCGCCCAAACCTCGTAAAAAGACCCCGACCCGGAAGAAAGCATGAACTTCAGCGAACTCGCCGCGTCACGCCACAGCGTGCGCCACTATCAGCCCGGCCTGACCATCGACGACGCCACGCTCACATCGATCTTTGAAGACGTACTGCTCTCCCCCAGCTCGTTCAATCTTCAGCACTGGTCGTTTGTGGTGGTGCGCGATGCGGCGCGCAAGCAGGCGCTGCGCGCGGTGTCGTTCGGTCAGGCGCAGGTGGAAGACAGCGCGGCGGCCATTCTGGTCTGCGGCCGCCTCGATGCCTTTGAAGACGCGCCGCGCATTTACGAACACGCGCCGGAAGCGCTCCGCGCCAAGGCGCTGCCCACGGTGAGCGGGTTCTATACGGGCAAACCCGAGGCGCAGCATGAAGAAGCCGTGCGTTCCGCCTCGCTGGCCGCGATGACCTTGATGTTTGCCGCCAAGGCGCGGGGCTGGGACAGCGGCCCGATGATTGGCTTCGACGCCCCCAAAGTCAGCGAGTTGCTGGCGCTCGACGCGCAAACCATCCCCGTGATGTTGGTCGTGCTGGGCAAAGCCTTGAACGGTGAACAGCCCGCGCGCCTGTATCGCCGGCCCGTGGCGGAAGTGGTGAAGCTCGAAACCGCGCAAGGGTCGGGCCTTGGCTAACGGCGCACCGTCTATTCGTCAGCAGCTGGGCTTCACGGCGCGCGGCTGGCTGATGAGCGCGGCCTTCGGCTGGCTGGGGTTTGTGGGCGCGGTGCTGATGCCGTCGTTGCCCTGGCCGGTCATGGTGGTGAGCTTTCTGCTAACCAATGTCGCACTGCTGGTGCTGATTTTTGGCCTGCGCTGCCCGCGCTGCCGCACGCGACTGAGTCAGGTGGGATTGGTGGCCGCGCTGATGCCGTCACGCGCTGGCGCCCAGCCGCAGTGCCACGGTTGCAAGGTCAATCTGGATACCCCGGCTTAAGCGAGAGTCAGCATGCTTAATCCCGTTATCCCGACTTCTGATCCCCAACAGGCGCTGGCCGATTTGGACGCCCACGGCGCGGCGATTCTGTGCGACGTGCTGACCCCTGCGGTGGTCGCCGAGGTGCGCGCAAAACTGCTGGCAGGTGCGACTCGCAGCGAGGCCGATGGCGTGCCGACGCGCGGCTATGTGTTCGACCCGGACACCCGTAATCAGCGCGTCTTTCATCTGTTTAATCTCGACCCGGTGTTTGTGGACCTCATCCGCCATCCGCAGGCGCTGCAATTCGTGCAGCACAATCTGGGACCGGACTTTTTGATTTCGAACTTCAGCGCCAACATCACCGCACCCGGCAGCCAGAAGATGGTGCTGCACGCGGACCAAGGCTATGTGCCGGCGCCCTGGCCCTCGCACCCGCTGGCCTGCAACGTGGCCTGGCTGCTGGACGACTTCACCGAAGAGAACGGCGGCACGCGGTTTATTCCCGGCTCGCATCGTCATGGGCGCAGCCCGGATCCGGCGCTCGAACACGAGACGGTGGCCATCACGGCGCCCGCCGGATCGCTGCTGGTGATGGATGGTCGCGTGTGGCATCAAACGGGTGAGAACCAGAGCCGCGACTGCCAGCGCGCGGCGCTGTTTGGCTACTACGTGTTGCGCTGGATTCGACCGCAGATCAACTGGAATGCCGCGCTGTGGCCGGCCACCGTCGCGCAACTCGACCCGGCGTTTTTGCACCTGCTGGGGTACTACTCCGGCAACGTGGAGTTTCAGGTCCCGAACGGGCGCGAGGCGGCGGTGCAGGTGCCGGCCGATCTCGAGGGCAATCTTACGCGCTTCGCTTTAGGCCCGCAGGATAGATGAGGCGCCAAGCGGCGCGCTCCTCCCGCAATTCCGACTGACATGACTGCTCCCCGCATCACTATTCCCGGCATTGATCGCCTGCTGAAGGACGGGGCCGCGCAGGCCTTGTTGGCCGCCTACGGCCACACGGTGGTGGCAGGCGCCTTACGTGCAGCCGCCGCGCGCTATCGCGACACGCTATTAGCCGGCGCCCCCGCCGTTGATAACGCAGCGCAATTGCTACTCGACGAAGCCGGCGCCGCGCTGGCCGCCGCACAAGCCAGCACGCTGGTGACTGTGTTTAATCTCACCGGCACCGTGCTGCATACCAATCTTGGCCGCGCGCTGTTGGCCGATGACGCGATTGCCGCGATGTCGGCCGTGGCCGCGCAGGCCAGCACGCTCGAATACGATCTCGAGACCGCGCAGCGCGGGCATCGCGATACGCATGTGGAAACCTGGCTCACGCGCGTGACCGGGGCGGAAGCCGCCACCGTCGTGAACAACTGCGCGGCGGCGGTGATGCTTATCCTCAACACCTTCGCGCCGCGCAAGGAAGTGATCGTGGCGCGCGGCGAGCTGGTGGAAATAGGCGGCGCGTTTCGCATTCCGGATGTCATGACCACCGCCGGCGCGAAGCTGCGTGAAGTAGGCACCACCAATCGCGTGCATCTGCGCGACTACGCCGAAGCGATTACACCGCGCACCGCGATGCTGATGAAAATTCATCCCAGCAACTATCGCATCGAAGGCTTTACCGCCAGCGTGCCCGAAGCCGATCTCGCCGCGCTGGCGCACGAGCACGGCCTGCCGCTGGCGGTGGATTTGGGCAGCGGCACCTTGCTGGATTTCGCGGCCTTCGGCCTGCCGCACGAACCCACCGTGCAGGAGACGCTGGCGCAGGGCGCGGATCTGGTGGCCTTCAGCGGCGACAAACTTCTGGGCGGGCCGCAGGCGGGCATCATCGTGGGCAAGCCCGAGTTAATCGCCAAAATTCGCAAGAATCCGATGACCCGCGCGCTGCGCGTCGACAAACTCATCATCGCCGCGCTGGCCGCGACCTTGCGCTTGTACGGGGACGCCGATCGCGCCCGCGAGAAAATCCCCACGCTGCGACTGCTCACGCGCACGGAGGCCGACATCGCCGCGCTTGCGGCCCGCGTGTTGCCCGCCGTGCGTGAAGCGGTGAGCGGGATGGCGGAAGTGACTCTTCAGGCTTGCGCGAGCCAGATTGGCAGCGGCGCGCTGCCGGTGGATCTGCTGCCGAGCTGCGCGCTGGTGCTGTCGCCGAAAGCGCCGCTGGGCGTCGAGGCATTGGCCGCCCAATTCCGCGCGCTGCCGCGACCTGTCATTGGCCGCATTCATCAGGGCGCGCTGTGGCTAGATTTGCGCTGTCTCGAAGACGAAGCCGGCTTTATGAGCCAACTGCAAAGGCTGGCCGCAGGCGCGTGATCGTCGCTACCGCCGGCCATGTCGATCATGGCAAAACCTCGCTCATTCGCGCGCTGACCGGCGTCGACACCGACCGCCTGCCGGAAGAGCGTGCGCGCGGCATGACGATTGATTTGGGCTTCGCCTATTTGCCGCTGCCGGGCGCGAGCGATCCGTCGCAGGTCATCGGCTTTGTGGATGTGCCGGGTCACGAGCGCTTTGTGCGAAACATGCTGGCGGGCGTCGCCGGCATCGATTTCGCGCTGCTGGTGGTGGCGGCGGATGACGGCCCGATGCCGCAAACGCGCGAGCATCTGGCGATTCTGAATCTGCTTGGCATCAAGCGCGGCGCGGTGGCGCTGAGCAAGGTCGATCGCGTAGAGGCGGCGCGGGCGGTGGAAGTCGCGCAGGAGATTCTGGCCCTGCTCGCCGAGACTTCGTTGGGGGGCAGCCCGGTCGTGCCCTGCGCGGCGCCGTCGGGGCTTGGCATCGCCGAGTTGCGCGCCCTGCTGCTCGCGGCGCAGGCCGAGCGCGCCGCGCGCATAGACGACGGCGGCTTTCGGCTCGCGATTGACCGCAGCTTTGTGCTGGAAGGCGCGGGCCGCGTGGTCACCGGCACGGTGTATTCCGGCGCGGTGAGCGTGGGCGAGAGCCTGAAGGTGGCGCCGTCGGGACTCGAAGTTCGCGTGCGCTCCATTCACAGCCAGAACCAGCAGGCGCAAACGGCACGCGCCGGTGAGCGCTGCGGCATCAATCTGGCGGGCGCCGATTTACGGCGCTACGAACTGCATCGCGGCGACTGGCTGGTGTCGCCCGCTCTCGCCACCGCCGCCACAAGAGTCGGCGTGCGCCTGCAGTTGAACGCCAGCGAAAGCAAGGCGCTGCGCGATCGGGCGTCGGTTCACGTGCACCTGGGCGCGGCGGACATCGGCGGGCGCGTGGGGCTGTTGCAGGACGGTCCGCTCGCGCCGGGTGCCGAGTGCTTCGCCGTGCTCACGCTCGACAGCCCGCTGCTCGCGGTGCGCGGCGATCGCTTTGTGCTGCGCGATCAGGCCGCCACCCGCACGCTTGGCGGCGGCGAAGTGTTGGAGCCGTTGCCGTTTCCGCGCTCGCTTTCGCGCGCGAAACGCATCGCGCTGCTGGAGGCCATGGCGCTGGCCACGCCAACGCTTGCGCTGGGCAGTTTGGTTGAGCGCCTGCCGGAAGGCATTGAAGACGAGTGGTTTGCGCGCAGCTGGAATCTCGATCGCGACCGGCTTGCGCCCATCGTGACCGCGCTGGGTTTGTTTGAAGTCACCCTCGCCGACGGCGAGCGTTTGCTGGTGCCCGAACGGACGTGGCTCGCGCTGCAAGAACGCCTGCTTGAGGCCATCGCCAAACACCATGCGGAAACGCCCGAGCAGACCGGCATTCTTGAAGCGCAAATTTCCCGCGCGCTGAGTTCGCCACCGCCGCCGCGCCTGCTCCGCGCCGCCTGTGATGCACTGGTACGCGCCGGCAGCCTGCAGCGTAAGGCGAGCCATCTTTGCTTACCCGGTCATCGCGCGGTGCTGGCGCTCGCCGACCAGCGGCTGCTCGATACCGTGAGCGTGGAACTACGCCGTCTGGGCCATCAGGCCCCCGCGCTGCAGGATTTGCATGAGAATTTGAAGATTGAGGTCGACGTCTTGCGACCGTTTCTCGAGCGCATGACGCAGCTCGGGCATCTGACCAAAGTGGGGCGCTACCGCTACTACCTGCCGCCAGACATCGACGAACTCGCCGCTCTGGCCCGCGCGTTGGCCAGCTCCCTCGAAGACGGCAGCTTCACCGCCGCGCAGTACCGCGACCACTGCGGCATCGGACGCAACACTGCGATTGAGCTGCTCGAATACTTCGACAGAATCGGACTCACGCAGCGCCGCGGGCAGGCACGGCGCGTGCGCGGTGAGCGATAGATTACGGTTTACCTGTGAAGCAAGCCGAGTAGACGTTTATGAGATATTTCGCCGAGCCTGAGCCAAAGGCGGTGCGCCCGGTCGCGCTGACCGACATCGCGCCCGAGATATTGCAGGTGGAAGACTTGGAACTGCCGTAGGCCAGACTCGCGCGGAAGATTGGCGCGGTATAAGAGGAGATAGAGACGGTCGCCCCGCATAACGAGGAGGCCGACCTTCCCACCGCGCCCGCCAAACGCGATTTAGACGCCGCATCCAGCGTGAAAACCAGAGAGGTCTGCGCCGCATTTTTGGTGAACGTGCCGGTGTAGGTGCGGCCGTTCGAAATCAGAGAAAATTTCTGTCCGGCTTTCAAATACAGTTTGAAATCAGGGTAGTCGTAGCCGTCCGTACAAGCGGAAAGAATCAATCTTTCTTACAGCGTGCCAGAGATGGTGCCCGTGATGGCGTGAGCCTGTTGGCTGAACGCCTGGCCGACGCAGACCAGCAGGAAAGCCATGACGCATTGCTTGAGTGAATTCCGTTTAATAAATACCCCGATATTCAATAGTTCAGAGAGTGGCCAATCGCGTTGAACGACTGACGTAGCCCGCCCACCCGTTGCAGGCGCGGCGGCGTAAAAAAGGCAAGGAGGGGCGAGAGGCTAACTAGCAGATTGGTGACTGCCAAGCTGAAAAGCTAAGCTAAAAGCCCGGCACTTTTTGTTTTCGGGCAGCCGTTCGCGGGGCATTCAATAGGTGAGGTGGTGCTTGGGCCTTGCGTCCCTGAGCAGAGGCAATGCGCGCGCCGATTAAGGCCTTCGCCCTGCCGTACCGTTATCCGCTACCATCCGTCCCGGAAGAGCGACATCTCCCGGTGGGGTGCCCGGACTTCAAATCCGGTGGAACCTGCAAACGCAGGTTCGGTGGGTTCGACTCCTACCTCTTCCGCCAATCACTGCCCTGCCCCCTTAGTCGGGACAGGAAGGATTCAGGCGGCGTCCAGTACCCGTATCTCAATGTGCAGTCCCGCAGCCGTTGCCATGTTCACCAGCGCATCGAGGCCAAACAGGTTGATCTTGCCGCGCATCAAGTCCGAGATGCGGGGCTGAGTCACGCCCAAGAGCTTGGCGGCTTGCGCCTGATTCATTTCGGTACGGGCGAGATGATTCTTCAGCGCCGTCATCAGGACGGAACGCAGTTTCATGTTTTCCGCCTCTTCCGGGGTGTCCTCTATGGCATCCCAGACGCTGGTAAACCGTTGCTTGCTCATTGACCTAGCTCCTTCAATAAATCGCGATAACGCTACTCCGACCCACCCGCCGCTTTCGCCAGCTCCTCCTTGTACTGCACCTCCAACCGATGCCTCCCCTCCAACTTGGCCTGATCGATTTCCCGACCGCAGAACTCAAGCGCGGTGGCTGAGCGCACCTTGCAGTCGTCACGACGAATCTGGATTTGGTCTTTCAGTAGCTCGAGGCGGGCTTTGTCTCTGGTCGCTGATGTCTGCGGCTGGGCTGGCTGCATCACCTTGGCGCGAGTGGGCTCGTCATCGTCATATCTAGCCGCCAGCGCGGATTGCTGAAGCAGCAGCCCACTGAGCGCCAAGGCCATAATCACTTTCATTCATTGGTTTCCTGTAGGCCAAATCCATCCCGGATTATTGGCCGAGGCATGCGAGAGACTTGCGCGCTGGCCGCCGTATCCGCTGACCAGTCAGTCCTGTCTTATTCGTTCAAAGTGCCTTGCCCCGACTAAGCAGTCGCAACCCTCACCACCAATTCCACAGCGCGCGCCCGATGAGCCGACTGGGAAGCAAGGTGAACGCGCCGGCGATGAGGAGCGCGCCGACGTAGATCGAAATCATTGTGAAGCGGTGCGATTGAACCCGATGCGCCCGCGCCAACAGCACGCCGCAGACGAGGCTGATGAGGGTGAAAGCCGAGAGGATGTGAATCCACGAGTAGCCATTCGGCCCATGAATGGCAAACGACACGCCGGCCACGGCGCTCATTAACCCCACCCAGATCCAGCCGCCGATGCGATGCGCCCGATGGCCTTTGGTGCTTGCGAGCAAGACGCCGCCAAGCACTATCGCCAGCAGTGCAAGCGTGGTGTGGCCAATGATGAGGGGCGTCCACGAGTAGGTGCCGGGCATGGTGGTGTCTCTATTTTGGCTAGAGGTGGATAGTCGCCGGGCGCGCCGGTCTCGGCAACGTGAACTCTCGATTACGGGGGCTTGCCTCAGACTGCCCCCGCCCGCTTAACCCCCATCAACATCCCCGCCGCCAACGCACACGCCGCCGCCGCCAGCACAAAGATCGTCTGAAAGTTCGTCGCCAGTGCCACATAGCCCAGCAGGTAGCTGCCGCCGGCGAAGCCGATGTTGAACGCAGCGTTGTAGGCGGCCATGGCCTTGCCGCGTTCGCGCTCGGGGGTGTAGTCGAGCGCGACGGCGTTGAACGAGGGGAAGAACATGCCGTGGGAGATGCCGAGCAGGCCGCCGGAAATCAGCAGGCCCACCTGCGGCAACCAGATGAGCGACAGCGGCGCGAAGATGTAGAGCAGGAGCATTGCTTTTGCCACGCGCAGGCGGCCGAGGCGATCGGCGATGCCGCCCAAGCCCACGCGCACGGCCATCGCGCAGCCGGCAAAGCCCGCCAGAAAGCCGGACACCTGTTCGAAGCCGCAGGCGATCGCCCAGGGCTGATAGAAGGTAAACATGGAGCTGAAGGTCCAGCCCACCAGGGCAGTGACCAGCAGCACGCGCTTCAGCCCGGGGCGGCGCAAGAGTTCGCGCATTGAGGTGGACTCGTCGCGGGACTGCGGGCGGTGATGCTCTGGCAGCCAGCGGGCTAGTAGCGCTGCGGCCAAGGCCCCGACCACCGTGGCGGCAAACACGGTGGGCCAGCCGAAGGCGCTGGCGCCCCACTCCGCCAGCGCGGGCCCCAGCGCGTTGGTGGAAATCATCACCGCGCCAAACATCCCGATGGCCTGCCCCATTCGTTCGCGCGGCGCGATGTCGGTCGCGAGCGTCGACAGGGCGAGATAAAACAGCGGCCAGCCTACGCCCTGCGCCAGACGCAGGATCCACAGCAGCGGCCCCACGCGGTCGACAAACAGGAAACCCGCGCTGGCAACGGCGAACAGAACAGAGCCGGCACACGCGAAAAAACGCCGCCCGCGCCGGTCCATTTGCACCCCGGCCCAGGGCATACACAGCACCGACGCCACCAGCGACACCGCGCTCACGCCGCCGATAGTGCCGGCATCCGCGCCCAGTTCTACCGCCAGAAACTTGGGCAACAAAAAGTAGGCGGAGAACGCCATGCCGATGATGGACGTCACCACCAGCAGCAGCACGAACTGCGGGCTAAAGAGACGCGTGGAAGTCGAAGTCACGCGCGGTACCCAAGCGGATGAGACGGGGCGTCAGGGCGCGCGAACGCAAGGGAAGGAGCGCAATGGTGTAGCGCTTTCCGCGTGCAGTTTCGCTGGCGAGCGCGGAGCACCACCGCCGGATCAGCCGCGAATGAGGGCGGCTTGAGAACACCCCAAAGCGAGCGACACCCGGCTAGCGCGGGCAAGTGTGGACAACAGCGCATGAGGGTCTCGGTTTGAGGGCTTGGGACTAAGCCTGCATCTTCGCCCAAAAACGCGCCGAGGTAAGCCCGCAATCTGGGGTAAGGCCATCGCGGCATCGGGGCGATTGGGATCGCCATGCACCAGGCGCGCGTCGCCATTTCATCCAATTCGGATGTGATGCCAGCCAAGTCAGACACCAACGCCGCTTAGAATCCGCCACAGATGACGCGACCTGATGTGCGCTCACAGAGCCGTCCGTAAGCCAACGCCAATTCATCGTGCGGCATTCAGGATCGCGGTCGATAGTCTTCACAACAGTCAACGCGCGTCGTTCACCGTTCACCCGTTTCTTTCCCCAATCAGGACCGCACGCTCTATGAAATTGCCCAACCTTCGCCCCCCGCAAACGCTACTCACGCTGAGTCTTGCGAGTGCCCTCGGCACGCTGTTGCTGGTCGCCAATGCGGGCGCCGTCACCGCTGCCGAAGCGCCCGGCACCATCAGAATGTTTTCGGTAGGGAAAGGTCAGGGCGTTGACCCGGCCGGCTCCGGCAGTACCCATGAACTTATCGTGCGCGGCACCAACGAAGTCTTTTTCGTACAGCAGAAGCAGGAGCGTCTGGGCACGATTACCACCAATCCCGGCAATCCGCAGGGCCAGGTCTCGTTTCGCCAGATGCCAAAAGGCAGCGAGCCGCACGGCATCACCTTCTTCAATGACCAGCCGTGGGTGTTGCTGGAAGGCACCTCGGAAGTGGTGCCGCTCGGCCGCCAACGAGCGCAGGGTTTTGGAACTGGCATCAAACTGAAACCCAACCTCTCCCATAATCCGGGCGCAGAAGCCGGGCCGCACGGCGTTACCAGCTCCGGCGGCTTGCTGTGGTACGCCGGCAAAGAAGGCAGCGTCTTCGGCTGGATCGAGCCGCGCACTCGCCGTCAAGGTTCGGTGGCGGCGCCGCTGGTGGCCGCTGGGGGCAGTTCCGGCGGTGATTCCGCCAAGCCCATCTGGGTAGCGCCAGAGAAGAACGGCGGCGTATGGGGCACCGAACTGATCTCATCGAAAATTTGCCGGGTTACGGTCTCCAAAGCCGGCGTTACCAGCATCAAGGAATGGTTGCTGGGCGATGACGGTGTCACCGACTACCCCATCGGCATTGTGGATGATGGCGCAGGTGGCGCCTGGTTCACCGCCGAGGGCGAACCCGGCGACCCGACGGCCTCCGGCTATTTCGGACACCTCGCCGCGTCTGGCGAAATTTACACCTGGAGCGTGCCTACCCGGTTTGGTCGACTCGGCGGCTTGTCGCTGGATAAGGCAGGCAACCTCTGGACTGAATACACCACCTCGCTACAGGCCTCGCCCACCGCCACCATCGCGAAGGTAGTCACCAGCCGTTTGCCCCGGCCGTCCGGCAGCGCCGCCGTCAAGACCGCCGCCGGTTACCGCCTGAACATCCTGAACCCCGGCCGTGCAGTGACCGAAATTCGGGTGCCGCAAGCTGCGGGCATCAATCACTTCCTGCACCGCATTGTGGTTGACGGCTCCGACAAACGCGTGTGGTTCAGCGACATCTGGGGCGATCAGATCGGCGTGTACTACGTGCCGTAAGCGGCGCCTCCCGTCGACTCGAAAACCGCCATCCGGCTTGTCGGATGGCGGTTCGCCTGAGATGCTCCCGAAGCGCCTGCCCGCCTAACCGGATTGCCTCTCCCATGCCCGCTCCCGCCACCGCCTGGCTCCACCACGCCATCGCCCGTATTGAAGCCGACTATCAGCGCAGCGCCGATACGCATCTCATCGCCCTGCCTTTGCCCGGCTTCGCCCGTCACGGCATCGATCTTTACCTCAAGGACGAATCCACGCATCCCACCGGCAGCCTCAAACACCGCCTGGCGCGCTCGCTGTTTTTGTACGCCCTGTGCAACGGCTGGCTGCATGAGCACTCCACGGTGATTGAAGCCAGCAGCGGATCGACGGCGGTGAGCGAAGCCTACTTCGCGCGCTTGCTGGGCCTGCCTTTTGTGGCGGTGATGGCCAAGACCACTTCGCCGGAAAAAATTACGCAGATCGAGTTTTACGGTGGGCGATGCCTGTTGGTGGACTCCGCCGCCGGCATCCACGACGCGGCGCGCGCCGAAGCTGCGCGCACTGGCGGTCACTTCATGGATCAGTTTCTTTATGCCGAACGCGCCACCGACTGGCGCGGCAATAACAACATCGCCGAGAGCCTGTTCAGCCAGATGGCGCATGAGCGTCATCCGATACCCCGCTGGGTCGTGGTGGGTGCCGGCACCGGCGGCACCAGCGCCACGCTGGGTCGCTACATCCGCTATCGTCGGCACTTCACGCAGGTGCTGGTGCCGGATCCGGAAGGATCGGTTTTCAGCGCGTATTACCGCAGCGGCGACGCCACGCTTACTGCGAGCGGCTCGAAGATCGAAGGCATCGGTCGTCCGCGGGTGGAGGCAAGTTTCATCCGCAGCCTGATCGATCGCATGGCGCAGATACCCGATAAAACCTCCGTCGCCGCTATGCGTCTGTTATCGCAGCGACTGGGGCGGCGGGTGGGGCCTTCCACCGGCACTAATTTCGCCGGCATGCTGATGCTCGCCGAAGAGATGCGGGCTGCCGGTGAGCAAGGCGCTATCGTCTCGCTGCTCTGTGATTCGGGCGAGCGCTACCTGCAGAGCTATCACAACGAGCGCTGGGTTGAAGCACACTTTGGCGACTGCGCCGCAGAGGACGCAGCGTTGCGGGCCACGATAGAGCACTGAGCCTGAGACGGCATGGCGCTCATTACCGCAACGAATGCTCGCGCTCGAGCAGCGCCCGTGCGCGCTCGGCGGGGTTCACCAGCGTTTTGAGGTAGCGCTGCGCCTGCAGCCGGCTGGCGTCTTCTTTAATTCTCGCAATCTGGTCATCGACGGTTTCTTCATGAAACGCACTCTTGGTCAGGATGACCACCATCTCCAGCGTCAGCACTAGCGAAAACAGCACCAACCAAAACGCCTGCGCGTGCCGCTTGCCCTGCAAATAGCGCAACAGCGCTTCCATGCGCTCGAGTAAGCCTGCTTGTTGCTGAATGTTGGTGTTGGCGGACTTGAGCGTTGCGGCCTCCTCAGACTCCAGCCTTGCGAGCTCGGCAGTGGCCCGCAGATATTCCAGACGCATGAGTTCGGCCTGCCTTGAAAGCTCGCGATAAATAGGGCCAACGCTCGCCTTGCCGCTGCCGCAGGTGCCGTTGGCTTCGCAGTTCGCCTGCTGCTGCAACTGGAGCCAGTCGTGTTTGGCGGTCGCGACAAAGGCCTCCGCCTTGGTCCTGCGCGCCAGCGCCTCCTGTGCCAGTTTCTGCTCGACGCCGGCCTTGAGCGACGCTGCGATTTCTTTTTCAAACAATACGAGATCAAAAGTGGAGGCCGCGAGCATTGCCACCAGCAGACCAATCATGATGCGCAAGCAGGCCACCGCCCGCGAGCGCGGCACAACCAGAATGAGTCGTTCAAGCACGTAAATAAGCCCGGCGCAAAAAACGCTGACCAACACCGCCTCACGCGTGGAAAATCCAAAAATCCGCGTGGCGATGGCATGACTCGTCACCGCCCACAGGGCCACGGGAATGTGCATGGCCAGCGCAAACGCTTTGAGCCGGGTGCGGCTTGACGGATGGAGTCGTGGCAGGCGCTCCAAACCCTCACCCACAATCACGGCGCAGTAGTGCAGAAACATCTAGAACGCTTCCTCAGCGACGCTCGCCAACAGCTGAAAATCTATTGCGGTCTTCACGCCACGCAGAAACCCCATCTGATACTGGTTGAGCGCTTCCAGAATCCAGCCCTTGCCGTCGGCGGCGGCCAGAATCTCACTCCGCAACACACCGATTTCGCGCTCCAGACGCTCGCAGGCCAATTGCAATCGCCGCTCAACGCTCCGGTCCAATCCCTCAGTCTCGAGCAAGCTGTCGTGCAAGCGAAAGTGCTCCGCCATGCGCCGCTCAATCATCAGCTCCAATAACTTCTGGAATCTCGCGATCAAGCCGTTACGCCCATGCTCCAGCGCGCTCTGGGTGCGATGAATCGCGCCGTCATGGCACCCGCACTCGTGGTGTTCTTGCGCAAAAAAAGCCAGCAGTTGGGGCGCATCGAGCAAGCCCGCGCGACCGGCACTCGAGCGCTCAGCGCTGGGATTGTCCTCGGGCGGCACGCCGCTGGGCTCAAAATTGGCGTTAACGTGCGGCAGAAATTCGACCACGTTATCCGGCTTGGGTCTGGCCCCACGTGGTTCATCTGCGCCAAAGGGAGCGTCATCTCCAGGCGGCTTGCCGGGACCGCGCGTTCTGAAAAAAGCCGATTTAAACAAATTCATAGTGACTCCATTGCTCCCCGGATCTCGTTGGCGGAAGGGCGCAGTTCCTGAGGCCCTGGTGATTTTTCCCCCGGCCCGCTAACACTCGGAACAGGGGCTCACATCACCTAGACGACGGCCACTAAAAATTTTTAATGTTTTTTTCGGGGCCGAGACCGCTCGACTCGAAGGCAGGACATCTTCCCAAATGCGGGCTTACACTGCGGCCTCGCGGCCACGCTGGAACGGCCGCCACTCCGGAGAGCGCCCATGACCGACCAGTTTCCGCCCGTACCTGTGAACGACCTCGTATTGGTCATTACTCATTTGCAGAATGATTTCTGGCATCCCGATGGTCGGGGTTACGTGTTCACCCGCGACACGCTGCCGCATCCCGATACCAAAGACCGCATCGCCGCCGTGATTGCCGCCTGTCGCGCGCAGGGCGTGCCAATCATTTATCACAACGAGACCTTTCGGCCCGGCCATCCGGAGTTGTCGATACGCCGTGGGGGCTACGTGCGCGGCTCGGGCCGCGTGCTGCGACTGCCAGAAGAGAACATGGCGGTGCGCGGCACCTGGGGCGCGGCCACGCTGGAGGAACTAAAACCCGAGCCCGGCCGGCCGGAGTTCGAGATCGACAACGCCAAGGTCGATCCCTTCACCTGCAGCGAGTTCCAGACGCTGCTGCGTAATCTCAATCGCAACGTGATTGTGCTGGCGGGTCTCGCCACCAACTTTGGCATCGAGATGACGGCACGCAGTGCGAACGAACACGAATACGGGGTGGTGGTGCTGTCTGACTGCACCGACCGCATGCTGGGCGAGTACAGCGAACAAACCTTGAAAGTGCTGTTGCCCTACTTTGGCCGCGTGATGGAATCAGCCACTTTCATCGACGAACTCGGCGCCGCCTGAGCGCCCGCAGGAACACGGTATGAACCAGCCCCTTTCCCTTCAACCGCGCGACCTCATCGACGACCGGCCGGCCGACGGCATCTTCGGCGTGCGCCACGAGGCGTTTCTCGATCAGGGCATTTTCGAGCTGGAAATGACCCGTATTTTTGAGTCCACCTGGGTCTACGTGGGGCTCGAGAGCGAACTACCGAAGCCCCATGACTACCTCACCGCGCAGATGGGCCGCGTGCCGGTGATTATCAGCCGCGACGCCGACGGCCAGCTGCGTGGGCTGCTGAACAGCTGTCGCCATCGCGGCACCCTGCTGTGTCCGTTGAAGAAAGGCCATCAGCGCGTGCACGTGTGTCGCTATCACGGTTGGACCTATGACAGCGCGGGCCGCAACGTCGGCATTACGGGCAAGGAATCCGCCCAATACGCACCGGCGTTTCTCGCCGACGACCACGATTTGGTCGCCATCGCCAAACTCGAAAGCTACCGGGGCTTTATCTTCGCCAGCCTCTCGCCGAATGTGCCCACGCTGGCCGAGCATCTGGGCGACGCGGCGATGTTTCTCGATCTGGTGGCCGACCAAGGCCCAGAAGGGCTTGAGTTCGTGCCCGGCACGGTCAGCTATGAGTTCGATGCGAACTGGAAATTTCAGTTCGAGAACGGACTGGACTACTACCACTTCTTCCCGACGCACGCGTCCTTCGTGCAAATCCTGAGACAGCGGCCGCCGGCGGAGGTCCCGCCGGATATGGCCAGCGATCTGCAAGACCCCGATCCGGAAGCCGCCGCGAGCTTCAGCTTTCCCTACGGCCACGCCGTGACCTGGTCGGTAGGGCTCGGGGGACAAGGACCCGACCGCCGCCCCTTGCCGCGCGATGCCACCCGGCTGGCCGCGCTGCGCGAGAAACATGGCGATGAACGGGTGAAATGGATGCTGCGCCAGCGCAACCTCACCATCTTTCCCAATCTGCAAATTGTGGACATCCAGTCGCTGCAGCTCCGCCACTGGCAGCCGCTGGCGGTCGATAAAACGCGCATGTACTCGCACTGTCTGGCGCCCATCGGCGAAGCCCCGGCGGCGCGCGCGTTTCGCATTCGGCAGTACGAAGAGTTCTTCAATCACAGCGGGCTCGCCACCTCGGACGACAACGTCATGTACGCCTTTTGCCAGTCGGGCTATCCGGCTGCTGCCGGCCGCATGAACTCACAAGGCTATGCGCGCGGCCTCGCACCGGCGGAGGACCGTCGCTACTGCGGCGACGAACTCAAGCTCACCAACGTGCGCTGGACTTACGGCAATCGGGAGTACGGTGACGAAACCTGTTTTCACGCCGGCCATCGCGAATGGCTGCGGCTGATGACGCGCGAGGGTTAGGCCATGAATCACACCGAAGCATTAAGCGTCGCCAACGAGCTCCTTATCCGCGAAGGGTTTTTAATGGACCGGCGCGACTGGCAGGGCTGGCTCGCGCTCTACGCCGAAGACGCCGTGTACTGGGTGCCGGCCTGGCGCGATGAGTCCACCGCCACCGAAGATCCCGACACCGAAATCTCGCTCATCTATCACACCCAGCGCGTGGGGCTGGAAGAGCGCGTGATGCGCCTGCGTTCGCGCACCTCGGTCACTACCATGCCCTTGCCGCGCACCACGCATTTCATCAGCAACCTCGCGGTGACCGGCGCGAACGCCACCCGCGTGGATGCGCGCTGCAGTTTTCAGGTGCATTTTTTTGAGCCGCGCACTGCGCAGCAGCGGGTGCATTTTGGCTATTACGAAGTGGCGCTGGTGCTGAGCAACGACGGCTGGCAAATCGCCAGCAAGAAAATTCACCTGCAGAACGACTGCGTGGCGCCGGTGGTGGATTTTTATTTGTTGTGAGGGCGCAAGCCCTCAAATCTGCGCCGCAAAACCCCGAACGACCGCCGGCCGAGAGCAAAGGTCTGCGCCCTCACCTGCCCTCCACACTCGCTACGACCTCAGGGCTATTACGCCGATGTTCAGGATCGCGCTACGCGAGGCCGATGTGATGGGTTCATCAGGGACTCGCCCACCGTTAACAACGGCCTCCTCAAAGGCGCCGTCCGGCGGATGCCATACAGGTTTTCGATAACAAGGGCGCTACCCCTGATAGACAGAGACGCAGCACCGCAGTCTGGATGCCACAGGGCCGCCGTTACGCATTGATCCTGCCGCTCAAACCCGAAGGTCTCGGGCCCGCGTTTGGCATGTTGCTTTCTGGCTCGGGAATCTACGAATTAAAGGCGAAAAAGATGTCATCCATCACAAGTTCAGACAGACCGACCCGCCGCCCGCGCGGCTTCTTTTTGCTCTGGCGGCCCGGCACCGCCCTGATGGGCAGCATTACCTTCCCAATCAAGGCACTAATCATTTCCTGCATGTTCCTGCTGCCAGTGGCCTTGCTGGGCTACTACTTTGTGACCGCGCAAAACACCCAGATCGCGTTTAGCGCCAAGGAGCGCCTGGGCGTCGCCGCCTTCCAGCGCCTCGTGCCGATTTCTGGCGCCTTGCTGCGAGTCCGCGATTTGAGCCTCGTCGGTGCCGGCGGTTATCACGAAGCGGCCGACATCCAGGCCGGCAAGGCACAAATGGAGGCCGCGCTGAAGGCGTTTGATCAATTCCTGACTTCAGCCGGCGATCCGCTGGCCTTGCGCGGCGAGTTCGATGCCTTGCGTGGTGCGTGGAGCCAAGCCGCACTGTCGGCCACCGGGGAGAATGCAGACGACACCTCGGTTTATGACCCGGTCAACGAGACGCTGACCAAACTGCAGGGCAGCGTGGGCGACAACTCCAATCTGGCGCTCGACCCCGACATCGACAGCTACTACCTCTTCAGCACCATTAACATCCTGCCGCAGCTGCGCGCCGACTTGGGTGAAGTCTGGGCCTGGGGCACCTATGCCAAAGAACTGACCGGGGCAATTGAGAAGACGGTGGGGAGGCAGGACACGCTCCGCTTTGCGGTTTCGACTGCGAGCGCCCAGACCGGCTTGAGCACGGCCCAGTCCTATCTGACCAAAGTGTTTGCCGCGAACCCCTCGGTAGAGGCGAAGCTGGACATGGGCGTTTTGGCGCAGGCCACCACCTTCATGGCCGCAGGCGGCGACGTGCAAGCGCTGCAAGAAGACAAAGCGCAAAACGCGGCGCAGTTCTTCGCCGCCGGCGAAGCGCTCACGCAAGGATTGCAGGCCTTCTATGACAAAGCCCTGCCAGCGCTCGACGATATGCTCGCGGCGCGCATCAACGGCTTGCAGGAAAAAACGCAGCAGGCCGGCGAGATCGTCACCGGCGTATTGTTGTTCGCCGCCTACCTGTTCTACAGCTTCTTTCTCATCACGCGCGGCGGCCTGCAAACGGTGCGTCAACATCTGGTGGCACTGGCCGAGGGCGACCTCGCGCAAACCCCTGCCGCGCCGACCACGCGCGATGAAATCGCGCAGGTGCTGCGATCACTCATTACCGTGCACGGTGTGCTGGAGCGCT
>CAMCQE010000057.1 GCA_945876945.1 Klebsiella pneumoniae
TTCGGACCTCGATCGCTATTTCAGCGTCTGTGAGATTGGATCGCGGTCTGTTCAAAACATTACGCGCGCGTCATATGCCACTTTTGACTGGGTCCGCGACCCACCTTAGTTCGGCGCCACATTTATAAATAAGCTACAGTTCAGGCAGCAACCCCATAATCTCTATAACTAAAGCCGCGGAGCATACTCGCACGGCAAGCGCCCAGCCCGCGCGCCGCGCCCACTAAACACTAACGCTAACGTTAAGATCTCTAAGTAATCCATCGGCCAAGCCGTAACATAATCCGTGCACCGAGAGATTTTGCCCGCGCTGCCAGGCGTCCTGCACGATGGTTGTATTGGCGACGTTAGCCACCTGCTTAATGACGTTAAGTTCGCACAAACGATCGGTCCGGGCAGTGCCTGAAAGCTGCTCTAGCGTCCCCGCATGATATTCGGCTAATTCCCGGATCGGCCTCAACCAGTTCGAAATCAATCCCATTGAACCCGACTGAACCGAGGCTGCAACACCACCGCAGCCGTAGTGGCCACAGATGATGATTTCCCTCACCTTCAGCACCTCAACCGCGTACTGGAGGACAGACAGGCAATTCATGTCGGAATGCAGCACCAAATTAGCAACGTTTCGGTGCACAAAGACTTCACCAGGGGCCAAGCCTACAATCTCATTTGCGGGCACGCGGCTATCCGAACACCCTATCCACAAGTAGGCCGGCGCCTGTTGCGAAACGAGCCTGCTAAAAAACTCCGGGTCGCGCGCCAAACTTGCCGCTGCCCACTCTTGGTTATTCGCAAACAGCTGCGCCATTTGCCCCTTACTCAAAGTATCCCCGCCGTTTTGCATCGCATATCCAAACTCATTTAGAAGGTAGCCACCACACTTTTAGAAATATCGCGCAAGCTCCAGCCCGACATAGTCATCCTGCTGGAGCGTTTTTAGCGGATCTTTAGGTTCCCGGCTTTCGAACGCCCGTAGTTCCATACTGACTTTCCAGCGATCGCTCAGCCGCCTCTCCGCTTCAATATTCAGTAACTGAGCGCCCGTGAACATGTCGACCACCGCCCCCGCAAGGAGCTGCGAGCTCCACACATCGTTCAACGCCAAACGAGCGCCAACAAAGACATCGTGATTGAACGGCGTCAGCGCGCGATCGCCTCGACTATCCCAGTGCAATTCACTGAGTAAGCCCAAATCAAAATCTGTCCCTGCAATGGCCGTTACTGTGTATTCAAAGCCACCGACCGTAGCAGCGTAAGAGTAACGTGAGCCGGACTGATACAAGGCTTCTAACTTGAAGAGCCAATTACCAAGGGCGTATAAGCCATCAAGTCCTGTCTGATCTATTTGTTCGTACCTTGGAACCACCTGCGGGCTGCCCGTTGGGTCCCGAGTAAGCAGCAACAGGGGCTCTCGCGCAGTGCCCCTGAATTGATAAATACCAAAATCCAGACCCCCTTCCGAAACCGAATACCTCACGGCAAAGTCCATGTGATGCTCATGAGCCGCAGATTCATACGAAGGCTCAGCCACTCGCACATCTGGATTTGTCCGAAGTCGGCCCCGCTTGCCCGGAAACGTTCTCTCGCGGAACCACGGCAGCACGAATAAATCGACAGTGCCCCAGGAACGGACAAACGCCAAATTAAGCATCGGTTGGCCGAGCTTATCTTCCCCGTCGATATTTTCGATCAGGTCTGTCTGGTTGATGATATCGACCAGATGATTTGATTCGGTCGTCCCCCAAAAGACCCGCCCTACCCCGATATGAAGTTCCCACCGGGCCCGCGCCACCGACACCGTTAATTCCCGGACGTCGGCGTGGCTCCTCTCCGGATCAGCTGAGTCCGCCCGCAGGAACGGCGCAAATGACACCTCTGTGGCCGCTGGCTCATTTCGCCAGTGAATTTCTGGTCTTAGCGCCACCGAATAATCTTGAGGAGTTTGGGCCGCGTACTGTTGGCTGAGCCAAAACAATCGAGATTCGGCCGCTACGTCTCCCCTAATATCCGTCTGCCAAGCGATGGCAGAACCGGAAAGGACCGTCGCGCAAGCAAAGGCAAGCGCTTTCGCCGTGCGAAATCTACTGCCGTCCACGCGCTGGGCCTCTGATAGGGTGGAGGCCTGAATTCTATCTAAATTAAGCGCTTATGGCACATTCTTTAGGTTGATTCGCCCTGCCGTCGGTCACGCTTCGGCGACGCTCCTATTAGCATCGCCCTGCAGCGCTGTTTACAACTTGGCGAACTCGGCCTTTGCGATATCTTTGCCCCTGAACTCAGCGTCCGAGTCGAGCGCCTGCTTCAAGTTGTCTTTGGCCAGCACTTTATTCCCCATGGCGAGATAGGCCATCCCTAAGTGGAATCTAATCAAGGCGGCATCCGATGCTGATGCGACTGCTTTCTCCAGTAGTTCTGTAGCTTTCTGATAGTTCTTGCTCTTGTACTCAACCCAACCCGCTGTATCAAGAAAGGCGGGCTCGTTTGAATTAACCAAGGCACCGGCCAGATCCTGAGCGCGTTTCAGACTCTCTGGGTCGGTTTTATACTCCGCCAGCAGCATGGCGAGATTATTCGTGGCAAGTGGTGACGAGGGCTGGGACTTCAGCACAGCCTCGTATTCCGCAATTGCTTCATCCAACTTTCCGACGGATTCCAGATAGGTGGCGAGCGCGGTCAGTAGCAACGACGATCCTCCAGTTTTCTCTATCCCATCCCGCATTACCGAAATGGCCTTCGCTTCCTGTTTCTGACCCAGAAGTGTGCTCGCCAGATTCCGATAAGGAATGGCCCATTTTTCGTTCAGGCTTAAGGCTTTCTCGAACGCGCGTTGAGCGTCCGGATACCGCTTGGCACTCAGCGCGAGTTCTCCGAGAAGGTTATAGGCAACAAAATTCTTGCCATTCTGCTCAATCACTTCCTTCAATCGCTTTTCGGCCAGCGCCGGTTTACCCATCGCAACATGGCTTTTCACAAGCTGAGAGAGTGGCTGAACTGAGTCAGGCGCCACAGCCAGAGCGGATTCAAACTGCTGAATGCTTTCCGGAAGCTTTTTCTGGTTTTGGTATACCAAACCGGCGAAATAAAACCCTGCCGGGTCCTTTGGGGCCGCCGTTTTCATGCGGTCCGCGACTTCCAGAGCTTGATCCCATTTTTTCTCGAAGACCCTGATCTTGAATTGGGATTCCAGCGCAGAGCGGTTGCCGGGATCCGCCTTCAAGATGGCGTCTAACTGCTCCATCGCGGGTTCAAGTTTGGATTGTGCGGCATATAAATTGGCGAGATCAGCCCGGAGCACAATCGCTTGAGGATTCGAGTCAATGGCTTTTGCCAGCACATCGACGGCTAATTGTGGTTCTTTATTGGTGCCGTGAGCTCGGGCCAATAAACGAATCACATCCAGATTATCCGGGTTGTTTTTCAAGGCCGACCTGAAGTCTGCGATTGCAGCACCAGGGTCCCCACCATCGGCGGCCAAGGTCCCTCTCAGCACCAGTGCGTCTAAATCAGTTGCGCTGGCCTTCAGCACTTCGTCAACGAGTGCCTTTGCGCCAGCGCGATCCCCGAGGCGACCTAGCACAACAGCCTTCCGCGTCTTGGCAGACAGGGCATTGGGGCTGTTGGGCTCACTTTCAGCAGCAATAAGCTCCGAATACGTGTCTTGTGCTTCCTTCGTTTTCTTCGCGGCTTCGTACAGCTTTCCGAGCGCCATCTTTAACTCAAAATTATGAGTGTCTTCCTTAATCATCTCTTTCAGAGTCGCAATGGCAGTGTCTGCGTCACGCGCCTTGGCCTGAAACTCCACCAGCCCGAGTCGAGCAATGTTCCCATCCTTCTCATTACCCTTGGTCGCCTTTACCGCGTCCTTCAGTGCGGATTCGGCAGCATCCGTTTTCTTCGCCTGAATCAGCAACTGCACCAGCATCAGGCGATGAGAGAGTTGTTTGGGTTCCTGCTCGATGACCTCGCGCATCACCTGTTCGGCCTCTTCCTCCCGCCCTAACTGACGATAGACCCGAGCAAGCAAGGTCTTGCTGGTGGCGTTCTTTGGATCTTTTTCTTGCAGAGCTTTCAGCGTGGCGATGGCTTCATCGGGCTTGTCCGTTTGCAGCTTTATCGACGCGATTATCGCCGCGGCATTTGCATTCTTTGGCGCGATCTCCAAGGCGCTGGTGGCATCAGCCAACGCACCATCAAGATCTTTGGCCAGTGACTTAATGCCCGCAGTAATCACCAAGGCATCGGCGTCTTTGGGATTAAGTGCCAGCATTTTGTCGGCAAGTTTTCCAGCCTCATCAACATTGCGGCCCATCAAATAAAGTTGCGCCATTCGCGAAAGAGATTCGCGATGCTTGGGGTCGGCCTCAATGACAGCAAGATAGAAGCCGGCTGCTCCCCGAATATCGCCCAACTTTTCGAGGGTCTGCGCGAGCATGTACCGCGCTGGAACGTCCTTGGGATCTATCTGTAGGACGTTCTTGAACTCAACCCTGGCCTTCTCATAGCTCCCGCTATCGAAAAAGCCCTGCCCCTTTTGCATATAGGCTGATTTTCGCCCTTCCGCCCCGCCACAGGCAGTCAAGGCGACAAAAAGCAGGACAAGACAGATGTGTTTTGCTGACATAACTGAGACCCAAAGTAAGTTGTATGGACGAAACCGGGTGTTCCATTCTGCATGATGAGCTACCTCATCCATGAGGGCCGCCTAAACCACTGGAACAGGCTATTAAAAGTAGATCATGTGCATCACGAGAATCCCCAGCAAGGAGGTGCTGACGGCCCGCAGCAGAAAGCGGCGTTCCTCAAAATGCGCAATTAAAACCTCAACGCCGTAGTAGAGCACCAGCGATTTAGCGGCTATTTCCCCAAGATGTTCCCGAAATGACATCAGGCTCATCACGTTCGGGATAACCATGACTGCAAAAACAACCAGAAAATCCATCGTGGTGATTCGAAACGGGTTTCTGGGCGCGAAGCGGTAAATCAGGACAATCGACACCGCCACGCATCCGTAAAGCACATTTTCTGCTGAAAACACCCCCGCAAACTCGCGGAGGCTCGCCGTAGTGCCGTAGTAGAGGGTGGCGATGATAGTGGTACAGGCGAGCAGGCGATCTAACAGGCCGATTGGGTATTTTCCTCGCAAGCAAACCAGAGCAATGAATCCAGTCGCCCACATTCCAAGCAGTACCAGCGACGTATCCGCCGGGATACCCGTTACTTGGCTCGCCCTTACGATGAGTATTACTGGAACAGCCAACGAGACAAACAGCAAAGGGCGCTTGTAAAGCAAACCGCTTTTCTCACTGGCAGCAAGCCATCGATGGATCACACCATCGTCCGCAGGATTGCGAAGCTTGTGCGCACGCCATCCGTTCCGACTCGCCTTCGTAATTGTCAGTACCACGGCGCCACAGAATCCGACGAACCACAGCCCGTTGATCCAGTCCTGCTCAAAGCGTAGTAATACGCCGCTAACAACCATGACCGCCTGGAGCAAATAAATGATGACCACCGCTTCATAGTGGTCAAAATTCAATTGCAGCAAACGGTGGTGGATGTGGGTCTTGTCTGGCTTGAACGGCGATCGCCCTTCCGCCAGTCGCTGCCCCATTACCAGCATCGTGTCGAGAATCGGCAGTCCTAACAGGAGTAACGCGACAAATGGGCTCATCACCTGGCTACTGTATTGCGTCAGCATGATAACCAGCACGCCGGCAGTAAAACCCAGAAATTGACTGCCAGCATCGCCCATAAAGATCTGAGCGGGATGGGTATTGAAGCGTAGAAAACCCACAATACCGCCCAGTGTGGCCGCGCATAGCAGCAGTAGCGTGCTATCGCTGAGGAGATAGGCCAGCAGGGCCATAGAGGCAATACTGATGAAACTCGCGCCACCCGCCAGACCGTCAAGACCATCCGAAAGATTAATGGCGTTAATGATTCCCAGCAGGGCAAAAATAGAAAATGGGACAGAGAACCAGTCTGGCAACTCAGCGCCGTTGCCGAGGAAAGGCAAAAACTTGATCTGCAGGCCAGCCCCAAACACGACGCAGGCAATCGATAACAACTGGCCGAGGAACTTGATTCGGTAATCCAGCGCCACACGGTCATCCCACACGCCGAAAGCGGCAATATTTGTCACTCCGGCAATAAACCACAAAACCTGAGGCGTGTAGGGAGCCCACAGGATCAACGACACCAGTGTGCCAATAATCATGGCGACGCCGCCGATGCGGGGAATAGGGGTGGCGTGCACTTTTCTGGCGTCGGGGATATCCACCACGCCCAACGCCACGGCGACACGAATCAGCGGTGGCGTCAGCACCATCGTGACGAACATCGAAACGATGAAGCCCACTGTAGCTGACACAGTCTGATCCCTACTTCGGAATGTAACGCGAAAGCATTGGCGCGATGTCGGCGGTAAACTCGTTTAGTGCGCCATCAAGCCTGCTAACGTCGCCACCGGGCGTCAATGGCGCGATAACCCGCACCAGCGCACCGTCTGTCCGATGCATAAAGATTGCGTCGATCAACATGTACCACTTCACCAGAAACTCGTTTGTCATCACCCTCCCCCGCTGCTGGAACCAGTAGTAAACCAACTGTTTCTGATCCCCGTAACTGATTAGCGCCCGGTTAACCCGTAGCGGTACTCCATCTACGGTTGCGTTGGGCACATCCACTTGCGTAAGGGACTGAATTTCCCATCCCCCGCCTGGTAGACAGGAGCGAGGAGAATGCACCGACTCGCCTTTTCGCTGTGATTCGTAGTAGGCCGAATAAAGATTGATGACATCGCCATGCGAATTCTTGAAGTTGATTAGCGCGTAATCTGTGAATTTCAGGGCGTCGATGTAGACCTGCTCCATCGGCTCCGGGCGTCCCTGCCAATCTGCGAACTGAACTGGAAACTCGGAGAATGCGGTTCTCGGCGGAGTCAATTCCTGACGCTCGGGAAGGAGGTAACCGGCGCTGACCGCCAGCACCAGGCCAATCGTGCTGCCCACCAGCGGTTTGGGTATAGGCCCCGAAAGGCACATTGACGGCCCTTCTACTTTTACCGGCGCTTCCAGACCGAAAACTTCACGCAAATCGCGGCGGTCACCGGTGAGTCGCATCAGTAACCACATCTCGAAAAAGAGTACGCCAAAGCACGCCATGAAAATGACCCAGCCTTCAAAGTCGTGCAGAAAACCTTCGGCCATTTTTTGGCCCCAGCGGTCCACGGTGACCCCGATTACGCCGATGCGGAAGCTGTTCATTAGCACCGTAATGGGAATGGTCGACAGAAACACCAGAGCCCTCTTCCAGAGCGCTGCGTTGTAGATGTAGGCCACAAGGAAGCCCAGCGTGACCAAGGGGAAGAGATACCGCAGACCGTTACATGCCTCTACGACCTGGAGTTTGAACGTGCCGAGATCGATCACGTTGCCCTCCAGAAACACACTGATCCCAAACAGCCGAATCACGGCCACGCCGATTTCCGAGGACAGTAACTGCAGACTTGCGGACAGGTTGTTGTACAAAAAAGCGGGCAAGGGAATCGAAAAAAACAGCAGCAACAGGGGTACTGCGATGAACCTGAAGACTCTCCATCCGGTACAACTGAGTACCATGCCAAGCAGGAAAACCAGAATGGCGTACTGTTGAAGAATGTATAACGCGCTTAATTCGCCGATTAAAAACAGCAGCAACCCTGAAACAGCCAGCAGAAAACCGCCCCAACTGCCAATGAAAACCATCGAATGGAATTCATGCTTCCGTTGCCAGATCAGGTAACCGGCAATCAGTGGCACCAAGATGCCATGGCTGTACTCAGGAGTGCCAAGCCAAGTGGCGTAGAGACTCTCAAGACCCTCTTGAAAAAGAAGATACGAACCAACGAGATTGGCCAGTATTAATGCCCAGATACCACTCCTGCTCGATGCGGGCTCGGCTTCCGATTGATCAGTTGCATTACTCGTCATTGCATCCCCATGGAGATTGAATCGCACCGCGTTCGTGACATGCAGGCCGCTTGGGCTGCTCAATTTTAGGGAGAATCTGTCTCCCGGGTATTACGACGGAAAAATAAAATCCGCCCGTCGCTTTCGCCGTCAGTGCGCAGGTCTCCCGCTCGGGGGACACCCCGTATATTTGAGACAAGCCTTTCGACTTGGTCCTTTGAGTGGAGCGACTAAAGCCCCGCCAATTGCACCTTGGTTCACACTCTGTTTGCTACGGGCAGGATGGCTCGAACGAAAAAACGGTGGGAGTTAGCGTTGATTCGATCTGCCACTCATCGCCGAGCCGGTTCACCTTCCAATGTCTTTCGATGCGCTAAGTGATTGCCGTTTCCGAAGTTGCCCGCCGCAAATTGGAAGCGGCTCTAAGTCGCGCACGGTCCAGCGCCCGCTTGCGCAATTGATTTGGGTCACCCGCACCGAGCTCTTCAAAATCAAGCACTCCCGCGCCAAATAATCCCGCAGATACGCGCTCAATGACCATGTCGAACACCAGGTGCACCGAGATCTGTGTTTCACCGCTCGCGTAGCCGTAGACCAGCGCCGTATCGCAGATGGAATTGATAATCCGCGGCACTCCATTGCTCTGGTAATGAATGAAACGGCAGGCTGCCGGGTCAAACAAGCCGGCTGTTCCACCCACGGCCACTAGTCGATGATTAATGTACCGCTCAGTTTCTTCCGGGTTCAGCGGGCTAAGGTGATAGTCAACCGAGATTCTCTGCACAAATTGCATCAGGCCCGGTAGTTGCAATCTTTCACGCAAATCTGGCTGGCCAGCGAGCACCAGTTGCAAAAGCTGGTCTTTGTCAGCGTTGATGTTGGTCAGTAGCCGAAGTTCCTCGAGCGCGTGTTTTTCGAGATTCTGCGCCTCATCCACAATCAGGACTGTTCTCTTGCCGTGGGCATACTGGGCGATCAGAAATTGCGAGAATTGTTCGTAAAGTACGGCCTTGCTATCGGACGTCACGGGCAACCCAAAGGCCACAGAGACCCATTGCATCAAGTTGCCGAAAGACTCGTGCGTGTTCGAAATCAGACCGACCACAACGTCAGACTCGGTTTCATTCAGCAATTGGCGTAACAACGTCGTTTTGCCGGCTCCAATCTCGCCCGTGAGCACGGTAATGCCTGCGCGGTTCATTAATCCGTAGCGGAGCATGTTTAAACCGGTAGCGTGCTTACTTCCCAGAAACAACAGCGCAGGATCCGGCGTCATTGAAAACGGTTTTTCCCTGAACCCGAAATGCTGTTCGTACATATGAGGAAATCAGCGTTGGTAGTAGTAGGGCATGCTGGTGACCTCTGCCGCATTCAAGGTCGTGCCCAGAATGGGCACGTCTTGCAGGAGTTCCATCGCGTGTTCAAGTTGCTGCCGGTCCGTTTTTCCTTCGCGCAACACGAGCAGGAAAGCGTCAACGTGCGGCGCGAACGATAACGCGTCGTCGGTCAAAAGCACTGGCGGGAGATCGAACAAGACCATCCGCGACGGGTAGCGGGATTTCATTTCATCTACAAGTTTGCCCACCGCGGCGCTAGCGAGGATTTCGGAGGAATTTTCTACCGGTTCACCCCCCGGAATCACGACCAGACGCTCAATGCCGGGATTGACCAGCACATCCTTCATCGGCAAACCATCCAATAGGTATCCCAAAATTCCGCGACCTGGCTTTAGGCCCAAATACTTGTGAATGCTCGGATTACGCAGGTCCATGTCGACCAGCAACACCGTTTGATGGAGTTCCCTCGCGAGACTGATTGCCAGATTGATCGAAGTGAGGGTTTTCCCATCGCCGGCCGAAGGACTGGTAATCGCCAAGGCATTCCAGCCTTTGGCGTTCATCCGTTGTAGCACCTGCGTTCGGAGCATTTTGTACGCGGTTAAACCGGTTTTATCGCCGTCGCCGTTGATCACCCTGTTGCGGGCCAATAAGGCCGGATTGGGCGGTTCGACTCGCGTGCGAGAGTAGGCGATAGTGCTTTCTTGCAGTGGCGGAGTAGTGCTGTCGTTTGTCACGCCATCTGATTTGGATGGCACTATTGGACCCGCAACGCGGCCTGCCCCAAGCCCGTCGCGCTCGGCCTTCGCCTTTTCCAAGGCCTGCTTAATTCGTTCCATTCTTCGTATCCCCTTCTATTGAGGCACTTCGGTCTAGGCGCCCAGCACGCGCAGTACGCGGAAAAACAAGACGTCTAGTGGAATCAGCACTAGATGAATCACCACCGCAGCCGCAATCAGCGCTAATACCAAACTGGCTGCGGCCACCAGCCAGCGAGAGCGTTTTTTGTTCTCCGTTTCTTCCGTGTAAAGCACCGGAATCACGGCTAATGGCGGCACGCCTAACAGACGAACCACGCCGGCCCGCCCATAGATACGGCTATCGATAGACTCCAGTAGTGCGCCAGCGCCAACACCGGCGCCGAGGGATAAGAACAAGCCGAGCAGGCCGATCATCATTCGATTGGGCTTTGACGGTTGCTCGGGAATCATCGGGGGTTCAATCAAGGAGAATCGTTCGCCACGCTGCTTGCTTTCAAGGTTGTTGGCCAGTTCTGCTTCCTGTTTTTTAGCCAACACTTCCTGATATTTTCTCTGGGCTATTTCGTAATCTCGCGCCAGCCCGCGATATTCCCGTTCGGTCTCCGGCGCGGAGGTAATCCGCTGTTCAAGATTCGCAATCTTGGCTTTGAGCGTGGCGCGCTGAGATTGTAGTGAGGCAATATCGCCGGCAGTCGCGTCGAGGCGCGCTTTCAATTGGATATAGGCCGGGTTGTCGGGTGAAGCACCCGACGCTACCGCCGGCGCGCTGCGGCCTGCCTTTGCCAACTCGACCTGCAAACTGTCCACCTGACGCGCCAAGCGTTTAACGTCCGGATGATCCGGCGAGTACTTCTTCAGTGTTTCACCGTAATCGGCTTGTGCGCGCTGTAAGCGCAACGCCAGTTCGCTGCCCGAATTCCCGGCCCCGACCTGCGCTTTCAGCGATTCGATCTCCCTGCGCTTTGCCATCACATCGGGATGTTTATCGCCGTAGCGCGCGGCAAGCGGCACAAACTCGCTCTCCAGCACCTTTAGCCTATCTGCGGGGCCCAGGATTCGCTCGCCGGTCTCGGAAACGAGTTGCGTGACAGGCTTTTGTTGTGCCAGTTCACTTTCAAGATAGACGCGCTGCTGATCGAGCGAGCGCAACTGCCCGTCCAGCGCGCTGATATCAGCCTCGCTGCGGTTCATCAGTTCAAGATTGAGAGAAGACAGCTCGGGCAAGCTGTCGGAATTGGTCTTCTTGAAACTCGCTAAACGCTGTTCCAGTTCCGATACGGTAGCGCCCAGTTTTTCCGCTTCCGCCGACAGAAATCCCAGCGTATCGGTTGATGTCTCCGAACGCTGTTTGAGATTTTCATTCAGCAACAAGCTCACAATCTCATTGGCTACCCGCTGCGCGAGTTCCGGTGAGCGACTTTGATACGACATTTCGAACGCAATTGTCGCCTGTACCGCCTTGCCCTGCTTCGGGTCTACCACGTCTGCGCTGATGGGCGCGACGATGATGTCCTTACGCATTTTTTCCAGCACGACTTCCAGCGGATCCTTTTTACGCTCGGATTGATACAGATCGAACTTCTGGATGATCCCTCCAAGATTGCTATTGGTCAGCACTCTTTGGCTAATCACCTGCAGACGTTGGTCCGCAAAACTGGTCACCATGGACCGAACCATATCCTGCGGTATCTCCTGTGCCTCAATCAGCACCACCGCACGAGATTTGTAGATCGCAGGAAGACCGAGCGCCAACCCCAACGTCACTAGCAACAACAATGCGAAAACCAGCACGGCGCTCGGCAGGCGTCGACGGGCGACTTCCATCAAATTAACGGGCTGAGGCGAAGCTTGTTCCATATTCAGTTCCTGAGTTCAGCGGCGCGATCCACGCACATGATGTTAAGCGGGCTACCAAACACCGAAAGAAAACGGGTCGCCGGCATAATTAAGGGTAAGGAAAACGCCATTGGTAGATGCACTGGTAAAGCTGGTGGTGAGTTCTTGATGGGAATATCGGTATTCCGCGCGTACCGTCGAGTGTTGAGAGCATCGGTAAGCAAGGTATCCACTGGTACTAATTTGATCTGCATTGAGACTGCCCTCTGCAAATTTCACCTGCTCGGACTGTGAGGCGCGAATGTTGTACTGACCGCTGATGCCGGCGGTCAATTCGCGCGAAACCTGATAATCAACTCCGACACTCATGCTGTCTTCAAGCGATTGCTGCCCGCGCACAGTGGGCGACACCTGTCTCGAGTACTGAAAACTCGTCTTTAGGTATTCAAAACTTCGGCTTATCGAAAAGCCCGCAATGGGACCGCTCGTGCTGGCCTTCCGGGCTTCTTTCACCAGCACAATTCTCGGCACCGGGTCCGCAACGATGGCAAAGAATTGATCGATGAAATCAATGTCGCTGCTCAGATAGCCGATTGAGCCCTCTAGTCGCGTAAATTCGTCCCATTGCCACGTCACGCCAGTTTGAAGTCCATATGTCGCGGTGGAACTCTGCACGCTGGGCACATCAAACCAACTCACGAACCCGCTGAGGAAGGCCTGCATGGTTTCTGAAAGCAAGTGAGTGCCACCGAGACTCGCTTGAGAGTAGGTGTAGTCAACGAGGTTAGCCTTTGGCTCGGTTGTCACATCGGTATATGCGAACCCCAAATTGACGGCGTTCTTGGCATCCAACTGATAAATGATGCCTGGTTGTAGGGTGAGCGTATCGCGGTCGGCAACGTCGTTCTGACGACCGACGTCGGTCAGTTCAGTGCTTAAAGTCGAATCCTGATAGTAATCAGCCTTGAGAGTGGCGCTGAGCAACTCACTCAGTTTCCACTGGTGATCACTCCGAATCCCGTATTCGTCGGCGTCAAGATCCTCTCCCACTGCAAAGCGCCTGATATTAAATGCAGGCGTTAGTGTGGTCCGGTAAGTGTTGGATTGCCCGCTCAGATTCAAGCTCCCTCCAGTATCAAAACCGAGCGCATCTTGGAGGTTATCGCTCGAGAACAGCACGTTGTCGGTCGCTCGCGCGCCCATGCTGAGTTGAGGAGTCGCGGTGAATTCAATTGCATGCGCGGGCCAGATGGAGCAGATCCCCAGCCACCCTAACGCGTAAACCGCACGCCGCATCGTGTTCACTGAGGACTTTCGGCAAGCTACGGCACTACGACCACATCACCCGGCTCTAGCACGATGTTTTGCTCCAGTGATTTGCCGCTCTCGACTTGGTCGTAGTTGAAGTTGATTGCCGTTTGCGAACCGCCCTGCCCGCGCAAAACCTTGATGCTCTTGAGGCTGGCGAACTGCGCAGTGCCGCCCGCCATGGACAGGGCCTGCATGACGTTGGTCTCCTCTGTCATCGGAATCGGGCCAGGACGATTGACCTTGCCCACTACGAAAGCTTTATTCCCGCCGATGTCCTTCACCATCACCGTCGCGACGGCGTCCGGAATATAGCTTTCGATTTTCTTTACGAGTTCCGTTCGCACATCGCTGGGTGTGCGTCCCGCCGCCTGAATCTCTCCGGCGAGCGGGAAACTGAATTTGCCGTCGGGCCTGATCAATACCTCTGCCGCCAAATCAGCTTCATGCCAAACCGATACCAACAGCAGGTCGCCCGGGCGTAAAAGATAGTCCGCCGCGCGAGCCTCGGTTGGATGCATCGTCTGCAGTACAACTAGTAATCCCAGAAACGCAAAGGCTCGTTGCAACGGCAGGCGCATCGCTTAAATCTCCAGCAGAAAAATCGAGGTTCTATGAGAATAGCCGAGACGGATAAGCCAATTGGCCGATCAGGTTCTACGATATTTGTCTTCAAATCTCACAATGTCGTCCTCACCGAGATAGGCGCCGGACTGCACTTCCACCATTTCCAGCGCTATGGTGCCCGGGTTCTCCAGGCGATGAGTCGCGCCGAGCGGAATGAAAGTGCTTTGGTTTTCGGTCAGAAGAAAAACTTCTTCTCCTCTCGTAACCCGCGCCGTTCCATTAACCACAATCCAATGCTCAGCGCGGTGGTGATGCATCTGTAGCGACAACGAGCCACCCGGCTTGACCACAATTCGCTTCACCTGAAACCGCTCGCCCGAGTCCACGCCCTCATACGAACCCCAGGGACGGTAGACGCGGCGGTGGGTCGAACGCTCCGCCCGTTTTTCGGCGCTCAGCCAATCAACGACGGCCTTTACCTTTTGCGATTGTTCCCGAGGCATCACCAAGACAGCATCCGCGGTTTCCACAATTACCAAGTCTTGGCAGCCGACGGCCGCGACGAGACGGCTTTCGGAAAACACCAGCGTATCCTTGGAGTCAATAACGCAAACATCACCGCGAGAGACGTTGCCTGCGTCGTCTTTGGGCGAAACCTCCCAAAGGCTCGACCACGACCCCACATCTGACCATCCGGCGTCCAGCGAGATGACCGCCGTTTGCTCAGGTTGGTCAAACGCAATCCGCTCCATCACGGCATAGTCGATGGAGTCAGACGGACAATCGGCAAACGCGTTGCGGTCCAATCGGAAGAACTCACCATCGCGACTCCCCTGCTCCATGGCAGATCTGGTCGCTGCCAGAATATCCGGGCGGTAACGCGCCATCGCATCGAGCCAGACGCTACAACGCAGGAGAAAAATGCCGGCGTTCCACCGGAATTGACCGGTGGCAATGAATTTCTCAGCCTGTTCTCGCGCGGGTTTTTCGCGGAAGGCGGCAATATGATGGACGCCCTCAACGGCCTCAGGAACGGGTGCACCGAGCTGGATATAACCATATCCCGTCTCAGGCGCCGTCGGGAGAACCCCGAAGGTGACCAAACGACCGGACGAGGCCTGTTCAATACCTAGCCGTACTGCATCCCGAAAAGCGGCGGTGTCTCGGACAAGTTGGTCAGCGGGCATGGCCAATAACAGAGGATCTTCTCCCCCGGCAACGGCACATAGCGCGGCGGCCGTGAGCGCGGGCGCCGTATTCCGACCGACGGGTTCAAGCAAGATAGTGTCAAAAGTCTGCTCGATCAGTCGGGCTTGTTCACCGACCAGGAAGCGGTGGTCCTCGTTGCAAATCACAATCGGTCGTCCAAGCCCCGACAAGGGGTTCTCACCCTTTCCGGATACTCTGTTCAGCGTGCCTTGTAACAAGGTCTCAACACCGTCGACTGACAAGAATTGCTTGGGGTAGTGGCTACGCGACAAGGGCCAAAGACGTGTTCCGCCACCGCCGGCGAGAATTAAGGGAATGACTTGCATGATTAACTCTGGTTCTGAGGCATTCGTTCTTGGTTCCAACCGCTGGCGACACAGTGTGGTCGCAGACAATTGCCCTATGGACAGGCTCTTCCGGGAGCGCTGTCTCGTCAGCAGGATACCGAACCACAAGTATTTGAAACCAGACTTATGACAGGTTGGCGAGTTGAATCGCACTGCCGCAATCGATTTGCGCTAGACCACGGTTCGTCCGCGCGAAACTTCGACTCTTGAGAGATGCCGCAGGCCGAGGTTTAAGTTTGTCGCCGAAACTGAGGCTGCGCGTCGCCAGGATTTGGGCTCAACGCGCGGAGTGATGTTTGGATGCCAGATAATCCCCAAGGCTTTGGGTCAGATTCTTGTCATCCACCGGATGACCGAGAATTCCTGCTAACAGCGACTGGGCGTGGCGCCGGTGAGTGATCGACAGGCCGATGAGTTCCAGATCCGCCTCATCAATTTGCAGCGGCTTGGATGAGCGCATATTCAGAAGCATGAGGCACTCGCGAGGCGTGAGCCCGAAGTCTTCAGAAAATTCACCTACCATGCTCACCAGCAGGCGAAACCGCTCTGACTCAGACACATCGCCGTCGAGCACTCGGATCAGGCGGCGGAGCCCAAGGCGTAACAGATGGCGGAAAACATCCGATTCTCGGACGCCCAGTTGTTTAGCCACCATTTTCAGTCGGCCGTAATCTGATGTGTTCACCCGCACTGAAATACTGCGCCGGGCGTCGTCCCGCACGTCTTCATTCACAGGCCGTCGCAATTTGCGAGGCTTCACGCGCTTGGGTAGTGCCTCGGCAGAAGCGGGACGGCCCGTCGTTCGCCCTCCGTCAGGCGCATCACTCACGGCCGGTTACCCTCAGACCGATTGCTATCCCGCAGGTTGGTTTCGAGTTTCCCTTCGTATTCCTGCAAGAGCGTCTCCGTCTTGATTTGACCGAGACCCGTAGCGGTTTCTGACCGGACCAATCGGCTAAACAGCCCCTCGTTCGAGAAATGCGACACCACGTCACGATTCAGCTGATAGAGCTCGAGGTTTTTCCTTTCAGAATCTTGTAGCTCGGCCCTGGTGCTCGCCAAATCACTTTCCAGGCCCGCGCGTGCGCTTTCCGTTTCGCGCAAGGTGACAACGGTAGATTTGTATTTCTCGCCGAGTTCTTTGAGTTTTTCGTAGGCGTTGTCGAGTTTATCTTTCGTCCTGTCCAAATCATTCGACAACCCGGTGCCCTTTTGTTCGGCTGCACGGAGGCTGGCTGTAGTGTCTACGACCGCGGCTTTGTTGGTCTTGAGGTCAGACTTCAGGGTCGCAAGCTGCTTATCTTTGTCCGCCGCCTCTAATTTGAGGGCCGCGAGTTCGGTCTCAGCTGCGATTTTTTGCGCATTGACCTGCTTTAGCAAAGCTTGGGCTTTGGCGAGCGCCCGCCCGGCGTTTTCATTGTTGGCCTCGGCGAAGCATGCTTCCGGGGTACCTACTGAGAGTAAGAGAACGACAAGCGTTGTAACTGCAGAGACAGACAAGTGGTTCATAGCGTTAGAACTTGGCGTTCAGGTCAACTTGGAGAATCTGGACCGACAGCGGGGGGCCGTCAATCTCGGTGGCAGACATCCAACGTGCCCGCATCCAGAGGTTGTTGGTTATACCGTAAGTACCTGTAATCCTATAGCCCTGCGCGTCAGTCCCGCCCACATGGAAGGTCGATTCGGTGAAGGCGTCAAGCACAGCGTCGCGTTGCAGATATCGGTAATCGAATCCCACTTGCCAAGCGCCTTGTTGCTCAACTTCCCGCCAGCCCACGTCTACCCCGAAGAGGGCGCCCAGACTGCGGTCGCGCAACTTGCTTTCGTTGTAGAGGTAAATGGAACTACCGCTGGTCCTTTTCGCGACGTCTTCTTCCGAAAAGCCGATATTTTTAACAACGTCCGCCGTGAAAATCACGTGGTACGGCGCAAGGTTAGCGAGGTCAAGCTTCATGGTGAAATTGAGGAGCCTGTAGTCAGACGCCAGCCCCAATAACACGTCGGTCGGCAGGCCATTTGCAATATTGAAAAGGGTGTTCCCCTTCTGCACAAAAAGGGGCGCCGTGCCGTCGGTCAATCTGCTGAGGTAGGCGTTCCTTTTCCCTGCCATGTGAATGTAGTTGTAGAAGGCAGCCCCGGCAGTGAAACGGTTTTGGTTATCAAACTCCCAATTGAGTCCTAGCTGGCCACCGACGAGCCAGCGGTCCTGCAACATAAAGTCCGGCTGCTGGATCGGCAGGGCGGCGCCGGTCAGGAATACGTTCCGATTTTTGGGCCCGGGGGCCAAGCCATCGGACTGGAAATTAATCCCATAACGGTAGGTACCGGCAACGCCGTCGAAACCGAGATCGTTATCCCATACCAAATCGGTGCCGAACCAAGGATTGGGCAGGCGTCCCGCCTGAAGTGTTAGCCAGTCGAGGCCCTGTTCATCAGTGCGGCCATAACGAAGTTGGGCTCGGTCTAACTGCACCGCATACCGATTGGCGGAATTCCCCATCACAATATTGGCGGAGACCGGATTCTCAAAATTGCCCGTCGACAGCCGTGTATCAAGCTGCCAGTGGTCGGCAATTTTTGCTGTGAGACCCAACCGGATCCTCGCGCGCCAAAGGTATTGGTCGTCGGAGGTATTCCGGAAGGTCCTGGGATCGTTAACGTTGAGCGTGCGCCCCCTGTTTACCTGCAGAACGTTTAAATAAAGATTCTCGGGACTCAGCCTATCGGCATTCTCGGAACCGAAGTCATCATATTGACTCCGAAACCTGGCATCGCCATAAAACTTCACCGAATTTACCCAAGCTGGCAACGCGTCCGGCACGCCCCAACGCTCTTTTTTAGCCTTATCGCTGACATCCGCAAGGATGTCTTGCCTCATTTCGTTGCGAAGCTGATTGCGTATTTCGTCTTTGACGAACTCAGGCACATACGGCACTCGAACCACTTGTTTGCCATTGGCAGCACGCGCCACGTTCGATGCCTCTGCTGGCGTAGGCACAGCAACGGCCGGCGCCGCGGCCACTTGGGCGGCCGCCTGCTTTTTGGCGTCGGATTCTGCTTTGTTGATGAGGGCGGCCGCCTGCTGTTTGTCCAGTACGCCCTGTTTTACAAGCGCGTCAACCAGATTGACGACAGTGTTTTTAAGTTGCAGCAATTCCTGCTGTTCACTGGCGCTTACCCCGAGGCTAAGTCCACCAAGCAAGATGCTCATTGTTACTGCAAGAGAGTTTTTAATCTTCAAGGTCTGACCCACTTCCAAGGTAGTCCGGTTAGCGTGAAACGATCCGCAGCTTCAGAGGCTGGGGCATATCTTCTGGCGGTGTTTCGCTGAGGCGGAGCTTGTCAAGCACCGACCGCAAAGCCGCTTCACTCTGTTTGTCCCCAACGGTGCCTGCCATTTCATAGCGGTCAACGCTGCCGTCGGACTTGAACCAGAGTTTCACCACGACGCCGTATTTAGCGGCTCTGGCCTTTTCATTGTCGGCGAGTTGGCGCTGCAGATCTTGTTGGACCTGACCAGCAAACCACCGATTGCGGTCACCGCCGCCAATAAGTCCGCGCCCCCCTTTTTTGCCGACCAACCCGAACCCGTCTCCGGAGCCCGAACCTTCCGCGTCTACGCCTAAATCTTCGCCGGGCGGCGGTTCATCATTCTGCTCCTGGTCCTGCTCCTGAGGCTCTTCCTGAGGAGTCGGTTCCTCAATTTTGGGCTGCTCTGGCGGCGGCGGCGGTTCCTCTTTGGGCGGCGGTGGCGGCGGTGGCGGCGCTTGTTGCGGCATCACGATGATTTTCTGCTCCCGCGGTGGAGGTGCCACCTTGGAATTAGCCATCATGCGGAGCGCTCCCCACACAATCACCGCGATCACCAAAATAGCGATCAAAGCCCCGATGACCAATGGCCGCCAGTTCTTAACTTCGTTGTTGTCAGAATCCCGCATGCGGCAGCGTCATTTCACCAGTTTCTGGGTCACCAGACCTAACTGGGTGATTTGCAGGCGGCCGAGCATGTCCAATACCTGCATCACCTTTTCGTACTGAACAGCCGCGTCGCCTTTCACCACCACCGGTAATTCGGGATCCGCAGCTTTGAATTGGCCAAGGCGCTGCTCCAACTCTTCAAGACTCATCGGATAAGTATCCAGATAAATTTGACCCTCGGCGGTGATGGTCACCGCTTTGGTCTTGGGTTTCGCCAAACTCGGCGCCGAACTTGCCTGCGGCAAGTTCACCTTGATGCCTTGTACGCTAGCAGTCGTCATGATGATAAAAATAATGAGCAACACATACGCGAGGTCGAGCATCGGCGTGATGTTGATGTCGTCATATGGTTCGTTGTCGCCTGGACCCGCACTCGCCATGGGTGATGCCTCAATCGCCGTAAATTTCGTTCATTCGGGCCAAAAACTCATCCGCGAACACGTGCATGTCGGCGGAGAGTTCTTTTACTTTTGACCCCAGATAGTTGTAGCCAAACAAGGCTGGAATCGCGACCGCGAGCCCCGCGGTGGTCGCGAGCAGTGCGGCCGCCATACCCGGCGCAATCGCGTTGATGTTCACATCACCGGAAGCCGCGATGGCGGCAAAAGTCACCATCACCCCGACCACTGTGCCCAGCAGGCCGATGAAGGGGCCGCCTGAGATGGCAATGGTTAGCAACACCATTTGCGCGTTGAGGCGCTGTCCCTCACGCACCATTACCGCATCGAGCGCGGCCTCAATGGAGATCAGTGCGCGCTTGTTCATATGCATCGGGGCATCGTGGGGCCCACGGCGTCGAAGTAGTTCGTTAATGCCCTGGCGGTAAATCTTGAACAGCGGCGACTGCCCGAAGTTCGCTTCCTGATCGACTAGCGCATCAAGGCCCTGTTTCTCCTGAACCCCGAGACTTTCGTACGCCTTCAGGAATTTGTCAGACGCCTTACGACACTTCATGAGGTACATCTGCTTCAGCGCCATCACAGCGAAGGCGACCAGTCCCATGAATGCACAGACCATGATGACGGACTGCTCGATGATGGCTTCTTTGTTGCCGAACACCTGATTCAAGATGATGCCGAAGTAGGAGGAACTGTGCTCGTCAGCCTCCCCCGCGCCTTCCTGATCCGCGCTCTCATCTGCAAGATAGGTAAGGCCCCTGACGTCTACGCCCTCGAGGGCCGCGGCCAACTTGATAGCGTCCGGGCTTGGAGCAACCGCATAGATTCTAAGCTCGTCGATCTCCCCAACCAGTCCGTGCGCACCATCAACCGCGCCACCAATTGTGATTGCGCCGGTGAGTGCCTCCGCTGTTGAGGACACGGTGCCTGCTTGTGCGCCGTCAATATAGAGGACGAACTGGCCGTTTTGGGCGGTCATCGCCACATGGTGCCAAGCGGCCGGCGTCAACGGTACTTCAGCGGTCTCAACCGCGGAGCCCGTGGCCGGCGTGTAGGACAACTTTACGCCCGTAGCGCCGATCGCAATCGTGAGCCGCTGCTCGCCGGTCTTTCGGTCGAACAGGTAGGCATCGGTTTGCGGCGCATCCAGTTTGACCCACGTCTCGAAGCCCCAGCCCTGCGTCGGGTTCACTGCCAGAATCGGCGCGTCGGCGATCGTGAGAAGACTCGTGCCGGAGAATTTGGCCCCTGCCCCGATGAGGGAGGCAGGATTGGCGGCGCCGGTAAATGCGGGCGCCGGTAATGCACTTGGCGAGCGGTCTGCAGGAATTCCGGATACGTCGTCGAAGTGGTAAACGAGCGCGTTTGCCGGTCCATAAGTCGCCGGACTCGGTCCGCCTTTGCTCGCCTTCGCATTGCCGAAATACATATAAATCTTGTTGGTACCGTCGACTGGCGCCTCAGGGTCCGCATCTTTGGCCGGGGCTGGAGCCGGTCCGGATGCCGCCTTAATCGACGGAACTTTCACCCACACGAACGCCATCTCGTTGACCACGTCAATCTTTTCGATATGGAACTGCAGAGGTGTCTTGTCGTCGCCCGCCACAAAGCGGATATCGCCGCCGCCGTCTGTCAGGTCGAGGAAATGCGTGAAGTTTCCGGTATGGAGTCGAATCAGCACAGGGCTGTCGGTGAGGTCGCTGGTAGTCGCGATTCCCGTGGGCGTGGTATCGAGTGTAATTGCCTTGCGATATGACCAATCTGGATTCCACCAGGCCAGGGCATTACTGCTGAAGACTAAAATCGTTGCAGCCACTAGGGCAGAAAATCGTGTCATTTCGGATATCTTTCGCATGCTGAAGACTCGGGAACGGCAATCGTTAGGTTAGGGTGTTAGGTGTCAATGACGCGCGTATTACGAACATAGTTCAAACAAGTCAGTTACGCCGTTAAAAATCGTAGCCGACGCTGAAGTGCACTCGCTCATCGCCCTCTTTTGTTCGGTCCGAAGAACGAAGCGGGTGGCCCCACACCAGTAGCGCATTGATGGAATCAAAACCGGTCAGACGCAGGCCCATGCCGGTACTCCACAACAATGAAGTCTCCGGAACGCCTGGCAGTGCGCGTCGCACCCGCAAGCCTGTGGCATCGGTATAAGCAAATATCTCAAACTGTTTTAACCAGTCCCA
>CAMCQE010000058.1 GCA_945876945.1 Klebsiella pneumoniae
TGCCTTGGCCATGTTGCCCGGGCGATGGCGACTCGCACGCCGCATTTATCGGCTTGAGCGCGAACGCCGAACGCTCACCAGCACACCGCCGGCGGCCAAGCGTTCGACGGAACCCGTTGATGGTCCTTGAGTGGCTGTTCTTTCTGGCGGTGCTGTTGTTGCCCATTGCCGCTGTATCCGGCTGGGTGCTGGGGCGACGTGAGTTGGCGCAACTCGCGCGCCGGCGGGACCACTCCTCGCAGGTCGCCACCGATTACTTCATGGGGCTGAACTACCTGCTGCATGACCGGCCCGACAAAGCGATTGAAGTCTTCATCAAAGCGCTCGACGTCGAAACTGAAACGGTCGAAACCCATCTCGCGCTGGGCAATCTGTTTCGCCGTCGCGGCGAGGTCGATCGCGCTATCCGTATCCACCAGAATCTGGTCGCCCGCTCCACCCTCGATGTGCGCCAACGCGGTCTGGCGCTGCTGGAGTTGAGCCTGGACTACATGCGCTCGGGCCTGTTTGACCGCGCCGAAAACCTGTTTATGGAGCTGCTCGATATCGGGATGTATCAGCCGCAGGCCCTGCGCCATCTGATCGACATCTATCAACAGGAACAAGACTGGCACAAAGCGCTGGAATACAGCACTCGTCTGGAATCCTTAAGCGGTGAAAACCGCGCGCTTGAGCGCGCTCATTTCTATTGCGAGCAGGCCGAGGAATGCATTGCACGCGGGGCTCGCGATGAGGCGCAGGAACTCCTCGACAAGGCGCTACTTGCGGACCGCCGCAGCGTGCGCGCCAGCCTGATGTTCGCGAATCTCGCCATCGCTGCCCGCGACTTTGAGCGCGCGCTACAGCACTTGAAGCGCATCGAACAGCAAGACCTCGCGTTTCTGCCTGAAATCATGGCGCCGCTAGCCCGCTGCTATCGCGGCCTCCAGCAACCGGATGAGTTTCGCGAGTATCTCACCCGCCTCGCCGGCTTGCGGGCAGGTGTGTCGGCCACGCTGGCTTTGGGCGAATTGAAAGCAGAACAAGACGGTCTGGTGGAGGCCAAGCGCTACATCGTGCATGAACTCAAAATCAGACCCACCATTCGCGGCATTGAACGACTGGTCGAATATGCGTTGCACGGGGCGCAGGGCGAGGCCCTGGACGATTTTCAGGTCTTAAAGGAAACGACCATCCGGCTCATCGCAGGAAAAGCGACTTATCAATGCGGCCACTGCGGATTTTCCGGGCATACGCTGCATTGGCATTGCCCGGGCTGCAAATCCTGGAGCACGGTCAAACCTATCTACGGTATTGAAGGTGAGTAACTCATGAGAGCAACCGACGAGCGCACAATCATCGTGGCGCTTGATTTCGCCGAGGGCCGCGAAGCGCTGGCCTTCGCCGACCGTCTGGCGGGAACCGCCTGCGCGGTCAAAGTGGGCAAGGAAATTTTTACGCGTGAAGGCCCCGCCATTTGCCGCGCGCTGCACGAGCGCGGTTTGCGGGTGTTTCTCGATCTCAAATTTCACGACATTCCGAACACCGTTGCCGCTGCCTGCAAGGCGGCCGCCGACATGGGCGTGTGGATGGTGAACGTGCATGCCAGCGGCGGACGGGAAATGCTGGAGGCCGCGCGTGCCGCTTTGGGTGAAGACGAGGCGCGTCCCTTATTGGTAGCCGTAACGGTGTTGACGAGCCTCGACCACGCGCGCCTGAAGGAGGTCGGAATTGATGCCGAGCCTGCGGCGCAGGTTGAGCGTTTGGCCAGACTGGCACATGCGGCCGGGCTGGACGGCGTGGTGTGCTCGCCCCAGGAAATTGCGTTGGTAAAAGCCGTCTGTGGCCCGGCGTTTCTGACCGTCACGCCGGGGGTGCGGCCGGCCGGTAGCGCCCAAGATGACCAGCAGCGCATTGCCACGCCCGCCGCCGCGTGCGCGGCCGGCGGCGATTTCCTGGTCATTGGTCGCCCGATTACCCGCGCGCCCGACCCGCTGGCGGCAATCGCCGCCATCGCCGCGGAAATTGCTGGCGCCCGCCAGAGTTGATGCTGCCCTATGGATGATTTGACCCGCCAGAGCCCGCTCGCGCCTGCGCTTCCCTCAAACAAGTCAGGTCTCACGCGCTGGGCGCGCCTGCATGGTGCCGCGCGCGCGTTGGCCATTTCCCGCGCGGTGGAAGCTAGCCGCGGGTTTTGCCTCGTGGTCTGTGCGGACTCCCAAAGCGCCGCGCAGCTAGACGCCGAAATTCCCTTTTTTGCGCCGGATTTGCCCAAGTTTCATCTGCCGGACTGGGAGACCTTGCCCTACGACCGGTTTAGCCCCTATCAGGACATCATCTCCGACCGCATCGCCACGCTCTCCGCCTTGCCGACACTCCGACGCGGCGTTTTGATCGTCTCGATCGCCTCGCTGCTCCATCGCCTGCCCCCGCGCCAGTGGTTGCAGGGCCAGAGTTTCTTGTTGAGCACCGGCCAAACGCTGGATCGCGATGCCTTTCGGCGTCAGCTCATGGAAGCAGGCTATCGCAGCGTCCCGCAGGTCATGGACCACGGGGATTTCGCGATTCGCGGTTCATTGATCGACGTCTTCCCGATGGGCGAAGACGCGCCGTTCCGCATCGATCTTTTTGGCGACGATATTGAAGCCCTGCGTCGCTTCGATACCGAGACTCAGCGTTCCACCGAGGCCATTGAGAGCATCCGCATCCTGCCGGCGCGCGAAGTGCCGATGTCGGCCGAGGGCATTGCCACTTTCCGCCGCAACTGGCGGCTGGCCTTCGAAGGCCGCCCCACCGCAAGTTCGGTGTTCGAAGACATTAGCGACGGCCTGGCGCCGCCCGGCATCGAGTACTACCTGCCGCTGTTCTACGACGATGTCTCGACCCTGTTCGATTACCTGCCGAAAGACAGTCTGGTGATCATCGATGGCGCGGCCGAGCCGGCGGCGGCCTCTTTTCTGCGCGCCGTAGACGAGCGCTACGAGCAACTCCGTCACGACATCGAGCGGCCCCTGTTGCCGCCGGCGCGGCTGTTCCTCAGCGCCCCCGAACTTGAACTGGCGTTTGCGCGCTATGCCTGCATCGAAATTGAGCCGGAGGAATGGGCTGAGCGCGCCAAGGCTTTCACCTTCGCCACCAAGCCCGGCACCCGACTCCCCATCGATTCCCGCGCCCGCACGCCCTTGCTGGCGGTTGAGGAGTTTCTGACGCGCCACACCGGGCGCGTGCTGTTTGTGGCGGAATCGAACGGGCGGCGCGAGACGCTCATCGAACTGTTTCGCGCGCAGGGTCTCGCGCTTAAATCACTGCAGAACTGGGCGGAATTTGAAAGCGGTGACGCCAGCGTCGGGCTCACCGTCGGGCCGCTGGCCGACGGCGTCGAGATCACCTCGCCTGCGCTCACGATCGTCACTGAGTCCCAGCTCTTTGGTGAGCGGGCGTCGCAGCGTCGACGCCGACGTCGCAGTAATGTCGATCAGGACGCCGTGGTGCGTAATCTCGCCGAATTGCGCATCGGCGCGGCGGTGGTCCACGAGCAGTACGGGGTTGGGCGTTATCTGGGCCTGGAAGTGTTGTCGATGGGCGACTTCAGCAACGAGTTCATCAAGCTCGAATATGCCGACGACGCCAAGCTCTATGTGCCGGTGTCGTCGCTGGCCTTGATTAGCCGTTACACCGGCATCGACCCCGATCGTGCGCCGCTGCATAAGCTGGGCAGCGGTCAGTGGGATAAGGCGCGGCGCAAAGCGGCCGAACGCATTCGCGATGTTGCCGCCGAACTGCTGGAAATCCACGCCCGGCGCGCGGCCCGCAAAGGGCATGCGTTTGAACTGGACCGCGAAGGCTATCTGGCCTTCGAGCAGGGCTTCCCGTTTGAGGAGACCCCAGACCAGCTTGCTGCGATCGAAGCGGTGAGCGAAGACATGCAGAAGTCGCAGCCCATGGACCGCCTGGTCTGCGGCGATGTCGGCTTTGGCAAGACCGAGGTGGCGATGCGCGCGGCCTGGATTGCGGTCAGCGGCGGGCGGCAGGTAGCGGTGCTGGTGCCCACCACTTTGCTCGCGCAACAGCATTACCAGAGCTTTCGCGATCGCTTTGCCGATTGGCCGGTCCGCATTGGTCAGCTATCCCGTTTCCGTGATTCCGGCGAAATGCGCACCGCGCTTGCCGAACTGGCCGAAGGCACGCTCGACATCGTGGTGGGCACGCACAAGCTGCTGGGGCGCGAAGTGCGCTTCAAGAATCTGGGGCTCGTCATCATCGACGAAGAGCATCGCTTCGGGGTGCGCCAGAAAGAGCAGTTCAAAGCGCTGCGCTCCGAGGTGGATATCCTCACCCTCACCGCCACGCCCATCCCGCGCACGCTCAATATGGCCTTGTCGGGCATGCGGGAGCTGTCGGTGATTGCCACCGCGCCCAGCAAGCGGCTGGCGGTGCAGACCTTCGTGCAGGAATGGTCGGATGAAATCATCCGCGAGGCGCTGATGCGCGAACTCTCGCGCGGCGGCCAGGTGTATTTCGTCTACAACGATGTCGAGACGATCGAGAAGATGGCCAACGAACTGGCGGCGCTGGTGCCCCAGGCTCGCGTGCAGTTTGCGCACGGCCAGATGCGCGAGAAGGCGCTGGAGCAGGTGATGCTCGACTTCTATCACCGGCGCTGCAATGTGCTGGTGTGTACCACCATCATCGAGACCGGCATCGACGTGCCCAACGCCAACACGATGATCATCTACCGCGCCGATCGCTTTGGTCTCGCCCAGCTGTATCAGCTGCGCGGACGGGTCGGCCGCTCGCACCACCGGGCCTATGCTTACCTCATCGTGCCCCATCGCAAGGCGATGACGCCGGACGCGCTCAAACGACTCGAAGCCATCGAGTCCTTGGAAGAACTTGGTATCGGGTTCACCCTCGCCACCCACGACATGGAAATTCGCGGCGCGGGTGAGATTCTGGGCGATGACCAAAGCGGTCAGATTCAGGAAATCGGTTTCGGGCTGTATAGCGAATTGCTCAATCGCGCGGTGTCGGCCCTGAAGGCCGGGCGCCAGCCCGATCTGGAAGCCCTCACTTCGCGCGGCTGCGAAGCCGATCTGCACTTGCCGGCCCTGTTGCCGGAAGACTATCTGCCCGACGTGCATGCGCGTCTGGTGTTGTACAAGCGGATCGCGACCGCCGCCGACGACCACGAACTGCTGCTGTTGAAAGAAGAACTCATCGACCGCCTTGGACCTTGCACCCAAGCCGTCCACAATCTGTTTCGCCTGTCCTCGCTCAAGTTGCGTGCCGATGCCTTAGGCATTAAGCGCCTCGATTTCTCGCGTCAGGGCGGACTGCTCGAGTTCCGTCCCAAGCCCGAGGTCGATCCGGTGAAGGTGATCAAACTCATCCAAACCGATCGGCATTATCGACTTGATGGTCAGGACAAACTGCGCTTGCGGAAAGACTTGCCCGAGGACGAGATGCGCTTCAAGGAACTCGAGTCGGTGCTGGAGCGACTGACATGAAACGCTGGCCAGGGGTGATCCTGCTAAGCCTTTTAACCCTCGCCGTGCCGGCGCGCGCAGCGCCGTCGTTTACCGTCGAGGTCATCGCTTTCCGTTACAGCGACTCGGCGCAGGCGTCGATGTGGGCCGCCGATGAGCAAGCGCCCGCGCTTGGCGGCGCAACGCCATTGCGTGAGGCGGTCAAGGGCGAGTCGCCGGACTACTTCACTGCCCTGCCGGCTTCTTCACTCCGCTTGGGCGGCGCAAGCGCCGTGCTGCGTAAAACGGCGGGCTATGAGGTTTTGTTGCATACCGCCTGGCGCCAGCCCGGGCGGGCAGCGGAGCCGATCTATCTCCGCTCTCCGGTGTTGCCGGAGGAGGCCGCACCGGCGGTCGAGGGGACTTTGCGCCTGCGCGAAGCGGGCCCTGAGATTCGCGTTAGCGGTGAGTTCTGGGTGCTGCTCGACTCGCAGCGCGTGAAGGTAAGCCCCAATCAGAATCTGCGCGTGGGCGAACTGCGTTACATCGATCACGCCTTGTTAGGCCTGCTGGTGCAGGTTTTACCGGAGACCACGGGCGAGCCCACCACCGCTGAACCCGCGACAGCGCCGCTTGAGACGCCGCCGCTGCGGTCTGCCGCTACGCCTGGGCCTGCGGACTGAGGCCGGCGCTGAGCGCCGCGCTCACCACCTCGAGTACGCGCCCCATGCCGTCGCGCAGGCACTGCATGATTTCTTCAATCGACACCACTTCGCCGCCGCCAATGCCGGCCCCCCAGTTCACCACCAGCGACAGGGTGGCGTAATCCAGCCCCGCCTCGCGCGCTAGTGCGGCTTCGGGCATGCCGGTCATGCCCACCAGGGTACAGCCGTCGCGCGCCATGCGCGCAATCTCGGCGGCGGACTCAAGGCGCGGTCCCTGCGTCGCGCCGTACACGCCGCCATCGACGATCGCTTGCCCCACCCGTGCTGCACTTTCGAGGAGTAGCTTTCTCAAGCTCGCGCTGTAGGGGAGGGTGAAATCGACATGGTCAACGGTCGCGCCCATGCCATCAAAAAATGTGTGCTCGCGACCGTAGGTGTAATCGATGATTTGGTCCGGCACCACCAGCACGCCCGGGCCAGAATCTGCGCCGATGCCGCCTACCGCGGTCACCGCGATGATGTCCGTCACCCCCGCATCGCGTAGCGCCGCGATATTGGCGCGGTAGTTGATGCGGTGGGGCGGTAGCGAATGTTCCTCCCCGTGGCGCGGCAGAAAGACCACCGGAGCGCCCTTGAAGAGCCCTTCGCACAAAGGGGCTGAAGGCGCTCCCCACGGTGTCATGACGGGGCGCCGCCCCGTGATCTCGAGCGCGTTGAGTTGATCGAGACCGCTACCACCGATAATTGCAAAACGCTTCACAAATCCTCCACTGCGAAAAGCTTGCCGCGCTGTCCGTCGGCAACTGCTGTCATTGCTGATGAGCCCAAACGACGCTGGACCCGGGGCCGTTATTTCAGACCGCTGCGTCCGGCCCAGTCACGCGCGAACTGTTGCGCCGCGCGGCCGCTGCGCGAACCGTGCAGCAGCGCCCACTGCAGGGCGGCGTGCCGCACTTCGGGCGCTTCCGGATCGGCCACTTCCAACTGCATCAGCCAGTGGGTGACGATATCCAGATAGCGCGACTGGTTGAACTGATGGAATGACAGCCACAGGCCGAAGCGCTCGGAGAGAGAAATTTTTTCCTCCACCGCTTCGCTTTGATGCACTTCGCCATCTTCGTCATAGCGAGCGTCCTGATTGTCGCGCTGCCGTTCGGGCACCAGATGACGCCGATTCGACGTGGCGTAAATCAGCAGGTTGTCCGGCGCGCCCAGCACCGAGCCGTCCAGCACGGTCTTCAACGCCCGGTAGGTCTGGTCGTGCTCGTCAAAGGCGAGATCGTCGCAGAAGACGATGAAACGCCCCGGGGCCTCGGCCACGTGCTCCACAATTTCAGGGAGATCGATAAGGTCCTGACGCTCAACCTCAATCAGCCGCAGGCCCTGATCGGCGTAGGCATTCAGCAAGGCCTTTACCAGCGAGGATTTACCGGTGCCGCGCGGGCCCCATAGCAACGCGTTGTTGGCGGGCAGCCCTTGCAGGAATTGACGCGTGTTGCGTTCGAGTTCGGTGCGCGGTACTTCGATGTGCTGCAGATCGGCCAGCGTGATGGAACTGAAACGGGTAATCGGTGCGAGCCAGCCTTGGCCATTCCGTTTGCGCCAGCGCCAGGCGATGCCGTCACCAAGGCTGCTGCTCTGGGCGGGCGGTAACAGCGCTTCGAGGCGGGTAAGCAGGCTTTCCGCGCGGGAAAGCAGGGAATCGATAGGCGTCATAAGGGCTCGCGAGGGGAATTCAGGAACGCGGCGATTGTACCCATATTCCCCGGCCCTACGCGTGGCCGTCGGGTTTGACCTTCAGCAGGGCCTGCGAAAGTTGGCGCTCGATGCGCAGTTTCTGGCGCAGGAGTTCGAGCAAATGCCGCGGCTCCAGACCGCGCTCCCGGAGCAGACGGTCAGACAGTTCGAGGTCGGTAATGAACACCGGGTAGTGGCCGCGACTGACTCGCCGACTGCGGACCGAGACGGCGATGGCATCAAAAAACGCGACCCCGTGCTCACCCGAAGAAAACTCCTGATCTTCCAGATAGGCGCTGAACTGGGTTTTGCCATGGGCGTCGAGGTCGACATACAGCCGTAGCGGCAGGTAGTGGCGTCGCGTGGCGGTCGGCGGGGGAACCGCCAGCGCACTGAACTCCTGCGCGGCGCGCGTTTGCACGATGGCAAACTCCACGGTCTGTAGCGAGCCGGCGGGTTCGCCATCGAACGCCGGCGAATGGCGTTGGGCGTTTTCAAAGAACTGGTGGAGATGGGAAAACAAAACGTGGGGATCTGGATCCTGATGCACGTAGCTCACCAGGCTGCCATCACGATCGACCACGAAGACATCAATGCGGTCGCGCCGCGGCCAGGCATACACCTGAATTTTTCCACGCTGATTGCGCTGATAAATGAACTGTAGCGGAGACTCCGGCGCGCACGCCGGGTCGAACCACACCTGCTTGAAGCGCGGCGACTGCTCCCCCAGCGCGCGCGTCAGCGAGGCGAGGGTGGCGTGCGTTCGATAGCTGGCCCCGTTGTCATCCAACGTGACATCAAAGAGCTTGTCGCCCAGTCGCGCGGTGACGATGCTGGAGGATTCGCTATCGATTCGGGCATGCGCGCTCCGCAAGGTTTGCAGAAAGCGATTGACCCGCTGCGCAATCAACTGGCCGTAGTCAAGGTCGAAGCAATGCACGTCGGGTTCTTCACCCGGCAGCGCCCGTGCGGGATCGAATCGGTTCAGATATTCGCAGGCGGCTTTCAGCGGGCTGTCATCGCCCTCAAAGTGATAGCTGAACAGTTCCTCCCAACTCGTTTGCAACAGCAGGTCGACGCTTTTGACGAGGTTGACGCGCTGACCGCCGAACTGGAACGCATCGGTGCGGTTGCTGGTCATCACGCCGCCGTCGGGGAGGACGGGGGCTGCAGATTCAAGGCTGAAATTCACAAAAAAACGCGCGCTCACGACCCGCGCTGGAAGACTCAGCGAAAGCGTTTCGCTGGCCACCAGTTCCCGTGAAGGATAGTGCGCCTCCAGCGTCTCGAGCAGTCGCCGCACGTTCTGTGGTGACTGCCGCCGGCTACCAATCGCGCAGTGCCAAACTGTCTGCGAGTTGCAGAGTCGATTGAAAAAGCTCCAGGCCAGCACGTCCAGCAGCGCGCTTGAGCGATGCAGTGGCGACCTGCTGGCCAGTTCGTCCGGCGCAACGTTGCCACGGAACAACACCCATTGGGTGCCGGCGCGCTCAAACGTGAGTTGATACAACGACAGTTCGGTTTCTTCCGGCGCGGTGCACAGGCCGCGCGAGATGAGTTCAATCTTGTTGGGCTTTTTATCGAAGGCCGCATACAGCTTGCGGCCGAGGACGCTCAAATCGGTTTCGGTGATGCGCTTGTCGCCATGGCTCCGCGCAAAGTCCGAGAGCGAGGCATAACTTTTCTGCAACACCTTGACGATGTCCCGTCGCTCTTCGACGGCGTTATCGATCCGCCAGAGCGGACGCTCGTCCAGATGTTTGATTTCTGCTGGCGTGAATTCCCATTCATTAAGCAACTGTTGCAGGAGTTCCCGCCGCCAATCGCTGCTGCGAGCCGAGTTGAGCGGGTCGCTGGCCTTCAGATAGAACGCCCGGCGCAGAACGCGCAGCCGGGTTTCGTCATGGTTTTGCTGAAGATATTCCTCCACCCGGCGGTACATGGCGAGATAGGGATCAAGCTGATCGAGGGTGGCATCTGCTTGCAGGAGCGCGCGCTTGTGTCGATGACTCAGCAACTCGGAGACATTGGGATACGAGGCCGCGTAGGCTTCCATCAAGAGGAGCTTCATCACCGATTTGTACGGTGACTCAATGCTCTTGTAGAGCTGCCAGACGGTGGCACCAAAAAATTCACCGGCCGGAATTTGCTCGAGGCCCCCGAAATCAACGAAGTGCTGCGCCCACAGGCGTCGCGTGTGCAGCGCCTCTGCGACAAATTCGGTGTAACAGTGTTGGGCTTCCGGCGGCACCGCCCACCACATCGGGAGCATGCCGGCAAGCAGAATGCTGGAGCGATAAAACTCGTCCAGCAGCAGAAAATGCTGGGAGCTGCCGGCGCTTTCGTTGCTCATGTCCAGCGTTGCGCCGTGCCGAAAGCTCTCCGCGTCAAAGACGAAGAAATGCACCTCCAGACCCAGTTGCGCCGAGAACTCTTCGATGCGGCGGGCTTTGTCTCTCAATAGCGCAATCGCTTCGGGGGCGAGCGCCGGATCGTGCACCAGCCACACGTCGAAATCGCTGTCGCGCGTATAGGCAATGGTTCCCGGACTCCCCATGAGATAGAGCCCGTTGATCGCAAAGCTACGCAACATCCGTTGCTCGAACACATAGGTTCGGGCGAGCTGTCGCATCGCGCTCAGCGCGGCCTGATCGGGCGCATAGTCGCTGATGCCGCAGGGAGTCTCCGGCGAAACATAGCCCGGTAGCAGGGGATGATTGGCGTGAAACAGCAGCGGCAGGACTCGAATCAGCGCTTCCTGACGCGGCAAGAGACTGGCGTACACGCGATTCAGGCGGTCACTGTTGAAGATCTGGAAACGCGCTTCGGGCGGGCTGTCACCGACGCGGGCAAGGGAACTGGTGGATGAATCGCTGAATGCGGTCACTGCTGCTGGCCTGAGCGATGCTGATGATTTACGCGGGTTGATTTCGAGTGGTGGCTACGTTGGCCCACGCTGAGTGCGCGACGGTGGCCAACATATCGAGCGCTATCCGCCGTTTGCAGCCCGCGCGCGGCGCTGAATGTCCGGAGTTTGTCGCTATGTTTCATTGAGGTGAATGGCCCGTTCCCTGATAATGCCCCGTCTGCGGCGAACTCGCTATGAGTGTCGCAGCGCCGGTCTTTCATCCATACCGGGCCTCGCGCCCGTAGCGGGGAAACTGCTGACAAGCCTCAACGGGATGCCGCGTGCCGGTGTTCCGCTCTCACCATCATCAACGGAGTAACTCGGACTATGTTTTCCCATGACATGCGTATTCAGGACTTTGATCCTGAGCTTGCCGACGCGCTGAACAACGAACGCCAGCGTCAAGAAGACCACATCGAACTGATTGCTTCCGAGAACCATGCCAGCCCGCGCGTGCTCGAGGCCCAGGGCTCGGTGCTGACCAACAAATATGCCGAGGGCTATCCCGGCAAGCGCTATTACGGCGGCTGCGAATACGTTGACGTGGTCGAACAACTCGCCATCGACCGGGCGAAACAGCTGTTCGGCGCGGCCTACGCCAACGTCCAACCGCATTCCGGATCGCAGGCCAATGGCGCCGTTTATCTCGCCATGCTGAACGCCGGCGACTGCGTGCTTGGAATGAGCCTCGCCCACGGCGGCCATCTCACCCACGGCGCGGCGGTTAATTTTTCGGGCCGCACCTACCGCGCCGTGCAATACGGGATTAACCCCGATACCGGGCTGATCGACTACGACGAAGTGGCCCGCCTTGCCCGCGAACATCGCCCGCGTCTCATCATCACCGGCTTCTCTGCCTACTCCCGCGTGCTCGACTGGGCCCGGTTTCGCGAAATTGCCGATGAGGTTGGCGCCTATATGGTGGCGGATATGGCCCATGTGGCGGGTCTGGTGGCCGTGGGGCTTTATCCGAGCCCGGTCGCGCTGGCCGACATGACCACCTCGACCACCCACAAGACTCTGCGGGGCCCGCGCTCCGGCATCATTCTGGGCAAGGGCAACGAAGAGCTCGAAAAGAAAGTGAATTCGGCGGTGTTTCCCGGCACGCAGGGCGGCCCCTTGATGCACGTGATTGCCGCCAAGGCGGTTGCCTTCAAAGAGGCGATGGCACCGGGCTTCCGGGAATATCAGGAACAGGTGCTGCGCAACGCGCGTGCAATGGCGGAGACCTTCCTGTCCGCAGGCTACGATGTCGTTTCCGGTGGTACCGACAACCATCTCTTCCTGCTCGACCTCAGCGCCAAGGGCTACACCGGCAAGGCGGCAGACGCGGCGCTCGGCCAGGCATTTATTACGGTCAACAAGAACGCGGTGCCCAACGACAAGCAGTCGCCCTTCGTCACCAGCGGCATTCGCATCGGCACCCCGGCGGTGACCACGCGCGGCTTCCGCGAAGACGAGGTGCGCACGGTGGCGCGCTGGATGTGCGAAGTCATGGACCACATGGATGAGCCGGCGGTCATCGCCGATGTCCGCGGTCGCGTGAAGGAACTTTGTCAGCAATTCCCGGTGTATTCGGCCTAGGCGGCTGTCCTCCGTGCACTGTCCCTTCTGCACCCATAACGATACCCGCGTCATCGACTCCCGCTTGCTGGGAGAAGGTGACCAAATCCGGCGGCGGCGCGAGTGCATGGAGTGCAAAGCGCGCTTCACCACCTACGAGACCGCCGAACTCAGCCTGCCGCGCGTGACTAAAAGCGACGGTCGGCGGGAGACTTTCAGCGATGAAAAGCTGCGGCGCGGAGTGGTCAAGGCGCTGGAAAAACGCCCCGTTGCCATGGAGCGTGTGGAAGCCGCGCTCGACCGGATCCGGCGCCGGGTGCGCGAAGGCGGCGATCGCGAAATCGATTCCCGCCGCATCGGCGAGTTGGTGATGGAGGAACTGCGGGCGCTCGATCAGGTGGCCTACGTTCGTTTCGCTTCCGTCTACCGCAGCTTCGAAGACGTGCGCGCCTTTCTCGAGGAAATCGAGCGGCTGGAGAACGATTTACCGCCGGGCGCGCGCGAACATCAGCTGGCCTTGCTGCCCCAGGAACCTGACAAGGAGCGCGGCTGACGCGCAGGCGTCCGGCCCGGCGCGGTGGACACTGCTCCAACAGACAGCCGTTTCATGGCGCTCGCCCTGCGACTGGCCGAGCGCGGTCGCTGTTCCACCAAGCCCAATCCCCGCGTGGGTTGCGTGTTGGTGCGAGACGGGGAAATTGTGGGGCGCGGATTTCATCACCACGCCGGCGGCCCACACGCTGAGCGCGTCGCACTGGCCGATGCCGGCGACAAAGCCCGCGGCGCCACTGCCTACGTCACCCTTGAGCCCTGTTGCCACTACGGGCGCACGCCACCGTGTACCGAAGGCCTTATCGAAGCGGGCGTCAGCCGCGTGGTCTATGCCGACGGGGACACCAATCCGCAGGTCGCTGGCGCCGGCGTGCGCCAGCTTGAAGCGGCCGGCGTCCGCGTAACCGGCGGGGTAATGGCGAATGAGGCGCGCCGGCTCAATCGCGGCTTTCACAGCCGCCACCAGCGCGGTCGCCCGTTCATTACGCTGAAGCTCGGCATGAGCCTCGACGGCAAGCTCGCGCTCGCCAACGGGCAAAGTCAGTGGATTACCGGCGCGGAAGCGAGAGCCGACGTCCAGCGCCTGCGCGCCGAGCGCTGTGCGGTGCTGTGCGGTATCGGTACGGTCTTGGCGGATGACCCTCGCCTGACGGTTCGCGATCCGCGCTTTGACCTCGCCGACCGGCAGCCCGCGCGCGTGGTGCTCGACGGCAAGCTCCGCTTTCCCGCGACGGCTGCGATGTTGCGTGAGCCGGGGCGTACGGTGGTCTTCACCCGCAATAGTGACGACGCTGCTCAGCAAGCCTTACGCACTGTGGGCGCCGAAATTGAATCGCAGCCGGCGGGCGACGAGGCGCTTGATTTGCACGCCGTGTGTGCGCGGCTTGCGGCGCTGGAATTCAACGAGGTGCTGGTGGAGAGCGGCCCGGTGCTGGCCGGTGCGCTGCTCGACGCAGGGCTGGTGGACGAACTCGTGATCTACCTCGCGCCAATGCTGCTGGGCGCCACCGCCCGGAGCGCTTTCGCGACCCGCGAACTGCTCGATTTGTCGGACGCCACGCGCTTTCACTGTCTGGAAACCCGCAGCATTGGGCGGGACCTGCGCCTGACGCTGACGCCCGCTTTGGCTTGACGCTGGCGGACGCATAATCGATATTGCCCAGATGTTTACCGGAATCATTCAAACGCTCGGCCTCATCGAGTCACTCGTGCCGCAAGGCAACTCTGTTCGGCTGTCGATCGTCGCGCCAGGCTTCGATACCAGCGATGTCGCCTTGGGCGACAGCATCGCGGTGTCCGGGCCCTGCCTGACCGCAGTCGCCCTGGCGCCCGACCGGTTTGAAGCCGATGTCTCGCCCGAAACCCTGGCGCGTACCAGCCTCGGTGGCAAGCAAGCCGGCGACCGTGTGAATCTCGAAAAAGCCCTACGCCTGTCCGATCGTTTAGGCGGTCATCTGGTGAGTGGTCACGTCGATGGCGTTGGGGAAGTCACCGCCCGCATCGAACGAGAACAGTACGTGCAGTTCAAAATCGCCGCGCCAGCAGAACTGGCGCGCTATATCGCGACCAAGGGCTCGATTGCGGTGGAAGGCGTAAGCCTCACCGTGAACGCGGTCAGCGGCAAAGAATTTGACTTAATGATCATTCCGCACACGCTAGAGCGTACTACGCTCGGTGAGTTGCGGCAGGGCAGCCGGGTCAATCTCGAAATTGATTTGGTGGCCCGATACCTCGAACGACTTCACGGTCAGGATGGCGCCGACCTCTACGGCGCAAGCCCCACGAACCCCGAACAGGCTGGATCTGTCGCCTCCTGAGGCGATTGCCACAGCCGCCTTTCTCCAACCCGATCTCCCGGTCGGCACTTAGCTGGAACAGCGATGAATCTCAATTCAGTCGAGGAAATCATCGAAGATATTCGCGCCGGACGCATGGTTATCATCATGGATGACGAGGACCGCGAGAACGAAGGCGACTTTCTTCTGGCGGCGAGTCATTGCACCGCCGAGCATGTGAACTTCATGGCCCGTTACGGGCGCGGTTTGATCTGCCTGACGCTCAGCGAAGCGCGCTGCCAGCAGTTGAATCTCCCGCTCATGGTGCAAGACACGCGCTACACGCATCGTACCAACTTCACGATGTCCATTGAGGCCGCCGAGGGCGTCACTACCGGCATTTCCGCTGCCGATCGCGCGCGCACCATTCAGGCCGCCGTGGCGCCCGGCGCCAAGCCTTCGGATATCGTCCAGCCGGGGCATATTTTTCCCTTGATGGCGCAGTCGGGCGGCGTGCTGACCCGCGCAGGCCACACGGAAGCGGGCTGCGATCTGGCGCAGATCGCGGGCCTCGAACCGGCGGCGGTCATCGTTGAGATCCTGAACGACGACGGCACGATGGCGCGGCGTCCGGATCTGGAAAAAATTGCCGCCCAGCACGGACTGAAGATGGGCACCATCGCGGACCTCATCCGTTTCCGCATCGAGAATGAAAAGACCGTAGAACGTGCCGCTGAAGCGGTGCTGCCGACCGAGTTCGGCGAGTTCCATCTCACGGTATATCGCGACCGCATGCACGGTGATCTGCATCTGGCGATGACCCGCGGCAAGATTGAGCCCGAAAACCCCACGCTGGTCCGGGTGCACATCTACAATCCCTTCGAAGACCTCACCGCCAGCATCCGGCCCGATGCCGGTTGGCCGCTGCGTGACGCCTTGCGTCGAGTGGCAGAAGCGAACGAAGGCGTGGTGGTGGTGCTTAGCAACCAGGTAGGCAACGACGAACTTATCCGGCAGGTGATGCACTACGCGAAGGGCACCGTTGAGATACCGGAAGCGCTCGCCGCCAAAGCGCAGAAATCTTTGCCCGACTGGCGCCAGATTGGTTTGGGCGCGCAAATTCTTGCCGATCAGGGCGTGCGCAAGATGCGCGTGATGAGCAACCCGCGCCGCTATCACGCGCTGTCGGGTTTCGGTCTTGAGGTTATCGAATACGTCAGCGGAGGCACCGGCTAGACATGAGCAACATCACCGTCATTGAAGGCGCTGTGAACCCGGAACCGGGTGTGCGCATTGGCATCATCGCGGGGCGTTTCAACAGCTTTATCGTCGAGCCGCTGGAACGCGGCTGTGTGGAGACGCTGCGGCGTCACGGCCTGCCGGAAAGCGCAATCACCATCGCCCGTGTGCCCGGCGCCTACGAGATGCCGGTGGTGGCGCGGAAGATGGCAAGTAGCGGCAATTTCGATGCGGTCATTGCGCTCGGCGCGGTGATTCGAGGCGCGACCGCGCACTTTGAATACGTGGCCGGTTCCTGCGCCAGCGGTCTCGCGGGCGTTGCCACCGAGACTGGCGTGCCGGTGATTTTTGGCGTGCTGACGGTGGATACCCTTGAGCAGGCGATTGATCGGGCCGGCGGCAAGACCGGCAATAAAGGCTCGGAAGCGGCGGCCACCGCGATCGAAATGGTCTCGTTGTTGCGCGCCCTGTGAGCGCGCTCGTCACCTTGGGTCGCTGCTAGGTAATGGCTGGTGTTTCCCGTAGCTTTGCCCGAGTTCGCGCTCGACGTTGCGCAGTACAAGCGCTCTATCAGTGGCATTTAGCCGGTGCCGCCCCCGAGGCGATCATCGCCGAGTTCCTCGGCGACCGGGAAGTCGAGAACGTTGACCTCGAATACTTCGCCACGCTCACGCGCGAAGTGCCGAAATGTGAAACCGAGCTGCGTGAGGCGCTAGCGCCAGTGCTCGATCGGGCATGGGAACGCATTGGTCCGGTTGAACGTAGCGTGTTGTTGCTCAGCACCTACGAGCTCTTGCACAGCTTGCATGTGCCTTGGCGAGTGGTGGTGAACGAGGGCATTGAGCTCTGCAAAATGTTTGGCGCTGACGAAGCCCACCGCTACGTTAACGGGGTGCTCGACAAACTCGCCCACCGCATCCGCAAAGTCGAAATTGAAGGCTCAGCGCGTCCCGGTCGCTGAGCACGCGCGGATGGGCGAATTCGAACTCATCGAACAAATCTTTCGACCGCTCTGCCTGAGGCGCGACGATGTCGCCGCAGGCATCGGCGACGACGCCGCCATTCTCGCGCTGCCGCCTGATACCCAGCTCGCAGTTTGCGTTGATACCTTGGTTGAAGGGGTGCATTTCCCCGCAGCAATGCCGCCGTTTGATATTGGCTATCGGGCTGCGGCAGTCAATTTGAGCGACCTCGCCGCGATGGCGGCAACGCCGCGCTGGGCGACGCTGGCGCTTACCATTCCCGCAGCCGAGCCCGACTGGCTCAAGGCGTTTGCGCGCGGGCTCGCAGCCGCGTTGGGGCCGCTGGGCGTCGCGCTGGTTGGCGGTGATACCACACGCGGCCCGCTTACGATCTCCGTGCAACTGATGGGCACCGTCGCCGCCGGCAAGGCGCTGCGCCGCAGCGGTGCGCAAGTGGGCGATCGGGTGTTTGTCTCCGGCACGCTGGGGGACGCGGCCGGTGGGCTTCGCTGTTACGAAGAGGCTTCCCCTCATCCCGACATCCGCTTTTTGCAGCGACGTTTTGCGCAGCCCGAGGCGCGTGTGGCGCTCGGGCTCGCCTTGGTAGATGTGGCGAGCAGTTGCATTGATATCTCGGACGGACTGCTCGCCGACGCCGGCCATCTGGCCACTGCGAGCGGCCTTGCGTTCGATCTTCGCGCCCCCGACCTACCCGTGTCCGAGGCCCTGCGCAGCCGCTTCGAGCCGGCGGCAGCCTTGGCCTTGGCCGCAACCGGTGGCGATGACTACGAGCTTTGCTTTACGGTGCCGGAGCGGGCGATCGGTTTGCTCGAAAGCCGGCTTGTGGGTCTTGATTGCGCGGTGACCGAAGTCGGCCGGGTGCTGTCTGGCGAGGGTGTGCAATTGCGCGACGCGCAGGGCCAGCTGTGCGAATTTGCCTTGGCCGGCTATCGCCACTTCTGAGGCACCCGAAAGGCGCCGCGTCTCTCTCCGAACAAGCGATGAGTTTCACCACATAAAAACGGCGAGGACGCCGTGGGGAGTTGCCGAGTGTCCGAAAATTTTCGACTGCGTTTACGGCGCGGGGATCGCCTGATTGGCACCATCGTCGCGATTGAATCTCCCGAGGTTGTCGAAGTTCTCGCCGGGGCTGGCTTCGACTGGTTATTCATCGATGCCGAACACTCGCCGCTGTCCCCGCAGGGCGTGCAGCGAATGGTGATGGCCGCCGGCGATGTGCCCTGCGTCGTTCGCGTGCCGGCCAATCACGAAGCCTCGATCAAGCACGTTCTGGATGCTGGCGCCGCCGGCATCATCGTGCCGCTGGTGAATACGGCGGCAGACGCCGCGCTCGCCGTGCAGCGGGCGAAATATCCGCCGCAAGGGGTGCGCGGCGTGGGGCCTTCGCGGGCACTCGGCTATGGCTATGGGATTGCGGACTACGTGGCGCGCGCCAACGCAGACACCGCCGTTATCGTGCAAGCCGAACACACGCACGCGGTGGCGGCCATCGACGAGATTGTTGGGGTGCCCGGCGTCGACGCGATTTTTGTCGGCCCTTTTGATCTTTCGCTAAGTCTCGGCGTGCCCGGTCAGGTGGATAATCCTGCGGTGGTCGCAGGCATTGAAACCGTCCGCCTCGCGGCGCAGCGCGCCGGGCTTGCGCTGGGTTATTTCGGCGTGAGCCCCGAGGCGGTGCAGGCCTGGATGACGCGCGGCTTCAATCTGGTGGCCTGCGGCGTGGACTTGATGATGCTTGGCGCGAAGGCGCGAGAAATTTCCACAATTTTGCGCGACTGAGCGTTGTCTTACCGCTTTGCAGCATCTATTCTCGGGCCATGATGGAAATCGACTGGCCCGAGTACGTTAAAGGTACGGTCTGTGATGAGCTCGTCGCCGGCGGTGGGCGCGCGCGACCGGGCGCCGCTTCGCTGCTCAAGCATCTGCGTACGCTCGGCGGCGAAGAACTGCTCCATCGCAAAAAAGCCGCCGAGCAGGCGATTCGCGCGATGGGCATTACCTTCACCGTTTACAGTGAAGGCGAGAACCTCGATCGGCTTTGGCCCTACGACATCATTCCCCGAATTCTCCGCGCCGCCGAATGGGCGCGCATCGAAACCGGTCTGCAGCAGCGACTCACCGCGCTCAACTGTTTCATCAACGACGTTTACAACGACCAGAAAATCTTCCGCGACGGCGTAGTCCCGCGCGATGTCGTGATGGACGCCGGCAACTTCCGAGAGCAATGCGCCGGTATCAAACCGCTGCACGGGGTATGGGCGCATATCTGCGGTAGCGATTTGGTGCGCGACCGCGACGGCAAGATGTACGTGCTGGAAGACAATCTCCGCGTGCCATCCGGCGTGTCGTACATGTTGGAGAACCGCCGCATTACCAAGCGCGTGTTTCCGGAACTGTTCGAGTCCTACAACATCGGTCCGATCGACGAATACCCCGCGCAGTTGTTCGACACGCTGGCGTCCCTGTCGCCGCGTGGGCAGGACGATCCGGAAATCGCGGTTCTCACGCCGGGCATTTTCAACTCCGCCTATTTCGAACACGCCTTCCTCGCCCAGCAGATGGGGGCCGAACTGGTCGAAGGCGGCGATCTGGTGATTGGCGCCGACGACTGCGTGTTTATGCGCACGATTCGTGGCCTGGCGCGGGTGGATGTGATTTATCGGCGCATCGATGACGCCTTTCTCGACCCCGAAGCGTTCCGGCCCGACACCATGCTGGGCGTGGCCGGCCTGATGCGCGCCTGGCGCAAAGGCAAGGTGGCGATCGCTAACGCGCCCGGGACCGGCGTGGCCGACGACAAAGTGGTTTATGCCTACGTGCCGGCGATGATCAAATACTACCTGGGCGAGGACGCCATCCTGCCCAATGTCCCGACCTATCTCTGCTTTGATCCCAAACAGCGCCAGCACGTGCTGGCCAATCTGGAACATCTGGTGGTGAAACCGGCGAATGAATCCGGCGGCTACGGCATCATGATTGGTCCTGCCGCCAGCCGCGCCACGCGCGAGCAGTTTGCGAAACTGATTCAGGCCAATCCGCGCAACTACGTCGCGCAGCCCACGCTGTCCCTGTCCACGACGCCCACCATTCTTGGGCGCGAACTGGTGCCGTGCCATATCGATTTGCGTCCCTTTACCTTGCAGGGCGCCAAGCACTACGTCACCGCCGGCGGCTTAACCCGCGTGGCGATGCGTCGAGGCTCTCTGGTGGTGAACTCCTCCCAGGGCGGTGGCAGCAAGGACACCTGGATCGTGGCGGACTAACTTATGCTTTCCCGAGTCGCCGAACGTCTCTACTGGTTAGGCCGCTACGTTGAGCGGGCGGAGAACACCGCGCGACTGGTGACGGTAAACAACAACCTGCTGCTTGACCTGCCGGGCTCGGCCAGCGCGCTGTGGGAACTGTTGTTGGAGCTCCTGGCTGCCAGCCAGAGTTTCCGCCAACGGCATGCGGCGGTTTCGGAGCGCAGCGTCATTCGTTGGCTGGTCGCCGACCAGCAGAATCCGGGGTCGCTCGTGTCATCGCTCCGCGCCGCGCGCGAGAACGCCCGCACCGTGCGCGAAGTGATTCCTTCCGAATCATGGGAACTCATCAACGACCTTTACTGGTCGGCGCAGGACACCGCCGATTCCGCTGTCGCCCGGAAAACCCGGCAGGCTTATCTCGACAGCATTCTGCTTAAAAGCCAGCAGTTCGCCGGCATGCTGCATAACACGATGAGTCGTCGTGAGCCGTTCCAGTTCATCTTGCTCGGCGCGACGCTGGAGCGGGCCGATATGACGTCCCGCATCGTTGATGTTGGCGCCGCCTCGGCTAAACAGAGTCGGGGCAGCGGGGCGGTGGCGGCCCACGAGAACATTCGCTGGATGAACGTGCTCCTGTCGCTCAGCGCCTACCAGATGTACCGGCAGCAGGTGCGCGAGCGAGTGAATGGACCCGATGTGGTGCGCTTCCTGCTCCACGACAACAGCTTTCCGCATGCCATTGCCTGGTGCGTGGATGAACTTGAGCATGCGCTGGCGAGCTTGCCGCATAACCGGCTCGCGCTACAGGCGAATCGTCGAGTCCTGCAGCACCTGATGCGGGCCAATCCGGCCGCCCTGCTGGCAAACGGCCTGCATGAGTATCTGGATGAACTGCAGGTGGAACTGGCCAAATTGCACGATCAGGTGGTTAACACCTGGTTCGCACTCCGCGATTAAGTCTCTCGCCTAACCCGCCCAGTCGATTTCCGGCAGGGTCTTGAAGGCCTCAATCAGTTTCTGGTTCCAGCCCGCCGCCAG
>CAMCQE010000059.1 GCA_945876945.1 Klebsiella pneumoniae
GGAGGAACAAATCAACGTGACGGGACAATTCCTGCCGGCGACTGCCCGGCATGAGGGCGACCAGCGGCCCGCTCTCCACCAAGCCCAATTTTTGACGAGTCGCGATGCGGTCTGGCGCCGCCGGGATGCGGTCGGCCAAGGGATGTCCGATGAAAGACGCCTTGATGCCATGGCCAGCGAGAAACGGCGCCTCAAACGGGAACAAGGTGAGCATGAGGTCGACCGCTTTCGCCAGGGACGGAATGCGGCTCGCCCGCCAGGCCCAGACCTGTGGGCAAACCAGATGAACGGCAAAAATCCCGGCTTGCTTGAAGCGCGCCTCCATCCAGAACGTGAAATCGGGCACGTCGATCCCGATAACCACGTCGGGCCGCAAAGCGAGAATGTCGGCGGTGAGGCGAGCCCGCAGGCGGCGGAGTCGGGGGTAGTGTCGAAGAATCTCGACGATGCCCATCACATTGAGTTCTTCGATGTCAGCCAACGCACGGCAGCCGGCGGCCACCATCCGCGGGCCGCACATCCCGACGAATTCCAGATTGGGATGGCGCGCGCGTAAGCCTTCGATCACGCTCGCCCCTAGCTGGTCGCCGGAGGCTTCGCCTGCGATGAGCGCGACGCGCCGCAAGGGAGCGGGAAGCATGTCGGCTCTCGCCGCAGCAGCGTGGGCTTGCGCAGCCTCGGCCATCGCCGGGGAAATGCTCACCCCGCCCGATTGCGTACGATGCCGCGACGGGAGGCCTGAATGAAATCGAGCAGTTTGGCCACCTCGGGATGCTGAACCGCCACCGGCGCGAGCTCTTCCAGCGCGCGCTCAAGCGTCAGGCTCTGGCGATATAAGGTCTTATAAGCACGCTTAATGGTTTCAATCGTTTCCGGGGCGAAGCCGCGACGCTTCAGCCCTTCGCGATTGACCGCGCGCGCGCGGGCCGTGTTGCCGTCCACCATGAAATAAGGGGGTACGTCTTTCACAATCACGGCCGAGATGGCCGCGAAGCTGCTTTCGCCTACGCGACAAAACTGATGAACGCCAACAAAGCCGCCGAGGATCGCGTAGTCCTGCACTTCAACATGCCCGGCTAGCGTGGCGTTGTTGGCAAAAATCGTGTGATTACCAATTTGGCAATCATGGGCGATATGGCAGTAGGCCATCATCCAGTTGTGGCTGCCGAGCCGGGTCACACCGCCGCCATGCGGTGTGCCACGGTTGATACTCACGTATTCCCGAATCGTATTGCTGTCGCCAATCTCAAGGCTGGCCCCACACTCAGGATCGAATTTTTTATCCTGTGGGTCTTCGCCGATGGAGCAGAACTGATAAATGCGATTTTTGGCGCCGATGCGCGTGGGGCCTTTGATCACGCAGTGGGAGCCGATGCTCGTGCCCGACCCGATTTCGACGCCGGGCCCGATTGAGGTCCATGGCCCCACGCAGACATCGGGCGCCAGACGTGCCTCTGGGTGCACCTGGGCAGAGGGATCGATCAAGGGCTGTCTTCCATCGCGGTGGTCATGAAGTCGGCTACAGCCACCAGTTCATCGTTGACGTGAGCGGTGGTTTCGAACTTGTAGATGCCGCGGATGCGGCGCTGCAAGCGGGCCGCCAAAATCACTTGGTCGCCGGGGCCTACCGGCCGGCGGAAACGTGCTTTGTCCACACCTACCAAGTAATAAATGCTGCGGGTATCGTTCTTGGCCTTGTCAGAAAGATAGGCCAGCAAGCCTGTCGATTGAGCCATGGCTTCCAGCAACAGAACGCCTGGCATCACCGGCCTGCCCGGAAAGTGGCCCATAAAAAACGGTTCGTTGATGGTAACGTTCTTGATCGCCCTGATGCTCTCGGAGGGAACGTATTCCAGAACCCGATCGACCAGCAGGAAGGGGTAGCGATGCGGCAGCATCTCGAGAATTTTCCGGATGTCGATTGCCGAAGGATTCTCAATCACGGGCAGGAATCTCCAGGCTCGCGCCAAAGCGCTGGGCCTCATCAGAAAATGTCGTCGAGGCGACCGTAGCAGATTTCAACCACAAACCTTCACTGAGAAGGTTTCATCATCACAAGGACCCGATTGAGGCAGGTCTAGCGGCGGCATCAGCATCTAGTCTAGCGCGGGCCCGCCGTACCACGGCGCCCATAAGTGCGCCGTGTACGCTTTAGCGAAGCTTACTTCGCAGATTTCTTCAGGCGGTCGATGACCAAATCGGTAATGTCGACAGCCTTGCTGGCAAAGATGACGCCTTCGCCGAGCACCAGATCGTATTTCTGTTCGGCAGCGATCGACTGGATAGCTTCGACGATCATCTTCTGGATTTTCGCGAACTCTTCGTTGCGACGGAAATTCACATCATCACGGAATTCGTCGGAGTCGCGCTTCAGTTCGCGACGCATGTTCATCACGTCGCGTTCCAGACGGGCGCGCTCGGACTCGCTCATGATCGCGGAGTCTTTTTGAGCGCGGTCTTCTAGCGCCTTAAGTTCTTTTTGCTTGCTCACCAGCGATTTGTCTTTGCCGGCGAATTCAGATTCAAGTTTCTTTTTAGCGGCATCGGCTTGCGGGGCCGATTCAAGTACACGCACTGCCTGCACGACGCCAATTTTGTAGTCCGCCGCAGCGACGTTAGAAGACACCGCGACGGAAGCCGCGATTACAAGGCCAAGGATAAGGTTTAACTTCGACATGGTCTTCGCTCTATCTCTGAAAATGCTGTTGGATTTAAGCCCGCTTGGGCACGGATACCGTGACCGCAGGAATGGCGGTCATCCCGCTAGAAATTGGTGCCGAATGTGAACTGGAACTTCTGAATTCTGTCCCCGATTTGCTCATTAAACGGCTGCGCGATACTAACCGAAAGCATCCCGAACGGCGATAGCCATACGCCCGACAAACCTGTGGACATTCGGAGCACGGAAAGGTCGATATCGTCGGCCGGTGAAACGCCAATCGGGCGCCCCTGATCGTTGAAGATGAGGTACGCGCTCTTCGTCGAATAGATATTGCCCGCATCGAAAAACGCCGTGAGGCGGACAGACTTTAGCTCTTTCAAGCCTGGTATCGGAATGATGAGTTCGGCGTTACCCGAAATCAGCACGTTACCGCCATAAGACTGGCCGAACTGATCTTTGGGTCCAAGCGAGCTTTCTTCGTAACCGCGAATTGAGCGCGGGCCACCGCCGTAGAAGTTCTCGAAAAATGGCAACTCAAAGGTGCTGCCGTAAGAATCGCCGTAGCCCACCTGCCCCTTCAGCAAGAGCACGTATTCTTTATACAGGGGGATAAAAACGCGGGAGTCGTAGTTCACCTTCCAGTATTCAAGGTCGCCCGGCGGGGTCGCGGCCTCTAATCTGATCTGCTGCAAGGTGCCCTTGGTGGGGAAGAGCCCAGAGTTGCGGGTGTCGTACGAGAAGGAGGTGTTCAGCCGAATCGTTTTGAATTTATCGCCTTCGTTGGCGATGAACTTCGCAACGTCAAAAGAGAGAAAAAACGGGTCGACGCCAATATTGGTGTCTTCGAAACTCACGCCAAAACCGATGGTGTTGAACTCGCTGAGCGGGATGCCGAAGCCCACCCCAGCGCTCGCCACGCGGGAGCTATAGCGCGCAACGTTGTTGAGGCGTGCGCCTGGGTTAGTCTCCGACCACCCAAGGTTCAAACTGCGGCTGATGCCGTCCACAGTCCAAAACGGTTCGGTGTAGCCGACACGGAAAACCTGCTGCACGTCGCTGTTGTTGAAGCTGAGACTTACGCTCTTGCCGCTACCCAGGAAGTTGTTCTGGGTGAGGTTGGTATTAAAGATGATGCCCTGCGACTGCGAGAAGCCCACGCCGAGCATCAGGTTGCCGGACGGGCGTTCTTTCACTGTGAAGTTCGCATCCACCTGATCCGTCGTGCCGGGCACGGCAGGAGTTTCGACGTTCACTTCCTCAAAGTAGCCCAGTCGCTGCAGGCGGATTTTTGAGCGCTCCACCTTGGCGGTTGATATCCAGCCGCCTTCCATCTGGCGCATTTCACGACGCATGACTTCATCGCGCGTCTTGGCATTGCCAAAGAAATTCACCCGGCGCACGTATACCCGTTGGCCCGGGTCCACGTAGTAGCTGAGCGAGACAGTCCGGCTCTTGCGGTCAAGCTTGGGAATGGAATTGACGTTGGCGAAGGCATAGCCTTCATCGCCGAGTCGATCGGTCAGGTTTTTGGACGTCTGGGTCACTTTCTTGCGAGAAAACAGTGCCCCTTTATGAGTCAGAACCTGCTTGAACAGCTCGTCCTCGGGCACGATCAGGCGGCCTGCAAGCTTGACGTCCGACAGTGTGTACTGCTCGCCCTCGGCGATGTTGATCGTGATATAGATGTCCGCCTTGTCGGGCGTAATCGACACTTGGGTCGATTCCACGTGGAAATCGAGATAACCGTTGTCCTGATACTTCGAGCGCAGGGTTTCCAGATCGCCACCGAGCTTCTGCTTGGAGTATTGGTCGTTCTTGCTAAACCAGCTCAGCCAGTTTTGCGTCTTGAGCTTGAATTCATCCACCAGCTCTTTGTCGGTGAAGACTTTATTGCCGATGATATTAATCTGCCGAATCCGTGCGCCTTCGCCTTCATAAATATTGAAGACGATAGTGACGGTGTTGTCGTCGAGCGGGACCAGCTTCGGGTCGATCCGAACGCCGTATTTGCCGTTGGAATAGTACTGCCGGCGCAGCTCCTGGGTGACTTTGTCGAGTTTGCCTTCGTTGAAAACTTCACCCTTGGCGAACCCGGCCTCGGCCAAGCCCTTGGTGAGATCCTCTGTCTTGATCGCCTTGTTGCCTTTGAAGGTGATGTCGGCGATGGATTCGCGTTCGACGACCGAAACGACGAGCACTTCGCCGTCGCGTTCAAGTTTGACGTCCTTGAAAAACCCGGTCTTGAACAAGGCCCGCAGGGCTTCCTGCGTTCGCTTTTCATCAACGCGGTCACCGACGGTGATAGGCAAATAATTGAAGACGGTGCCGGGCGCAATCCGGTGCAGGCCGGTGACGCGGATGTCGTCGACGACGAACTCGTCGGCGGTGGCGTTTTGCAGGAGCAAGCCTGCGGCCAGCAGAGCCAGCCATCGCGGTGCGCGCGTATTCCGCATCTCTTGTTTGTTTTCGTGGTCGCCAGCGTTATCAGAAATTTCGCATGATGTCGTTGTAAAGCGCGAGCCCCATCAAACCCATCAAGACCATCAATCCGAGGTGCTGCCCATAGGCCTGCACTCGTTCCGGTAGAGGCCGTCGCATGATGGCTTCTACGAGGTAATACATCAAGTGTCCGCCATCCAGCACGGGCACCGGCAGAAGGTTCATGATGCAAAGACTCACGCTGACCAACGCCATAAACTCCAGAAATCGCGAAAGCCCCATGCGGGCCGAGGCGCCGGCGAACTGAGCGATGCTGATAGGTCCGCTGAGGTTATTGGTCGACGCCTCACCCACTAGCATCCGATGCATAAATTTGAGGCTGTTCAAAGCCACTGTGCAGGTTCGCTCAGCCGCCGGCCGGATCGCCTCCAGTGCGCCAAAGCGCTCAATGCCCATTGCCGCGCCCGATTCATACGCATCCGGGATCGCGACTTCGGCACCAATGCGCCCCACCAGCTTGCCGCCATCGCTGGCGCTGTGGGGCACGACCGTCAGTGTCACCGGCAATCCGTCACGTTTTAGCCCGACCTGCAAGGGCTTCCCGGCATTCGCTCTGATGCGTTCTACCCACACTGACCAGTCCTCAATCGTTTCCCCGTTGAGCGTCAGCAACAAGTCGCCAGCGAGAAGTCCCGCTTGTTCGGCGGCACCGCCAGGCACCAGCTTGCCGATGCGAGACGGTAGTTGCGGGCGTTGTGGCTTGAAGCCGAGTTTGTCGAAGAACATGCCGCCAGACAGGTCGTCTACCGACAGCGTGGCGAGATCCAGCGTATTTGTCTCCGTGGTGCCGTCCTTGTGCCGCGTCGTGAGTTCCACGCGTCGCGCGTCAAGAATCGCTTCAATGGCGGTGTTCAGCACGTTGTCCCAAATGGCGGTTGGCTGACCGTCAACGGCGATGATCTCATCTCCCGCCTGAAGACCCGCGACGTCCGCGAAGCCGCCGGCCTTGACCTCACCGATAAAGGGTTTTGGCCCGGATACGCCGGCCATGAACATTAACCAGTAGAGACAAAATGCCAAGGCCAGATTTGCCAGCGGCCCAGCCGCCACGACGGCGATGCGCTTCCAGACATTCTGCGTATTGAACGCACGATGCAACTCTGAAGGATCAATCGGCCCTTCCCGCTCATCCAGCATCTTGACGTAGCCGCCGAGCGGAATCGCCGCAATCACGAACTCGGTCTGGTCCGCCCCGAATCGCCGGCTCCATAGCGCGGGGCCAAAGCCAACCGAAAATCGCAGAATGCGAATCCCCAGACTGCGCGCCACCTGATAATGGCCGTACTCATGAATGGTCACCAGCAGGCCCAGCGCGCCAATGAAGGCCAGCAGGGTTTGCAGGATTTGCAGCATCAGGCGCGAGCCTCTATGAGCTTGGTGGCTCGCTCGCGCGCACGCTTATCGTCTTCCAGAATGACCTCCAGCGTGTCGGCGGCGCGCGCCGCCAGCGCGGCCAGCGTTGACTCCACCGTTTCGGCGATGGCCGGGAAGGGCAGGCGATTCGTCAGGAATGCCTCAACGGCGACTTCATTCGCAGCATTGAGAATGGCAGGTGCGGTGCCGCCCGCGCTCATCGCTTCACGGGCAAGACGCAGACTCGGGAAACGACGGTCGTCGGGTCGCTCAAATTCCAGCCGACCCACTTCAAAAAAATCAAGCGGCTTCACCCCTGAATCGCAGCGGTCGGGCCAACCCAACGCATAGGCGATCGGTGTACGCATATCGGGATTGCCCATTTGCGCCAGCACCGAGCCGTCCACATATTCCACCATTGAATGAATCACGCTTTGCGGATGAACCACTACTTCAATCTTGTCCTGCCCGGTATCGAACAACCAACAGGCTTCAATAATTTCGAGGCCCTTGTTCATCATGGTGGCGGAGTCGACCGAAATTTTCCGGCCCATTACCCACTTGGGATGGGCGCAGGCTTCGTCCGGTGTGACTGAACCCAGAGTTGAGAGTTCCCGCGTCCGGAAAGGCCCGCCCGAAGCGGTAAGCAGAATGCGCCGGACCCCGCGGCCGGCAGGATCGGAGGGTCCGCCCATGGGCATACATTGATAAATTGCGTTGTGTTCGCTGTCGATCGGGAGCAGTTCTGCCCCGCTCTGGCGGACCGCATTGATGAACAACTGGCCGGACATGACCAGTGATTCCTTGTTGGCCAGCATCACCCGCTTGCCGGCCTGCGCGGCCGCAAGATTGGGCAACAGTCCTGCCGCACCAACGATGCCTGCCATGACGTACTGCACATCCTCATGGGCGGCGACCGAGGCGAGACTTTCTACGCCTTCCAGCACCTCGGTCGCACAACCATGGGCTTTCAAGCTGGTGCGCAGTTCAGCCGCCGCCGGCGCTTCCACCATGACCGCGTACGCGGGGCGCCATTGCAGACACTGTTCAAGCAGAGCCGCCGCGTTGCGGTTAGCGGTCAGGGCAAAGACCCTGAAACGGCCGGGATGTCGGCTGATGACGTCAAGCGTGTTAACGCCAATGGTCCCGGTAGAGCCGAGGATGGTGATGCCAATCATGGATGTCCTACCAACACAGTTACTCCCAGATAAAAAATTGGCGCGGCCGCGGTCAAGCTGTCGATGCGATCCAGCACGCCGCCGTGGCCAGGCAACAAAGTGCCGCTGTCCTTCACGCTCGCCCGCCGCTTGAGCAGGCTTTCAAACAAGTCTCCTACTATGGAGACGGCGACTACGGCAAGGCAGAGTGCGCTCAAAGCAACGAAGCTGAGCAGGTGCAGATCTCCGGCCTGAAACGCCAGCAGCCCACCGACCATGGGGGCTGCCAGCGCGGCCGATGCCGCCCCTTCCCAGGTTTTCCCCGGGCTTAGGCGCGGCGCGAGACGGCGCTTTCCCCACCGCTTGCCGCCGAAATAAGCCAGCGTGTCTGCCACCCAAATCAGCGTGACCAGCGCCAGCACCAAACGATAATCCAGCAGCTTGAGCCAACAAATACATAACCAGAACGGCAACAGCACCAGTCCACCGAGGGCGAGAATCATTGGCTGCGCCCACTGTGGAAACTCCGCACCACGCTGAACCCTTGCAATGAGGACGGTGAGCCCGAGCCACAGCAGGCTGGCCCCGGCAGCCAGCACCAAACGCCGCCCATCGCTGTTTAGCGTGAGCAGCAACAGTCCGCCCAAACTCACCACGGCGCCGGTATAGATGGCGCGATTCAGGGGCCCACGCACGCCCGCCAAGCCTGCCCATTCCCAGGCCGCAACTGCCAGAAACAAAGTCAGTACTGCCGCAAATGGCGGGAAAGCTGGATACAGGATTGTGCCAATCAGGAGCGGCCCGAGCGCCAGCGCGGTGAGCACTCGCTGGCTCAAGGCACTCGGCTGCGCGCCGCCGCTTTTACCGTCTGGCGCGCGGCCCACTAAGCGTTACCGGGATGCACGCCAGACGCGCTGGTCGCGCATTCGACCTGCTCACCCGTCATGCCAAAGCGACGCTGGCGACCGGCATAGCTTTCGAGCGCGCGTGTGAACTCGGGAATATCAAAATCTGGCCAGAGACAATCGGTGAAATAGAGCTCCGTATAGGCCAACTGCCAGAGCAGATAATTGCTGATGCGGCGCTCTCCGCCCGACCGAATGAACAAATCGGGCTCCGGCAAGTCGGCGAGGCATAAGTGCTGGGCCAACATTTCGGAAGTGATGTCGGCAGCGTTAAGGCGCCCTGCCGCGACTGCCATGGCGAGATGGCGGGCGGCCTCGGTGATGTCCCATTGGCCCCCATAGTTGGCGGCAATCGTGAGATTTAGTCGGGTGTTGTCGCGAGTGAGATGTTCTGCCTCAGCGATCGCATCCTGGAGTTTGGACGAGAAGGCCGTTCGCTCACCAATGACCCGCAAACGCACGCCGTTGTCGTGCAGGCGTCGCATCTCTGCGCGTAGCGCGTGGATAAAAAGGTCCATCAGGAGGCGGACTTCAGTTGGCGGGCGCCGCCAGTTTTCGCTGCTGAAAGCGAAAATAGTTAAACACTCAATCCCCGCTTCGACGCAATGTCGAACCATGGCGCGGACGTTCTCCACCCCGGCGCGGTGGCCCGCGATGCGCGGTTGACGACGCTGCTTCGCCCAACGCCCATTACCATCCATGATGACCGCAACGTGGCGCGGAAGTGCGGTGGTCATCTGCTGACCCCGATTAAATCGAGAGCACTTCCTGTTCTTTCACCGCCAGCACCTCATCCACTTTCTTGATGTGGGTGTCGGTGGTTTTCTGGATGTCTTCTTCGCCTTTGCGGGCTTCATCCTCGGAAATCTCCTTTTCCTTTAGCAATTCCTTGATATCGCTCATCGCATCCCGGCGGATATTCCGAATGGCCACTTTGGTTTGTTCCGCTTCACCCTTGATGATCTTCACCAAGCCCCGCCGGCGTTCTTCGTTAAGCGGAGGAAGCGGCAGACGGATCACGGTGCCCGCGGTGTTGGGATTGAGTCCAAGGTCGGACTCCATGATGGCGCGCTCGATCGCCTGCACCATCTGCCGATCCCAGGCGGTAACCACCAAGGTACGCGCGTCTTCTACGGTGACGTTCGCGGCCCGTGGAATCGCTGTCTGGGTGCCGTAGTAATCCACCGTGATGTGGTCAAGCAGACTCGGGTGGGCACGTCCAGTTCGCACCTTCTGGAGGTCCACTCTGAACGACTCAATGGACTTGCCCATGCGACCGGCCGCATCGGCGATGATTTCTTGCAGCATGTTTAGCCTCTTGTGGTGACCAGAGTCCCAACGCTCTCGCCGAGCGCCGCGCGCACGAAGGCGCCAGATTGGGTCATATTAACCACGCGTAACGGCATTTGATTATCGCGGCACAGCACCACTGCAGTCGCGTCCATCACCGCGAGTTTGCGGTCCAGCACGTCATCGTAGTCGAGTTCGTCATAACGCACGGCACTAGGGTCGCGCGCCGGATCGGCGTTGTAGACGCCGTCAACCTTGGTCGCTTTGATCATGAGTTGGGCGCCGATTTCGATCGCCCGCAGGCTAGCAGCCGAATCCGTGGTGAAAAACGGATTGCCTGTGCCGGCAGCGAGAATCACCACCCGCCCCTTCTCAAGATGTCGAATGGCTCTTCTTCGAATGTAATCTTCGCAAACTGCGTTGATTTTAAGCGCCGACATCACGCGGGCGAACAGGCCTTCTCGCTCCAACGCATCTTGAATCGCCAGGGCATTGATGACGGTCGCCAACATGCCCATGTGGTCAGCCGACACCCGGTCCATGCCCTTTGCGGCCAGGCCGGCCCCACGAAAGATGTTGCCGCCACCGATGACGATGGCGACCTCCACCCCAACCTGAATGAGGTCGTGGATATCACTGGCGACCTGACGCAGGACGGCAGGATCGATACCGTAATCTTCTGCACCAAGCAGCGCTTCGCCACTTAATTTGATCAGAACTCGCTTGTACTTCAGCGCTGCCCCGCCAGTAGTCGTCACGTTAACTTGCTCCTGCGGCCGCCGCAGCCTGTTGGCTGCGGGCCCTTGGTCGTTGGCGTGGCCTCAATCAGGCGCCGCGCGCCTGGGCGGCAACCTCTTCGGCGAAATTCACTTCTTTCTTCTCGATGCCCTCGCCCACTTCGTATCGGATGAAGCTCCGCACCACGCCGTCCTTGCCGAGGAGCTTACCAACGGTGGTATCCGGGTCTTTCACGAAGGGCTGACCCAAAAGGGTAATGCCACCAATGAACTTGCGAATCTGCCCGCCGATCATTTTTTCGACGATGTCTGCCGGCTTGCCGCTGGTCGCGGCCTGAGCCAGAAAAATCTCGCGCTCTTTCTCGATGAGCGCGGCCGGTACGTCACTCTCGGCAATACACACCGGGTTGCTGGCGGCGATATGCATGGCGATGTCTTTCGCCACTGTGGCCGAAGCCCCTTCCAATTCAACCAGCACGCCGATTCGCTTACCATGCCGGTAGGCACCGACAACGCCAGCGCTTGTGGCGCGAATTTCAAAGCGGCGAATGGAAATGTTTTCGCCAATCTTGAGGATGAGTTGCTGGCGGGCGGTTTCTACCGACTCCGTACCGCCATCGAGCGTTGCGGCACCCAGGGCGTCGAGGTCAGCCGGGCGGGCAGCCAGTACGGTACGGGCTACCGCTTGAGCGAAAGCGATGAAGTTGTCGTCGTTGGCGGAGAAGTCGGTCTCGGAATTGACCTCCACCAGTACGGCAACGCCAGCGCCTTCGGCGATTACGACTGAACCTTCGGCCGCAATTCGGCCAGCTTTCTTGGCGGCTTTCGCAGCACCCGACTTGCGCAGGTGCTCGAGCGCCGCTTCGATATCGCCTTCGGTGACTACCAAGGCGTTTTTGCATTCCATCATTCCGGCGCCCGAACGCTCACGCAGTTCCTTCACCGCCGCTGCACTAATCTGCATAGGTCTTCTCTCCAAAAAATTCGGGGCCCGTTTCAGGCCCCGTCAAAATCGCAAAATTACTCGGCGCCTTCGGCTGCCGGGGCGGCATCATCTGCACGTCCGGGCTTCCGGCGCGGGGCACCGGCGCCTTTGCGGCCCGGGCGATCGCCTTCGCCCTGCACCGGCGCGCCACTGGCATCGAGTTCCACAAAGTCGTCGGCCATCGCGCCGGTGGTGATGGTCGCGCGGGCATCAAGCACCGAGTCGGCGGCGCTCTTGGTGTAGAGGTTGATGGCGCTGAGGGCATCGTCGTTGCCTGGGATAACGTAGGCCACGTCGTCCGGCTTGCTGTTGGTATCAACTACCGCAATGACCGGAATCTTCAATTTCGCCGCTTCAGCAATCGCAATTTTCTCGAAGCCGACGTCGATGATGAAGATGGCATCCGGCAAGCGCTCCATGTCTTTGATGCCCGCCAGACCGTGGTGGAGTTTGTCGTACTCACGGCGCAGTTGCAGACCTTCACGCTTGGAAACGCGGTCCAAGCCGCCGTTATTGATCGTGTCCTCAAGCTCCTTCAGGCGCTTGATGGACTGCTTCACCGTCTTGAAATTGGTGAGCATGCCGCCGAGCCAGCGGCGATTGACGTAGGGCATACCGCAGCGTTGGGCTTCACGTTCGACGGCATCCTGCGCGGAGCGCTTGGTGCCGACAAACAGGATTTTGCCGTTGCGGGAAGCCAGACGACCCATGAAATTCATCGCGTCGTTAAACAGCGGAAGGGTCTGTTCGAGATTGATAATGTGGATCTTGTTGCGCTCGCCGAAGATGTACGGTGCCATCTTGGGATGCCAGAACCGGGTTTGATGTCCGAAATGCACGCCAGCCTCAAGCATCTGGCGCATGGAAACGTCTGCCATGGGAAACTCCTGTGCGGGTTTTTCCTCCACGCGCCCCGCTTAGCCGATCCGCATGAGACGGACACCCGGGCGACGGTTGATGGCGCGTGTGTGGAGTGTTGAAGTCGAGTATTGTTCGTTGCCCGAAGGGCGCGCGCTTTATACCATGGAACCCCAGATGCAACAACGAGTTGGACCACACTCCTGATGCCCGTCACGTTCAAGACTCCAGACGAAATCGAAAAGATGCGGCTAGCCTGCCGGCTGGCGGCGGAAGTCCTCGAAATGATCGAGCCCTACGTGGTGCCCGGCGTCTCGACGGATGAACTCGACCGCCTCTGCCACGACTACATCGTGCATCAGCAGCAGGCCATTCCAGCGCCGCTGAATTACCACGGCTTCCCAAAATCTATCTGCACGTCGATCAACCATGTCGTGTGTCACGGCATTCCGGGTGACCGCCGGCTGAAGGACGGTGACTGCGTCAATATCGATATCACGGTCATCAAGGATGGTTATCACGGCGACACCAGCAAGATGTTCCATGTCGGTGAGCCGACGGTAAAGGCGCAGCGACTCGCCATCACCGCCTACGAGTGTCTGGTGCTGGGCATCGCCATGGTTCGTCCCGGCGTTCGTCTGGGCGACATCGGCTGGTCGATTCAGCAACACGCTGAAGCCCGCAATTACTCGGTGGTGCGCGAATACTGCGGCCACGGCATCGGGGTTAACTTTCATGAAGATCCCCAAGTGCTCCACTACGGCCAGCGCAACACCGGTTTTGTCCTGCAGGCAGGCATGACCTTCACCATCGAACCGATGATTAATGCCGGAAAGCGCGACGTTAAACTCCTGCCTGACGGCTGGACGGTCGTCACCAGAGACCGCAGTCTCTCCGCCCAGTGGGAGCACACCATTTTGGTGACCCCCGACGGCCACGAGGTCCTTACCGCGCGTCGCGAAGAGAGTTTTGCGCCCCTTACCGATGAATCCATTAGTCAATCTGCCTGAGGAAACCCTCGAGCAGGCGATCGATTTCGACGCACTCGAGACCGCTTTCAGCGCCGAACGGGCGGCTGCCGCCGGCTGCCGGGCCGTGCTGGTACAGGCGCACGAGCGCCTCAAGCATCGCTTCTTCGGCGGCGCGCCGGTGGTGGAAATCGTCCGCCTGCGGGCGGCGATCATCGATGAAGTCATGGTCCGCGCCTGGCGGCGGTGGGGTCTCGACGACACAGCGCACGCCCTGCTCGCCGTTGGCGGCTACGGACGCGCGGAGCTCCTGCCCTATTCCGACGTTGACATCTGCATCCTGCTGGGCGGCGAACTGGAGGAAGAGACTCAGCGCAAAATTGAGGGTCTGGTGACCTTCCTTTGGGACATCAATCTGGAAGTGGGCCATAGCGTCCGGACCATAGAAGAATGCGTGACGGCCGCTGCCGGCGACATCACGGTCATGACCAATCTGATGGAAGCCAGGCTGATTGCCGGTCCGCCGGCTCTGGCGGCGGCACTCCAGGCCGCGACCGCGCCCGACATCATCTGGCCGGTGGACCAATTCTTCATGGCCAAGATGGGCGAGCAGCAACAGCGTCATCAGCGCTTCAATGATGCTTTTCAGCAACTGGAGCCAAACATCAAGGAAAGCCCGGGCGGGCTACGGGATATTCAAAGCATTGCCTGGGTCGCCAATCGCCATTTCAAAACCGCCGGCCTGCACGGTCTTAACGACCACGGCTTCCTGACCACCGACGAATACCGCGCCCTGGTGCGCGGCCGCAACCATCTTTGGCGCATCCGCTGTGCCTTGCATTTCATGGCCGGCCGCCGCGAAGACCGGCTCTTGTTTGAGTATCAGCGGCGGGTGTCCGAAGTTTTCGGGTTTGTCGATGAATCCCACAACCGGGCGGTCGAACAGTTCATGCGCGGCTTTTATCGCACCGTGCGCGAACTCGGCCGACTGAATGAAATGCTCCTCAGCCTCTTTCAGGAAGCCATCATCCAGCGTGACCGGGAAGTCCGGGCCTCCCCGCTCAACCGCCGTTTCCAGCTTCGCGGCACCTACATTGAGGTCGTCAACGAGCAGGTGTTCAAGCGAATGCCGCATGCGATGCTGGAGATGTTTCTCCTCATCCAGCGCAATCCGTGGATTAAAGGCGTGCGCGCCAGCACCATCCGGTTGATTCGCGAGAACTTGCCGCTGATCGACGAGAAACTGCGGCGGGATATCAGGGCACGCAGCCTGTTCATGGAAATCATTCGGCAGCCGCGGCGTATCGGCCACGAACTCATGCGCATGCATCGCTACGGCGTGCTATCGGCCTACTTGCCGGAGTTCGCGCGCATTGAAGGCCTGATGCAGTTTGACCTCTTCCACGTGTACACCGTGGACGAGCATCTGCTGTTCGTGGTGCAGACCATGCGCCGCTTCTCTTACCCGCTCACGGACGAAGACCAGCCGCCGCTGGTGCGTCAGGCCATTGAGAAGATTCCGAAGCTCGAACTGCTCTATATCGCCGGTCTCTACCACGATGTGGGCAAAGGCAGCGGCCGCGACCACAGCGAACTGGGTGGCGAAGAGGCATCTGCGTTCTGTCGCGCCCACGGACTAAGCCAGTACGACAGCAATCTGGTGACCTGGCTGGTCAACAACCATCTGGTGATGTCTTCCACCTCGCAGCGTCAGGATATTTTCGACCCCGAAGTCCAGCAGGCCTTCGCCAAACTGGTCGGCAATGAAACGCGGCTCGATTACCTCTTTCTGCTGACGATCGCGGACATCCGTGGCACCAACCCGCAACTCTGGACCAGCTGGAAGCGATCGCTCATTTTCGAACTGTATCTTGGCACCCGGCGCGTGTTCCGCAGCGGCGTGGATGCCGGCATCGAACGCGCCGAGCGCATTGCGCAGACCCGGCAAGATGCAAGCAAACTGCTGAACAACGATGAGTGCCCGGAACATACGGTGGCGCTGCTTTGGAGCACGCTTGAGGACGAATACTTTCTGCGTCATCGGCCGGTGGAACTCGCATGGCACACCTCGACCATCCTCGGCGCCGACTCCGACGACCTGCCGGTGGTCGCCCTGCGCAATTTCGAGAATTTGGGCGGCACCTCAATCTTCATCCACGCGGCAGACGTCGACTATCTTTTCGCGATCGTTGCCGCCACCCTCGACCGACTGCGTCTCGACGTCCTCGATGCCCGCATCATCACTTCCAAAGCGGGCTACGCGCTTGACACTTTCATCGTGCAAGACGCGGAAAGCCGCAGCGTGGTGACCGACCCGCAGCGCATCCACGACATCCAGAGCAGGCTTCGCTCCGCGCTGCGTTCGGGTGAAATTTCTGCTGCCCGGGTAGCGCCTTCGGTCAACAAGCGCTTGCGCAATTTCGGTTTGCCCGCCTCCGTCAATTTCAGCTCCGATGCCACCCACCACCGAACCGTCATGGAAGTGATTGCGACCGATCGGCCGGGCTTTCTGGCGCTGGTGGGGAGCGCCATGCAACATCAGGGGATCCGGCTGCACGATGCGCGAATCGGCACCATCGGCGAGCGCGCGGAAGATTTTTTTCACATCACGGATTTCGATAACCAACCCTTGCAAGACGAGGCGCGACAGGCAGCGTTGCGTCAGGAAATCCTGACCGCTCTCGATGTCTGACCGCGTCCCTGCTCCGCAATCAGAGCGAGAACTTCTGAGCCGCGCGCAGGCGCTGGCAGGTCTCTCGCTTGGTGAACTCGCCGCGCGCCACTCGCTACCGGTGCCCGCCGAGGCACGGCGTGGCAAAGGTTTCGCCGGCGCCCTGCTGGAATTCGCGCTGGGCGCAGACGCGGCTTCCAGGCCAGTGCCAGATTTCACCGCGATCGGCGTTGAACTCAAAACCATCCCGGTCGATGCCGCCGGCCAGCCACGCGAATCGACCTATCTCACCGCCGCGCCCTTGCGCGGTCCGGGGGGCGTCCGTTGGGAAGCCTCCCTGCTCCGACAAAAACTTGCCCGGGTCCTGTGGGTGCCAATCGAAAGCGCCCCCTCGCAAGCGCTCCCGATGCGCCGCATTGGGTGGCCCATCCTCTGGAGTCCGTCGCCCGAAGAGGAATCGCAACTGCGCACGGACTGGGAAGAACTGATGAGCCTGCTGGTCACCGGACAGGTGGCTGAGCTGGATTCTCGCCAGGGCCGCTGGCTGCAGATTCGCCCCAAGGCGGCTGATGGCAAAGCCCTGACCCGCAGCAGCGATGACACCGGCGCGCCCGGGATGGCGCTGCCGCGCGGATTTTATTTACGTCCAGCCTTCACCCGGCGCGTGCTGGGTAGCGCTGTTGCCGGGGCTACCGCACCATGACATCGCATCCCACGAGCTGGCGGTTTTGCGTGGCGCCGATGATGGACTGCACCGACCGGCACTATCGGTTTTTTGCCCGCTTGCTGTCACGCAAGGCGCTGCTCTATACCGAAATGATTGTCGCCGCAGCGCTTGTCCACGGCGATGCCGAACGCCTGCTGCGCCACGACGCGTTTGAATATCCACTCGCCTTACAACTTGGTGGCAGCGATCCAGCGCAACTTGCCTATGCGGCGCGTCTGGGCGAAGCCTCGGGCCATTGCGAAATCAATCTGAACGTTGGCTGCCCCAGCGAGCGCGTGCAATCCGGCAGATTCGGTGCATGCCTGATCGCAGAACCCGAATTAGTCGGCGAGTGCGTGGCCGCAATGGTCGAAGCCGTCGACGTGCCGGTCACGGTTAAAACTCGCCTCGGCGTTGACGATTGCGACCGCTACGAAGATCTCTGCCGCTTAATCGAATGCGTCGCCGCCGCGGGCTGCAAGGTCATCCTGCTGCATGCCCGGAAAGCCATTCTGGGTCTGGATACCAAGGCCAACCGGCTTATCCCGCCGCTGAACTACGCGCGCGTGCGGCAAATCAAACAGGATTTTCCGAATCTGACGGTCGTGCTGAACGGCGGACTACGCTCGCCGGCGGCGGCACATGCAGAGCTTCCCGGCCTCGATGGCGTGATGCTGGGCCGCGCGGTCTACGAAAACCCGCTGATGCTCGCGGCGGTCGATTCACTTTTTTTTGGCGCGGACGACGCGCAGCAGAGCGAAGACACTGCGCTTGCCGCTTTCCTGCCCTATCTCGAGCGAGAGGTCGCGGGCGGTACCGCCCTGAGACACATGACCCGCCACTTGCTCGGTCTGTTCGCAGGACAAGCCGGCGCCCGCGAGTGGCGCCGAACCCTGAGCGAAGAGGCACCGCATTCGCGGGAGCCCGCAGCGCTGTTAGCACGGGCGCTGGCTGCGCGAGCGCTGCATCTGCCGATCTCCCGCTGAAAAAGGAGAATTTCGAATCACCGGGCCGTGCGCTATTACCCAAAAATAAGCACCGCCAAGCCCGGGTGATGCATTACATTAAAGTTCGACATCACCGCCCCCTTGCGCTGGACGAACAGGAGAGCCTGAATGACTGAGCAAGCGCGGCTGGCAAACACCACGACCCGGGCTCATCCCCACAATCTCGGATGGCTGGGCACTACCGCGCTCGCCATGGGTGGCGGTAATCAAAGCATCTTCATTCTGGGCGCGTTGCTGATCGGACAGGGCAATATCCCCGGACAAGGCACCGCGGCCATTGCGCTGCTCATCGTCGGCGTTCTGCTGGGGTGTGCGGCCGTCCCGGGCTGGACCGAACTACTGCTGATGTACCCGAAACGCGTGGGGGGGTATCTCGGCGACGTGTGCCGAAGCGTTTCGCCCGTACAGCCCGATCCTCGCGAATCTGGCGGGCAGTTGTTACTGGTGGGGCTGGGTGCCGACCTCGGGCATTTGCGCCTTGCTGGCGGCGACAGCAATTCAGGCGTGGTATCTCCCCGAACTCCCCGTGATGCCGGCGGCAGTCGCGCTGGTCGTGTTCTTTACCGGCATCAATCTGATGGGCGTGAAATGGGCGGCACGACTCGCCATCCCCATGGCCACCGTGTCTGCGTCATTGGCGCTTCTTTCTGGTGTGTTGCCAGTCATTTCGGGCACGGTTGACTGGCATCAGGCGACCAATCTCCACCTCACCACGCCATTTGACGGCTGGTTCGGCGGCATGACCAGCGTGATGGCAGGCCTGTTTCTGATTGGCTTCGTCGCCCCTGCGTTTGAAACCGCGGCCTGCCATGTGGGCGAGATGAAAGATCCAGAAACGAACCTGCCGCGCACCATGGTGGCGAGCGCCGGTATCGCCTGTTTGTTCTTCATTCCGCTTCCGCTCATCTGGCTCGGCGTGCTCGGTCCGGAGAATCTTTCCAAGGATTTGGCGCAGGTGCTGGGCCCCACTTTTGCGCCACTCTTTGGCAGCGTCGCGAAGGCTGTGGCGGTGTGGTTCATGCTGCTCAATCTCTTTCTGGGCAGCTTGCAGCCGCTGTGTGGCGCGCCGAGAACCCTCGCGCAACTTGGCGAGGATGGACTCATTCCGCGCCTGTTCGCACGCCGTTCGGTCAAAACCGACGCGCCCTGGTTCGCCACCCTGTTTACGGCGGCGTTTGCCCTGCTGTTCCTGTACATGGGCGACCCTTTATGGCTGATCGCCGCGACGAACTTCACGTATGTGTTCGGCGGCTTGGTCATGCCTTCGGTTGCGGTGTGGCTCCTTCGTCGCGACGCGCCCGAGGCGCATCGGCCGTGGCGTGCGCCTAAAGGCACCATCGGACTTGGCGTTGGCGCGGCCGCCGTGTGGGCCACTACCGCCCTCCTCGGCTTTCAGCAATTCGGTCTGACGACGGTCATCATGGGGCTGGTGTTTGCCTACTCCGGATCGGTGCTTTATCTGTGGCGTAAATGCGAAGACAAACTTGCCGCGGGCGAACCTCTACGCTTCAGAACACTGCATTTCAAACTCACCGGCGCGATGCTTTTGGTGCTGTTGCTGGACGGCTCGGGCTACTACCTCGCAGTCAGCAATTTGCCGCAAACAGAGGGTCCGTTGTTAACCGCACTCGAAGACATTTTTGTCGCGGTCGCCATTCTCACGGTCATTGTGGGTCTGGTGCTGCCGGGCATGATTGCCTTTTCCGCGCAGGAAGTGTCGGATGCCGCTAAACGGCTCGCCGACGGCACGCTCAAAGACTTCTCAAACGCCATGAAAGCGCTGGGTGAAGGCAATCTTGAAGCCGCCAACGCGCGAGTTGAAATCACGCCAGTCAAAGCGAATAGCCGCGACGAATTAGGGGAGATGGCGGAAAGCTTCAATCGGCTGCAAGTTGAGGTGGCGACTGCGGCGGGCGGTCTGGCCGATGCCAGGCACGGCTTGCGGACGGCGCGCGACTCCCTGATTCAGGCGAAGGAGTTCGCCGAAGCGGCCAACGAGGCGAAGTCGCTGTTCCTCGCCAATATGAGCCACGAACTGCGCACACCCATGAACGGCATTCTGGGTTCCAACGAACTCCTGCTGGATACCGAACTCACAGCAGAGCAACGTGAATACGCGAAGCTCGGTCAGCAATCGGCAGCGCTACTGCTCGGCATCATCGAAGACATTCTGGATTTGTCGAAAATTGAAGCCGGCAAAATGGAATTTCATCACACCGCGTTCAGTCCTGCGATGCTCCTCACTGAGGTGGTCTCCGCGCTGGAACCGCAGAAAGTCTCGGAACGTCTCAAGCTAAAGCTGTCGCTGGCACCGGACGTCGCGACTATGGTGCTCGGCGATGCGGTCAAGATTCGCCAAATCCTCGTCAATCTCACTGGCAATGCGATCAAGTTTACGCCGGAGGGCGAGGTGAGCCTTCACGCGGAAGTTGTCCCGGCGCCTGCGGCAACCGACCGGACAAGTCTGCGATTCAGTGTCCGCGATACGGGCATCGGCATTCAGGAGAAAGATCTGGGACGACTGTTTAAGCCGTTCTCGCAGCTGGACAGCTCGCTGTCGAAAAAATTTCGCGGTACGGGTCTCGGGCTCGCCATCTGCAAAAATCTGGTTGAAATGATGGGTGGCCAAATTGGCGTCGAGAGCGAGTACGGCGTGGGTTCGACATTCTGGTTTGAGCTGCCGTTTGACATAGTGGCGAATGCCCCTGCGGCCAGCAGCGCAGTGGTCTCAACACAAGCCCCGATTGAAATCACCCAGCTGAGTGGGCGACTGCTGCTGGTGGAGGACAACCTCGGGAATCAGGTAATCATTACGGCGATGCTAGGCAAATTGGGCATACAACCCGATCTGGCGGAAGACGGCCTGCAAGCGGTTGAGGCTGTCGGTCGCAAACCCTACGACGTGATCCTGATGGACTGCCAAATGCCGGTCATGGACGGCTATACGGCGACCCGTGAAATCCGGGCAAGCACGTTGCAAGGCAAGCCCCCCTACATCATTGCGCTCACCGCCAATGCGCTCAAGGGTGACCGCGAGAAATGCCTCGAAGCGGGCATGGACGTCTACGTCGCCAAACCCGCGACTGTCGTTCAATTGCGGGAAGCCTTGGAGAAGTGGGCTTCGGGCCCCAAAATCGCCGCCTGAGGGCGCCCCGAACCTGACGAATTGCTGCGTCGCCAGCCGTCAAAGCGCCGGGCGCCAAAGCCTCATGGCGACGGCGCCCGGCTTGGGTACCGGCTAGCCCTCTCGATAGAGCTCGCCGCCGGCGCGCTGGAACTCCTCGGCCTTTTCAGCCATTCCTTCGACCAGCGCC
>CAMCQE010000060.1 GCA_945876945.1 Klebsiella pneumoniae
ATCGTTATGAAAGAGCTGGGAGACGAAGCGCGCATTTGTCAGCAGTTCCGGCCACTCGGGCTCTGGAGCGTCAATTCTGCGCGTGTACCAATGTTCAGACAGCAGTCGCAGCGCCAGATGGTCACGCTTTGCTGCACTAAACCCAAGACGCTCGTTCGCGCGAGTGGCATTGACGATTGCATCGCCAAGCCGAAACACACGCGTTGGCGCGGGGTGGATTGCGATATCAAATCTGGCTCCCGCGAGCTTTCGTAGCCATAGCGCGCGATACACCAAGTTGCGTCTGAACCGTTTGGCGTCCAGCGCCCAGACTTCGTCGGCGATATCTAGCGTCTCAGCCCAATCTGCCCACGCAGCGTTTGCGAGCAGCACGATTTCGGCACCTTGATTGCGTAACTCTTGGGTCAGCGAACGAGCCGCCGCCAGCCAAAGAATAAAATCTCCAATCGCATCGAGTCGAACCAACACAGCTCGATGACGAGCCGGTGGCGCTGGATGAAATGCAAAAGCGCCGCTGGCCAAAAGTCGATCAAGAAGATGCGACAACACTCCCGCCGCCAATTCCAACAGGCCACGAAGTCGCGATCGCTTCATCAACAGCCGCAGGAAGAGGCAATGAGTTCTTCCACCAATGACATGTCCTCCCTATGTAGGGCGCAGATATCAAAGTATTCGATAGCGGTCTTTTTGCCTTCCAGATAGCGATTGAGGTCTTCAAAACATGAACGGCGACTATCGCTTCTCAACAGGCGGCCAAAGTTGTCGTAGACAAGAAAATGTTGGTATCCCGACTCGATCAAGCGATCGATGCAATCCAGGCTGATGCGGCTTCCATCGGGACTACGACGCGTGTCGTACTCAAAAAACAACACGGGTTGCTCACGACAAATGACATCCATGGATTTCCGCAGAATCTTGAAATCGCTGCCATCTGTATCGCTTTTCAGGAGCTTCAGCGGCCCTAGGCCTGAGTGTTCTGCCAATATCGAATTGAGACTTCTTGCTGTGGCGACACCGTCACCATTAGCGGACCCTTCGCGATATGCGCGCGCAACGCTGCCGGTCCCCTGACGCTGAGAGACATGTGCGAGTTCAATGCGCTCGCCGTCGCCACCGACGAAGCCGGCATGGATCCGGACATGGGGCCCTATGATCGCGGCGTTAGTGCGCAGGATTGGCAGGAACGCCGGCATTCCCTCAATACACAACACATCGACTGGCCGTCCGCCGCAAATCAATGCCGCGGAGTCGCCGATATTTGCCCCGATATCAACGGCATACGCCAGGGGATAGCGCTGGAACACTCGTCGGGAAATCGCGCCAAGCGCGCGGTCATAATCGGGCCAGCGGCGCTGCAACACATCAAGGCGGGTTCCCGGCAGCAAGTGCAATTCGTAGCCAGACACATCGTAGGTTCGTGGCACACGAACCCTCAAAGCGTCGATGATCCTTGAGAACAGGGATGCGTTCACCCCATGGCCCTATTGGTGTTAGCGAAAATAATTGGGGCGAATTTAGACCGCGATCGGCCCCCGGCATTCAGAAGCTTGTTCATCGACAAGCCCGATGGCTTTCGCCAGAGTCGAGCAGGTTGTTCTATACCGGGCACTTCATTGACTCCCAGCGGGTTCTCCGCGATCGGTCCCTTTTGTGTTCGCCGAGGTTGCTGGTACACGAGTTCCAGAGGGTGGCCTTGCCTTCAGTCGGGATGCTTCTCCATTCTAGACGAGCGGATTGCTCAGTACAGCGAAGCCTCCTCGCCAATCGACGGGCCGATCGCTTTCAACACGCGTCGAAGCCTAGCGCCGACGCACCTAATCACCCCAACCGGGACATACGCCAATGTTTGCCAGAGCCGTGAAACTGTACTTCACAATGTGCAGGGTGGCGGCCGGGCTACTCGCTCTTCCCTCACGCCTCCAACGCCTGCAGGTCCAGATCGCACAACTCCAACTCGAACGCCACCGAAGCCACCCGCCCGAACGCATAGAAGACGCAGAGATGTGAGTCTTCTCGCAGTCTGGCGAGGACGGCATCATTCAATGGCTGATACGCGCGATTAATGTTCAGGCGCGCAGCTTCGTCGAATTCGGCGTGGAGGATTACAGCGAGTCCAATACGCGCTTCCTGTTACTGAACGACGACTGGCGCGGTCTGGTGCTCGATAGCGGCAAGCGCAACATTGCGGCTATCCGTCATGATCCCATTAGCTGGCGGCACAATCTGAAAGCCGTGCAGGCCATGATTACCGCAGAGAACATCAATGCGCTGCTAACGAACGCCGGGTTCATTGGCCCCATCGGTTTGTTGTCGATCGACATCGATGGCAACGATTACTGGGTGTGGAAAGCCATTTGTGATGTACAGCCCGAACTGGTGGTTATTGAATACAACTCGCGCTTTGGCGCCGAACGCAGCGTCACCATCCCTTACCAAGCGGATTTCCAGCGCTTCAAGGCGCATTACTCCGGCCTTTACTTTGGCGCCTCACTGTCTGCCCTGCACAAGCTAGGGCTTGAGAAAGGCTATGCGCTGGTGGGTTGCAATGCCGCGGGCACTAACGCGTTTTTCGTGCGGCAGGACCGGCTGCCGGCTGGCTTGCGCGCGAGGAGCGTTAGGGAAGCGTTCCGTTCCTCGTCGATGCGTCAGTCGCGCGACCCAAGCGGGGCGCTCACGCTGCAATCGGCGGAAGAAGAGGTGGCGCTTATTGAGTCTTTGCCGCTGGAGCAGGTTTAGGCCCGTCTGTCGCCGCGACCGGTGCAAGGATTGCTCGCCGGAATACTGTAAGAAACGGCACGACGGTACACAGGAGATAGCTCAACGCCGTGGCGAGCGGAATCGCAATCACGCCTAGCCAGGGCAGCCACCACCACTTCAGCGCCAGCGACAAGCACGCGAAAGGCACGACCACCAGCACCTGCGGCCGCACGATCGAACAGCCATTCATATACATCGCCCATGCGTTGCCCAGCGCCTGAATGAGCGTCCAAAGCGCGACTGTCGCGACAAATCCCAGCGCCACCGCTGGGGGCTCACGCAACCACATGCTCAGTAGCAGCGGATAGCTAACGAGCAACAGCGTGACGCCGAGCGTCGCGATGATCGCCGTGTAGCGCATGGAACGATGCAGCGTATGACCGAGGAAAGCGTGGTCGCGACGCGCCAGCGCATCGGCATAGGCGGCCCACAGCGGGGCGTTCATGATGGCCAGCGGCTGCGCGACTAAATCGAACATCCGCTGCACGATGATGAGCGTGGAGACTTCAGCCACGGCCAGACGTGATGACACCAGCAGGCTGTCGATTCCCCACCCCGCGAGTGCGCCGATTTGCAACCAGAAGTAGAAGCCGCCGCGGCTTATCAGAAAGCTGGCTGTCTCGCGCAAACCGGTGCGCAGGCAGGCACCGCGCACCAGATTTCTTAACCACAAACGCCCAAGCAGCACGATCGGCGCCATCGTCTGCACGCCGAGAGTCGCCAGCAAAAGCACCGTTACCGATGCCTCCAAGCGAGTAGCGGCCACAACCAACATCAGCGAGACCAGACTGGCAATCGCCATCACGAAATGCGAAATCCAGGCCTGCTGCAATCCTGCATAAATCTTTTGCACCGCCTGTGCCGGCACGCTGAGCGCGAACAGTAGGGCAAACAGCATTAGCACCTGCTGGGCTTCTGCCAGACCATCCGGCGACAAATGTCGAAACAGCAGATCGATGGGCAGCGTGCTGACGGCCGCCCAGAGCAGGCCGCCCATCAGCGCACCAATCCCGGCGAGTAACAGCAGACCGCGCGTGATAAGGCCGGCCAAAGCGTCACGTTGGGGTGCAGAGGCGTGCTCCGCGACCGCCGCCACCATCGCGTTGCCAATGCCCAGATCCATGAACGACAGCACGGCCACGAGACTCGCCACAGTCATCCACACGCCGAGTCGCTCCGGTCCCAGATAGGGCAAGCTCAGCGCCACCCCAGCCAGCAACACCAGCATGCCGAGCCCTCGATTGGCCACATTGGCAATCACCGCCAGGGTGGCCAGCCGATACCGTTCGTCGGCGCGCCCTTCAGCGGTCGTGGTATCGAACCGGCGGAAGCGTAGATAGCGGAAGAGGCGCGGCCTGTGAGGGTTCTGACTCATGCGCGCGAGATCAGCAGCGCAAGATAGCGATCGGCCTGAAGGTTCCAATCGTCGGGCGCACTTTCCTCTGCCCCGTCATCCTCCAGCCTGCCCAGCCATTGTTCAGCCAGATGCCGCGCATCGCCCACCCGCGCGAGTGCCCGTTCGCTATTGCCCAGCATCCACCGCGTCGGCGGGAGGTCAGAGGCCACCACCGGCACGCGACACGCCAGCGCTTCACAAAGCTTTGCCGGATAGCTCGAGCGACAGAAGCGATTGTCGGCGAGCGACACACTGGCCACATCCAGCGCATTCACAGCCGCCGGCAAGTCCTCATCGGCGAGATAACCCAACGCGTGGATGGCGGGCGGTGCGTGCAAGGGGAGCGAGTCGCGTCCGCTCAGCACCAGCGTGACCTCTGGCCGCCGCTGCCGCACCAGTCGCAGCGCTTCAAGCACGGTGCGCATGCCGCGTCGGGCGTTGAATGCGCCAATCTGGCCAATCAGCTTGCGGTCCTGTGGCAGCCCCAGGCGCGCGCGGCATGCTTCGCGCGACATCGGCCCAAAGCCGGGGTCCGCCGTCATCGGCACGACCTCGATGCGCCTGAAGCGAACGGCGGCAAGGCGCTCCGCAAGCTGCGGGCCGGGCACCGTCACGAGATCGGCTGCGGCCAGACTGCGTCGCCATAACGCGTGGAGCGGCCAAGCCCAGGGCATATAAGCCTCGAAGTCGTCGTAGGCATCGATGGCGTAGGGAATGTCGTAACGCCGCGACAGTCGCTGCGCGATGAGCGCGAAGTAGGTGTCTGAGGCGCCAATGATCCAGTCGGGCTGCCAATCGCGGCATAGGTCATACAAGCGCCGCAGGTATGCGCTCAAACCGCCCGGCAGCACGTCATCCGCAGACCAGCGCACGCCCGAGCGTTCGAGGGTCTGGGAGGGCAAGCGCCGATAGCTCAAAAGCGCCACTCGCGTGTCGTGTCCCTGCGCCGCGAATCCCGCTGGTATATGGCAGTAACGTCCATAAGGCCGCAGCAGCAAGTCGCGCCCTTGCGGAAAACGCTTGGCCAGCAAGAGCAGTTTCATCGCGACACGACGCCCCTCACCCAGTCCACCAGACGCCCGCCAAACTCGGACCAGGCAAAGCCCGCAGCGAACTGCTGACAGGCAGCGCGTGTTTGCGGATCAGCCGCCTGCGCCAAACGCCGCAGCAGCGCCTGCGCCAAGCCTGCATAGTCTGCTGGCGCAAGCAGATCGCCGGAGACACCATCGGCCACCGCGTCGCCCACGCCACCCACTCGAAAGGCCACAGTCGGCAACCCCTGTGCCGCAGATTCAACCGCCACCATCCCGAAGCCCTCGCTATCGCCGGGCAGATCCAGCACCGGAAACACCAGCGCACGGCTGGCCAGCATCGCACCGACCACCTCGTCATCGCTAAGCCCGCCCAACAAGCGCACCGCGGTTTGCAAGCCATGACGTTTCGCTGCCGCTTCGATGCGCGCACGCTCGCCTTGTCCGTGTTTCAAAGCCTCCGCCGGTTCGCGCCCGATGATGATGAGTTGGAGGTCTGGCACGGCGGCGCGCAAGCTCGGTAGGACGCGCTCAACCAACTCGGCCAAACCCTTCCGTGCGGTGAGTCTGCCCAGTGACAGCAGCAAAGGACCGTCGCCGAGCGCGTTGCGCTTGCGAAACGTGTCGGCGTCCAAGCCAGATCGCGCGGGCCATTCAACCCCCGGCGCGAGAATGGTGATTCGATCTTTGATGACGCCCGCAGACTCGGCGTGCGCGGCGGTGGAGCGGCTGTTGGCGAGGCAGGCATCGAGCCGGCGGATAAACGGCAGCCACAGCCGACGATAAAGCGCGTTGTCGACCACGATATCGAGCCCGTGCAGATACGCCGCACTGCGCGCCCTGCAGAGCCGTGCCGCGCACCAGGCCGCCGGCGCAGTGAGCCCGCTGCCGGCCAGCACGAGCTGGGGCCGGTAGCGAATCGCCATCCATAGCGTGGCCACGAAATTTGTCAGCAGAAATCCTGCGAGCCCCAGATTGGGCGCGGCGATGCTTCGCCTTGCGCCGAGCGCCTCGCCATCCACGCCGTTTGGCCCGCAGAGATAGAGCGTGAACTCAGCGCCCAGCGCCTGCGCCAGATGCGCGTTCAAACGTTCCATCCCGCCTTGCAGCGGCGGCAGATTGCGGGTGGTCAGCAGCACGCCGGCGCGGGTCATCGCGACGGTTGCTGGTAGGCGTCCAACAGCACCCGCGCCCGCTCAAACATGCGCGACAGGCACAAGGACATGCTTTCCCAGATCGGATCAGGGCGCTGGCCCTTGCGGTGCAGTTTCACGTTGAGGCAGCCAATCGAGCCCAGCCGATAGCCCGCATAGGCCTGATACCAGGCCATGTCCGGATAGTGCTGCCCCATGCCCGCTTGATAAATGGCCTGAATTTCCGCCGGTCGCAGCGGATGGATGGAATGCCATTCGGGCACCCAGTTCGCGGGATCGGCCACCATCATCAGCCAGCCAACATCCAGCAACTGCGCGCCGATTCCGGCCAGTTCCCAGTCGATCACCCCGGTCAACTGCCCCTGCTCGTAGAGCATATTGCCCGGCTGATAGTCGCCGTGAAAAACCCCCACGGGCGTTCCCGCAGGCACCGTCGCCAGCAGTAGCTGCTCGACTTCACGCGCCTGCTCAATCCACCGCGGTTCCTGGGCGTGGAGATAAATCCGTTGCCAGCGCGACACCTGTTCCCGCAGCGGCTCCGGCGACTCCCAGTCCGCCAGATGCGCCTGCCAGTCAAACTGATGAAACTTCACCAGCGCCTCCACGCACTGCCGCCACAGGGGCTCCGCCACCTCCGGGCGTCGCGCAAAGCTGTGGTGAGGGTCCCAGATAAAAAACACCCGACCGGGCAAGCGTTCCATGACGATAAACGGCACGCCAAACCAGTGTTCGTTTTCGCCGGCATACGGCACGGCCGGCACCGGCAAGCCGGCGGCATGCATGGCGCGCAGGAGCGGCGCCTGTCGGTAGACGTCGGTGTTGCCCCGGCGCGCGACGCCCGGCGGCGGAATCTTCAAGACATATTCGGCCGCGATAGCGGTCTCACCCCGCCGCCGCGTTTCAAACAGGAAGGTCAGGCCGGCGTGCCCGTCGGAGTCGTGCAGGCCGGCCAGTTCGAACTCGGGCCCGATCTGGTCGTGGATGAAGGCGGCGAGATTGGCTTCGAGTTCGGGGGTAATCATGGGGTCTCAGTCGGTACTTTTATTGAACACATCGGGCGCGGCCTGACGCACTTTGGCGTCCTCGGTCCAGTAGCGCTTGGCCCAGATGCCGTCGTAGGACTCGCCCTCCACCGGCATCCGCCAGGTTTTCACTTCTGCCGTCTCCAGCGTGATGGCGCACAGCGCCCGCGGCTGGTCGTCGGTGCCGTCGACATAGGCGTTGGCGTCGGTGCTCGGCAGATAGCGGCCGGCAATCCGGCGATAGCGATCGCGCCACAGATCGTCATGGCCTATCTCATGAACAATCTCGGCCCGGCCCCGCACCAACACCTTGCGATAGGGCACCGCAGGCTCGTCGATGCAGAGCGCCACGCGCGGGTCGCGGCGCAAATGCTTCAGCCACTCCGAGTGCTGACGCGGCGTAAACCAGATTCTTCCCTCTTCCAGCAGAAACCAGATGGGGCAGAGATGCGGCGCGCCATCGGCGTCCAGCGTGGCGATATCCATGATGAAACCCGGCGTTTCGCTCAGAAACGCATCGCGTTCGACAAGACTCAGTTTGGGCATGCGCAATCCTCCGGTGATGTCTGCATCGTGTTGGGGACAAAGTCGCGGCCTGACGGCGGCGGCGGCCGGTGCAATAATGCCCTAACGCCCCAGCACTGGAAGCCTGCCCGCGATGATCGACCACCGCCATATTGGTTATGCGTCGCCGCCGTTCACCACCCCCGTCGAACGCGGACGACTGAAATTCTTCGCCAAGGCCATCGGGGAAACCGATCCGGTCTACGTTGACGAAGCCGCCGCACAGGCCGCCGGTCACCCTACGCTGCCGGTGCCGCCCACGTTCTTCTTCTGTCTTGAGATGGACCGCCCCGCGCCTTACGGCTGGTTCGACGATCTCGGCATCGAACTACCCAAAGTGCTCCACGGCGCGCAAGGCTTTCGCTATCACCGCATGGCCTATGCGGGCGACGAATTAACGTTCGATTCCCGCGTGACCGACATCTACGACAAAAAAGGCGGCCTGCTGGAATTTGTCGTGCAGGACAACCGCATCAGCAATCAACGCGGGGAGCTGGTGGCCGAGTTCACCCGCACGCTGGTGATTCGTCATGGCTAACACGCTCGCTTTCGATTACGCGACCGCGCAGACCGGCGACGCCTGGCCTGCGCTCAGCATGCCGCCGGTGTCGCGCCTCACGCTCGCGCTCTACTGCGGCGCCTCGGGCGATCACAATCCGCTGCACGTGGATACCGATTTTGCCCGCGACGCCGGCCTTGGCGACGTCATCGCGCACGGCATGCTGGTAATGGGCTACATGGGTCGCACGCTCACGCGCTTTGTGCCGCAGCCTGCCATCCGGGAATTCAACACGCGCTTTCAAGCCATGACCCGCGTGGGCGACGAAATCACCTGCACCGGCGAAGTGACAGCACGCGAAGTCGCTGCCGACGGCACGACGATTTTGCGCGTCAGCGTGTCCGCCGCCGACCAGCGCGGCGAAATCAAAACGCAGGGCGAAGCAGTCATCGCACTGCCCGCCTGAACTCACGACAAAAACTTAACAACATCAATCAAGGGGAGACACCATGGGTCCGCTCGCAGGCATCACTATTATCGAATTGGCCGGCATCGGCCCCGCGCCGTTTGCCTCCATGCTGCTGTCCGACATGGGCGCCAACATCATCCGCATCGATCGCGCCCGTGGCGACGAGCCCGGCCTGCGTCTGCCCTATCGGCTGAACATCATGAATCGCGGCCGCCGCTCGGTGTCGGTCAATCTCAAATCCAAAGCAGGCATCGAGACGGTGCTGAAGCTGATCGACAAAGCCGACGCGCTGGTCGAAGGCTATCGCCCTGGCGTGATGGAGCGACTGGGTCTGGGGCCCGAAGTGTGTCTGGCGCGCAATCCCAGACTCGTATTTGGTCGCATGACGGGCTATGGCCAGACTGGCCCGATGGCCTCGGTGGCCGGCCACGACATCAACTACATCGCGCTGTCCGGGATGTTGTCGATGATCGGCGAGCGCGATCGCAAGCCGGTGCCGCCGCTCAATCTGGTGGGTGACTTTGGCGGCGGCGGCATGTTCCTCGCCTTTGGTTTGGTCTGCGGCATTCTCGAAGCGCGCAGCTCCGGCAAAGGTCAGGTGGTGGACGCGGCGATGGTGGAAGGCGCCGCCATGCTCGGCAATATCTTCAACAGCTTCCGCGCCATCAACGAACTCTCGCCCAAGCGCGGCGACAACGCGCTCGACGGCGGCGCCCACTTCTACGACACCTACGAAACCAGCGACGGCGGCTACATGGCGATCGGCGCGATCGAGCCGCAGTTCTACAAGCGCCTGCTGGAAATCATGGGGCTGAATCAGGCCGAATTCGAACCGCAAATGGACAAAACCCGCTGGCAGGGCTGGAAAGTGCGCTTCACTGAAGTCTTCAAATCGAAAACCCGCGCTGAGTGGACGGCGCTGCTGGCGCATGAAGAAGCCTGCTCGTTCCCGGTGCTCAGCATCGACGAAGCCAGCCAGCATCCGCACAACCAGTCGCGCGGCGCGTTTGTGAATTTCGCCGGCGCCGAACAGGTGGCGCCCACGCCACGTTTCAGCCGCACCGCGCCGGAACTCAAGCAGGCGCCGCCGGAGCCGGGTGAACACACCGATGCCGTGCTCGCCGAGTTTGGCTTTAGCGCAGATGACATCGCCCAGCTCCGCGCCAGTCAGGCTGTGAGCTAAAGCCGCTTGATGCAGCCGCTCGATTTCGCGCTGGTGGCGGCGGCAGCGTTTGCCGCCGGCATGGTCAATGCGCTGGCGGGCGGCGGCACGCTCATTACTTTTCCGGTGATGACGGCGGTGGGCATTCCGCCGGTGATGGCCAACGTCACCAACGCGGTGGCGCTGTGTCCCGGCTACTTCGGTGGCACCTGGGCGCAGCGCAAGGATTTGGCGGGTCAGGGCGCGCGGCTGAAGTTGCTGCTGCCTCTCGGCGCGCTCGGCGGCGTGCTGGGCGCGTGGCTGCTGCTCGCCTCGGGTGAAAAACTGTTTCGGGCGCTGGTGCCCTGGCTGATTTTGGGTGCCTCCGCCCTGCTCGCCGCGCAGGATCCGCTCCGTCGCTGGCTCATCAAACGCGGCCGGCCCGCCGGCGACGCCCGCCTCGGCGCCGCCCTGCCCATCGCGAGCGCTGCCGTCTACGGCGGTTACTTCGGCGCGGGTTTAGGCGTGGTGATGCTGGCCACGCTGGGCCTCACGCTCGACGATTCCCTCACGCGGCTGAATGCCGTGAAGCAGGCGCTGTCCTTCGTCATCAACATCGCCGCCGCGCTGTTCTTTCTCGGCTCTGACCAGGTGCTGTGGCCGGTGGTGGGCGTGATGGCCGTGGCCGCGCTGGCCGGCGGCAGTCTCGGTGGCCGTTTGGCCAGCGTGATCCCGGCCGCCCGGCTCCGCCTGCTGGTGATCGCGATCGGGGTGGGTGTGGGGCTGTTTTATCTTTTGAGTTGAAGCGCGCCGTGCCCGACTAGAAAGACACGGATGGCAGGACGCAATCGCCTCCGCATCCGCATCCGCATCCGCATCCGAATGATCCTGCTACGCCTGGCGATGACACGCAGGCGGAACTTCCACCAGCCCTACCGCATACTCGAGCACACGCCCGCCACGCGCCCCGTCACCCTCCATCTGCCATCAGAAGGAAGCGCCCCATGAGGACAGAATCAGATCGCAAGCCAAAGCACGGCGCGAGCCACTATCGATTTCACTTCCCCCATGCGCATCTGGACCCGGTGTTTGGAAGCGACTGGTTTGCGCTGAAGGCCGAAGCCTTTGCCCGTTTTTTTGGCACGCCCATTTTTCTCGCCGGTCAAACCTTGATGGTGACGCTGTGGATCATCGCCAACGTGCTGGTTGTGACCAAAACCTGGCACTTCGATGAGTACCCTTTCATCCTGCTCAATCTGGCGTTCAGTCTGCAGGCGGCCTATGCCGCCCCACTCATTTTGCTGGCGCAGACGCGGCAAGCCGATCGGGATAAAGCCCATGCCGATGCCGACGCCCTGCATCGCGAAGATCTGGCGCGAGCCAGCCTTGAGCGTCAGATGTTAGCCGCCGACCAAACGGCGACGCTGGTCGAATTGTTAAAGCAGAACACGGCGCTGACAGAACTCACCAACCAGCTCAGCCAGCGGATTGAACAACTCACCGCCGAGATGCACCGCGTGGTGTTTAAAGGCCAAGACGCGGCGAGGGACGTCGCCGTGCCCTCGCCTACCTCGCCGCAAACTCAGCGCGCCCCGCCCTGACCAGCGACCGCGCAGTCGCGTCGGTTCGGACTCAAGCCGCCCGGTATTCCTCCAGCGGCGCATCGCCCAGCACGGCGCGGTAATTGTTATGGAAGTGGTGTAACGCGGGCTCGTTGCGGCCAAACAGGAAGTGCTCGAGTTTGCCGCTGGACGCCGCAATCTGCGTTTTCTCCGCCGCCGCATAGTCTTCGTGCTCCACCGTGCTCACCAGCAGTTCAATCGCGGCGGTGACGTCAAACTCCATCCGCGCGGTGGGGTCAGCGGAATAGACATTGTCGGCTTTGACGGTCTGGGCCGGGGCGTCGCTGCCCAGCGCGGCCTTCACATGCGGCATGCCGAAATGCGACACGCGGCTGATGGAATGCGCGACGTTCTGCCGGTCGGGATAGATGCGCACCATAATTACCATGCCACCGACGAACACCAGCTGGATGTTGGGAAATATGTAGTAGGCGGCAATCGAGGCGAACGAGAAATTCCACTCGGACTCCGGCTGGTGACGCATGGTGTCGAGGAAGCGGCTGGCGGTGCAGATGCGATGGTTGCGGCCGTACTCGCGGTAGCTGGCGTAATCGCTGTGAGCGAGATTGATCAGCGTGTCCTTGTGCAGGCTGGAGAAGTGATAGTTCTCGCCAAAGGTGTCGTTGGCGAGCTTCCAGTTGAGCGCCTTGTCGATGGTGGACTCGCCGAGGAATTCGCACTGGTCGAACTGCCAGGAGTCGAACTCCGCCGCCAGTTCGGGCCCCAGCAGGGCGTCGATATCGATCACGCCGTCGAGCTGCGGATGCACCACCAGAAAGCCGTATTTTTCCTGTGAGGGCAGTTCGATGAGGTTGTGGCAAGCCTTGTCAACCTCGCCAAACATCTCGCTTTGGCGAATGCCCATCAGGCGGCCGTCTGCGCTGTAGGTCCAGGAGTGGAAGGGGCAGATGAAGCGATTCTTCTCGCCGCGCGCCTCGTCGGTGAGCTGCGCGCCGCGATGGCGGCAGGCGTTGATGAACGCGTGAAACTTTCCGTCCTTGTCGCGGGTGGCGAGGATTGGCATGCCGAGGTCGCTGTTGGTGAAGTAGCTGCCGGCGCGCGGCAACTCCGGCGACAGGCCAATCACCTGCGCGTGCTGCTCGAAGAACGCTTTCCACTCACGCTCGGCCAGCGCCGCGTCGGTGTACACGTTGGTGGGACTGATCACGACCCGACCCGCGTCGCAGGTGGTCTTGGTGTCCATCTGGTGAATCAACTCTTTGATGACCTCAATCTGCATCGACTGCTTCATTGTTTCTCTCCCCGGTTGGTTTTTAGGGTCTTTTTATTGGAAGGCCGTGCGGCGTCGTCTGCCGCAAGTTCGGAAAATTTTTGCATGAGCCGTTGATGGAAGGTTTCCACCGCGTCGGCCGCCAGCGTGACGTAAACATCGGACAGCGCCGTGCGCCGGAACGCCTCGATGCTGATATGGCGTAGCGCCCACGCCCGGCAAGTGATGCGGAAACTGCGCATGACCAATTCGCCCATGGCGGCGGCGGGAATTCGCCCGCGAATCAGGCCGGCGGTGAGACAAGCCTCAATGCCTTCAGTGATCAGGCGCTCGGCCCAGGCGAAAATACGGGCCGCTTCGGGATGCGGGGCATCGGTTTGGTCGAGCGCCTCAACCGCCAGAAAGGCCGAACGGTAGTAAGCCTCATCCTCCGCAAAGAGCCCGGCGGATTCCGTTACCACGGCCGCCGCCAGCGCCAGGGGCGTGCGGTCACCCCCGGTGTGCACGCGGGATTCGATTTCTGCGAGCACCTGAGAACTGAGCGTTATCAGCAACCGTTCCTTGTTGCCAATCAGGTTGTAGATGGTGGGCACGGTAACGCCGGCAAGATGCGCCACGTCGCGGACGTTCAGTCCTTCGAAGCCTTGCCGGGCGAGCAGTTGATGCGCGGCATCGAGCACACGGGCTCGCCGCTTTTGCATATTGGCTTCGCGCAAGGTTTCTGGAGTTGCCGACATGGGCTCGAGTTTTTCACGCTGTCTAAATTTTTACAACGATAAAATTTTATTGCGGTGCAGCTTCCGAGAGGCTGCGATTAAGCCTCAGCCCATCGCCACTCGTTGTTCCACACCTCGATCTGCAGACCCACGAAGTCATCCTGCTGGAGGGCATGAATGAGTCCGGCGTCGGTGCCGCCAATCAGCGCCCGCGCACCGGACGGCGTGTCGACCAGCGCGACCGCACGCGGCGCCTGGCCGCGACCGAACAGCACGGTGTGGGCGGCGACCCGCGCCGGACCGCTGTAGGTCTCCAGCACCTCGACCGTTTCGGTGGCTGCCGCCACCGCCGCCGACACCTCTTCCGCCACAAAGCCGCGCGGCCCCGGCTGCATGGCGTAGAGACCGAAGGCCTGCTTGGTCAGCATGCCGGAAACGCTGGAGACCAGCGCCGCGCCGGCGCCGCGCGCGCGCAGCAGTTCGACCGCGCGAGCTGTCGCGTGCAGCACGTAGTTGTTGAAGGGTCCGCCGGCGAAAGACATCCCACCGGTAATCGTGAGCGGGCGCTCGTCGGTGATGCCGAGCGCCCGGGCATAGGTTTCGACCGCAATCGGAAAGCAGCTGTAGAGCTCCAATAAATCGATGTCATTGATACCGAGCCCGGCGGCCTCCAGCGCCGCCGCGCCTGCGATCGCCGCGCCCGGACACGCCGCCAGTTCGCGCCGCGCCGAGACCGACACCATGTGATTCGCTTCGGTACTGGCCACCGGAAAGACCCAGCGGTCGCGCGGCACGCCCAGCGCTTCGGCCTGCGCGACCGAGGTAAACAGCAGCGCCGAGCCCTGATCGACATTCCAGGTCGAACAGTGCAGCCGGGTATAGGGAAACGCCTGCATGGGATTACGCGGCGAGTCGTCGCGAATGAAGTCCGCGGTTTGTGCGGTCCGCGACCAGGCGTGGGGATTGGCCGAGGCGACCGCGCTGAACGCGGCGTAGCGCTGCGCGAGCCGCTGGCGATGTTCGGCCACCGACCAGCCCTGCGTGGCGCGATAGGCGCTTTCCATCAAGGCGTAAAGTCCCACCGGCATTTCAAACCCGGCTTGGGTCTCAACTGGATGAAAAAGCGCTTCCTTGGGTTGCAGATGCAGCGTCGGCAAATCGTCCTGATGGCGCCGGGGCAGCGACTTGCCCAGCACCTGTCCGCGCAAGATTCGATAGCCCGCATCCGCGCCCACTACCAGCGCGCTCGTCACTTCACCCCGCGCGATGCGCGCACAGGCCTCGGCCACCAGCGACTGCTGCAAGACACCCACGCTGGCCAGCACCGTGAATGCGTCGTGCGAGCCGCAGTGCCGCGCGATCGCGCCCGCCGGGTTCGCGTAGGACCAGCGCCCTTGCGGCACGGCGATATAGCCGAGATTGGCCAGCGCCCCCGGTGCGCCGGCATCCCGCCCGGCGGCGTCGGTGGCGGCGAGCATCAAATCCAGTGCGTCCAGCGCCTGGTCCGGATCCTCAAAGCGCTGGGTACTCACCCCGGCCCCAATCAGGACCGGTGTCTGCGGCGCGAGACTCATGGCGCCGCCGTGGGCGCGGGCGCCAGCACGCCGCTGGCGCGGAGTCGGGCGCGTTCCCCGGCCTCGACCCCAATTTCGGCCAGCAGGGCGTCGGCATCGGCGCCAATCTCCGGCGGCGGGCCCATGGGACCCACCTGCGTGCGGCTGAAATCGACCGGCGTCGCCACGCTGTTCCAGCCGTCAGGGAGTTCGGTGGCCGGCCCGCCGGGCACCTGCACATACGCGCCGGCGGCGGCGAGCTGGGGGTCGGTCATGATGTCGTCGATGGAGTTGATGGGGGCCCACCACACGTCGTGCTCGCGAAAAATTTCGGCCCACTCGGCGCGGCTGCGCTGGGCGATGAGGTCCTCGAAAATCTTGACCATGGTCTCGGCATGGCGGCGTCGCTCGCGCGGTGCATTGAAGCGCGGGTCGTCCACCAGCTCGGGGCAGCCAAGGGCGGCGGCGACGCCCGGCCAGTGCCGCTGCGACTCGGCCCCCACCAACCAGAACCAGCTGCCGTCGGCGGCGCGATAGGAGTTCATCAGCGGGTTCTGGGGACGTTGCCGGGACTGCGGCGAAGAGGCGCGACCAAAGCCGATGCGGGTCGCCACATCCATCCCGATGCTGTACACGCCCGCCCGGAGCAGCGAGGTCGACACCATCTGGCCTTCGCCGGTGCGGGCCCGGTGAAACAGGGCGCCCATGATGCCGGACACCATGGTGATGGCCGAGACGTTGTCGCCCAGCCCGCCGGGCAGCACCGGCGGCTCGGCCCCCGTGGGCGTCGCCCGCTCGGCAATCCCGCTGCGACCGGAATACGCCGCCATGTCGTAGCCGGGCGCGTCCGCGTCCGGGCCGGTCAGGCCGTAGGCGGTAAGGCTGGCGTAGACCAGCGAGGGATGCGCGGCCAGCAAGGTGGTGTGGTCGAGGCCCACGCGCTCCAGAAACTTGGGCCGCATATTGGTGAGGAAGACGTCGGCGGTTGCTACCAGCTGCTTCACCAGCGCGAGCCCCTCGGGCTGGTTGATGTCGACCGCCACGCTGCGCTTGCCGCGGTTGTAGAGCTCGAAGGGCGGGCAGCGCTCTTCGTCCAGGCCGTAGACCGCGCCGTACAGGCGGCGCATCGGGTCGCCGGTCGGCATTTCAATTTTCACCACTTCGGCGCCCCAGTCGGCGAGGATGCCGGCGGTCGCCGGCCCGGCCACCCACAGTCCCATTTCGACCACGCGAATCCCGTGCAGCAGACTCATCGCGGCGCCCTCCCCCGAAACACCGGCGGGCGTTTTTCCATGAAGGCGCGGGGGCCTTCGCGCGCGTCGTCCATCATCGCGTTCTCCTTGGTGCAGCGGGTTTCGACCACGAAGGCTTCCTCCAGCGAGAGACCGCTGGAGCACACCATCGCTTCCTTGGTTTTTTCCAGCGCGACCGGCGCGCCGAGACACATCCGGCGCGCCAGATCGAGTGCGGTGTCCAGCACCTCGCCCGGCGGCACCACGCGATTGACCAAGCCCATCGCCAGCGCGCGCTCGGCGCTGATGGGCTCGGCCAGCAGCATGATTTCCATCGCATTGGCCCACGACACCTGACGCGCCATGCGCACCAGCGAGCCGCCGCTGGCGATAAGCCCGCGCCGCACTTCGGTCACGGCCAAGGTCGCGTCGCTGGACATCACGCGGAGATCCGTGGCCAGCACAAACTCCGCGCCGCCGGCGAGCGCCGGGCCGTTAATCGCCGCGATTACCGGCTTGTAGAACGTGCTGTTGCGCAGGATCGCGGCATGTAGCTGCTTGCGGTCGGCGGCGAAGCGCGTCTCCCATTCGCCGACCGGTTCCTTGGCCCGCATCATCAAGGGAATGAGCGTGCCGAGATCGCCGCCGGCGGAAAACGCCTGCGTGCCGGCGCCGGTCACCACCACCACGCGCACGCTGTCGTCGGTCGCGACCTCGCGCCAGAAATCAGCCAGTCGCACCACCATCTCGGGCGACAGCGCATTGCGTTTCTCGGGTCGATTCAGCGTGATGATGGCCACGCCATCGCGTTGTTCAGCGAGCAAGTGAGACATTTGGAGGGGCTCCCAAAACATGAAGAACAAGCTTGCGGAGAAACAGCAGCGGCGTTGGGCATCCAGCCACTTGCCTTGTCCGGCGGCGTCGATAAGTTAGCGAAAGGACGCGCGCATGTCGCCGGCTGCGCGGCGTTGCTTCAGGGCGGCACGGACCGCACGCACATCACAACAACATCTCGCGAGGACATTTCTCCGCGAGCGGGGAGCCAGCACGATGATGATCCTGAAAAACCTGCGGGTACTCGATTTCAGCCAGTACCTCGCTGGCCCCACGATCACCCGCCTGATGGCGGAAATGGGCGCGGAAATTATCAAAATTGAAATTGCGCCGGGCGGCGATCCGTCGCGCGGCCTGCCCATGGCCGACCGCGGGCGCAGCGGCTATTTCGTGCAGCAGAACCGGGGTAAGCAAAGCCTGTGTCTGGATCTGCGCGAACCGGCAGCGCTCGAGATCATTCGCGAGCTGGTGAGCAAGGTCGATGTGGTGGTGGAGAACTTTGGTCCCGGCGTGCTGGAAAAACGCGGGCTGGGCTACGCCGAACTCAAGGCGATCAAACCCGACCTCATCATGGTGTCGTTATCCGCCTATGGGCGCGACAGTCCGCTCTCACACAAAACCGGCTACGACTGGGCGGCGCAGGCTTTCGCCGGCCTCATGCACATGACCGGCAATCCCGACGGCCCGCCGATGCCCATCGGCTTTGCGCTGGGCGACATCGGTAGCGGCGTGCATGGCTTCGCCGCGCTCGGCTATGCGCTCTTTCATCGCGCGCAAACCGGCGAAGGCCAGTGGCTGGATGTGGCGATGGTCGACAGCATGTTCCACATGCAGGACATCGCGCTGCAGGCCAATACGCTGAGCAAGGGCGCGTTCACCTCCACCCGCATGGGCAGTCATCACGCCTGGGTCTGCCCGTTCGGGGTGTTCAAAGGTCCCACCGGCTATCTGGTGATTCTGGCCCTGCATCCACAGTGGAAAAACGTGTGCGCGGCGCTCGGCCAGCCCGAGCTCGAGCATGATCCACGCTTCGCCGAAGCCGCCGTGCGCGCGACCCATCAGGCCGAACTGATTGCCATCATCGAAGCATGGCTGCTGGGCTTTGCCGACAACGCCGCGGTGCTGGAGCATCTCGAACGGCACCGCGTGCCGGCCGCGCCGGTGCTCAATCCCATCGATGCGCTGGATCATCCCTACTTCGCTGCGCGCGAAATGGTGAAGCACATCGAAGACCCCATCCTGGGTCCGATGTCGATTCCCGGTACACCGTTTCGCTTTCCCGCGCAACCCGAGCGCCCGGATCTCGTGGCGCCGGTATTGGGCGAACACAACGCGGCGGTGCTGGCCGGCCTGCTGGGCTACGACGAGGCGCGCATCGCGCAGTTGCGCGCAGCGGGGGTGCTGGTGTCTGGAGAGCGGTGATGGCGGGCAGGCGCCCGCGTCCGGCTTCCAGATGAAGCGGGGCGGGCGATGAGTGCCGTGTAAAAAACGCTGACAGCGGGGCTTGATGGCCGTCATCCCGTGGTCAGCATTTTTTACATCGCCAAGTTAATCAACACGCAATTCAGCCGGAAAAAGCCTTTTTCCCGCTGGCCCGCTTCCTGCAAATGATCTCTCGCGAACGGACGGCGGAAACCGACAAGGCACTGCCACCCCACCGCCAGACGCCCGATCTCTCTCACGGCAAGCATCACCACAAGGAAGTTCACTCATGACACTAAAACATCACGCACTATTCGCCGCCGTACTGGCAGCAACACTCACAGGGAGCGCACAAGCGAACGTCGTCTCGCTGTCGGGCATCACCGCCGAGTGGTACCACGGCAACCCTGCGGCCAACGTCAGCTACATCAACAATCCCTCGTCAACGACTGCGTCGGCGCGCTGGGGTATTCCGTCTGGCGGTAGCGGGCAGAGCGGGTATGACTTCGCCATCGCGGCCCAACCCATCGACTTCATCGTGCCGCCCTCGCCTTCGCCGGAACAGCAGATTGGCATGTTCACGCATATCAACTTTCCCATTGCGTCCGGCACCAGCATCACCGGCATCAAACTGCGACTGTCGGCCAACATCTCGGTGAACGGCAATGCCCTGGGCTCGCGCATGTTTGACTACGGCTTCGATCATTGGGAAACGCCCAATGGCGACAGCCCCTGTGCGGACGGTGGTACGGTGGGCGTGGGGGTGGACCTTAACGGCTGCGCCGACCGCGTGATCGCAAACTGGCTTTCAACCTCAGACGATTTCGTGGTGGGTACCGACATCTACACGGTGAACGTGATTGGCTTCTCGCTGGATCCCAGCGGTTCGGATCCCTTCACGTCGTTCTGGACGGCAGAGAGCGCGGATAACCACGCCTACCTGCTCGCCAACGTGGCGCTACGCCGCGATGTTGAACCCATTCCGGAGCCGGGCACGCTGGCCTTGCTGGGTTTGGGTCTGATGGGTTTGGTGAAGGGCAGGAAAGCGCGCCGCAACGGCGTAGCCACCAACGCTCGCGCCTAACCCGCAACGCTTTACCGAAGCCTGCCAGCAGCTTCGGCCCGATCCCGGCGCCCTCAGGCGCCGGGGCGGCTCAAGCCGCCGCCGGAACCTCGCGCAAGGCCCGCCGCATCAGCCATACCCCGATACTCGCGGACAGCAGCGAACCCAGTAACACCCCGAGCCGCAGCTGGCGGTGGTACTCCGGCCCCAGGGCTTCGAACGCCAGACTGCCAATGAAGAGGCTCATCGTAAAACCGATGCCGCAGAGCACGCAGACCGCCAGAAACTGCTGCCGGTTGCTGCCTTCGGGCAGCCCGCCACCGGTTAAACGCATCACCGCCAGCGCCCCGCCATACACGCCGACCGCCTTGCCAACCACCAGCCCCAGCATGATCCCCAGCGGCACGCTGCCGAATAAGGCGGAGATCCCGGCGCCGGCCAGCGACACGCCGGCATTTACAAAGGCAAAGCAGGGCAGGATGAGAAACGTGACCCAGGGCTTGAGCAGATGTTCTGCTTCGTGGACGGGCGATGAACCGTCGCCGCGTCGCATCGGCACCGCGAGCGCGGCAATCACCCCGGCCAGCGTGGAGTGAATGCCGGACTTCAGCAGAAACAACCACACCACGCCGCCCACCAGCGCATAGGGCATGACCTTGCTGACGCCCAGCCGGTTGAGCCCGGTGAGCACCGCGGTGCCCAGCGCCGCCGCCCACAGCATGATGGGTGAGAGGTGATGCCCATAAAACACTGCGATCACCACAATCGCGCCGAGGTCATCGATCACCGCGACGGCGGTGAGAAACACTTTGAGTGAGACCGGCACGCGCGAGCCCGATGCTGTCGCATCGCATTACGCTCGATGAGGTCAACCATGGTTTCGAATTGATGGAACGCCAAGACGGCATTCGCAGCATCATCACGTTCGGTAGCGCCTGATGCCGAGCACTGTCTTTGCAGTGCAGATCGAGCAAGACCTCGGCGAACTGCTCGTGGGGACGCCGCTGCGCATCCTGATTGTGATCATCGTGGCCGTCGCGCTGCAGATCGTCACCGTA
>CAMCQE010000061.1 GCA_945876945.1 Klebsiella pneumoniae
CCGTAATTTCCTGCGCTTCGCGCGGTAAGGGGTCCACGCGGAACTGTCCGGCCTGCAGCGGGACCGTGCGCGGGTAGCGATTCTCGGCCCAGGTCGCCGCGCCAAATACCGTTAACACGGTGCCGGTAATAAACACCGCCGCCCACAGGCGGTCCCCGCGCGTGACCAGCAAGTCTTCGCGCCCCGCCTCCAGCGCCCGCAGACGCGTCATCAAAAGCGGCCGGCGCAACCACCAGCCGGCAAACACCAGCGCCATGAGAATCCAGAAGCCTTGCCAGCGCACCACCATATCCACGCCCCAGGTTTCAAGATTGGGAATTTGCGTGCCGTCCAGCGTGGTCAGCGGCAGCTTGAAGTCGGCGTGATCGCCGCTCACCTCCACCCAGCTACCGGGCCCGAGCAGCGGGCCGGCACCTTCCACGTTCACCATCGGATGCACGTGATGGCGGCCGGGAATGCGCCCTTTCAGGACGGTTTTGAATTCGTAATCCCGGTCCAGGTGTAAGGGGCCGGATTGAATAGCCGGGGAGCCGTTGATGTAGCTCTCGACGCGCGCCAGCACCGGACCGGGCGTACCGTTACCAATGAACACACGCTCGGGCTTGGGCAAGTTCGCGGGCCAGTCTTCAAACAGGCGGAAGCGCCCGGAGACGGTCACCTCTTCATTGACGGCGATGTGGTCGGTGCTCCACTTCACGTCGTAGAAGTGAGCGGTACGCATGCGCAGAAACGGTTCCTGGTTGCGTTCGCCATGCGCCAGCGCGGGGCCCGCCACCATCAGACACATCAGGCTGAACAGCCAGCGAACCGCGCGCTGGTGCGACTGACTACGCTTCATGGGTTTTCTCCGTCGGTGCGACCGCCGCCGTCTGATGGTCCGGCATTCCGAACATCGCCCGCCACCGATTGGGCAGCGTGGTAACGCGCGTCATCAGCATGCCGATGTGCCACCAGACCAGATAGGTGAGCACGCAAACGAAGCCGGAGAAGGCTGATGCGACCCAGGCGGAGTGGCCGCCAAAGGTGCGCAAGGTGCCGCGTTCAATAAACCGCAGATATTCCGGCGTGGCGGTGCGGGTAAAGGCATAGCCGATGTAATCGGCCACCGAGACCAGCGTCCCCATCACCTCAACCGGCAAATGGTAGGCCGCCAGCATCGGCCAATTGCCGGGATAGAACAGCACCGCAAAACCCATCCCGCCAATCACCGCGGTGAAGAAGAAATTGCCGGTGAGCACCAGCGCACAATCGAGCACCAAAGCACCGGGAATCATCAGCACCGGCCAGATGAGGCTGAACGGGAAGTAAGACCACAAATGGAAACCGAATACGCGCGCGATCCAGGCGCCGGCCAACAGACAGGTGATGGATAAGGTCGCGCCAATCGGGAGGCGAAATTTCTCCCACAACACGTACTGCAAGGCGGCCGGAAAGGTAATCGCCACGATCGGTGTGAGCGTTACCCAGTATTGGCGGTCTTTCCAGTCCACCCAGAAATCCCAGTCGCCGGCCAACAGCTGGAAGTGGAGGTGGAAGGCCGCGGTGATCGCCAGGATGATGATGAGGCTGATCACGATATCCAGACGGGCGGACAAGGTGGCGGCCCAGCGACTCCAGCGCTGGCCGTAAATTTCGATGAATTCGCCTTCCGGCGGCGGCTTGATAGGCAAGGTCATGGCGCGCTCCCCGCGGCAATATCAGGATTTTTTTGTTGAAAGCCGTCGCGGCGCTGGCCGCGACGGCTGGCACTCAGACGATGGACAGGCTTTGCGCCTCGGCCTGAATTTCGGCGCGACGAATCGCGTCCATCAGATGCTGGAGGATTTGCACCAGCAAACCACCGAGCGCCAACACCGACCAGCCGAGCACCACGAAGCCCCAATGCAGCGGCGCCGAGAAATACTCTTCCATCAGCCAGAAGGCATGGCCCCATTCGTTGTAGCCGAGGTTGGGCAGGATGAGAAACGGCCCGCCGACGGCGAGCATGAAAGGCAAGGACAGGCGCTCGGCGAACTTCGGCAAACGGGTCATGGCATACAGCAAGGAGCCCACGCCAAACAGCACGAAGAGCGGCATGGTGCCGTAGAACAACACGATGTGGCTGGGGGTGAATGCGGTATCGCGCACCACCGTTTGATGCCAGGAGGCATCCTGCTCGGCGAAGAAGCTGCCGGTGAAATACACCGCGAAGGCGTAAACGAAGATAAAGAAGATGAGATTCACGTAGCGGCGAATTTCCTCGCGCGGCGCGAGCTGCGCCATGTTGCGATCGCGCGTGAACCAGAGATAGGACCACAGTCCCGCCCAGCTCGCGGTGAGAATGACGAGCTCGGCCTTGAGCAAATTCATCCAGTAGGTATCGAAGGCGGGGGCGGTGGCGTCGAGGCCAGCGGTCCAGCCAAACACTTGCTGGTACATGCGGTAGGCGAGCATCAGGCTAAACACGCCAAGCAGGCCAAGAATGAGACCGCGCCAGGACACGAAAGCGCGCGTCGACCAGTCTTGGGTAGTGAACAGCGCAACAGGTTCAGGTTTCGTCATGGGAAATCTCCTGCGGTTTTGTCGCCACACTATAACGCCGACGCGCGGGAGACACCACGAAAATTTTGCGGTTTTTAGCCGGGTTTTATGACGCAACGCAGCGAAACGAGGCGGCCAACGAGGCACCGCCGGCCCGCCAAGTTTGTTACCCTCGCCCGCGGAACCGGTTTCCAACTAATCAACGCACACTCGGGGAGGACACTTGATGGATATGCAGCAGCTTCAGGATCTGGAAGACATCCGCCAACTCAAATCACGCTATTTCCGCCTGATGGACACCCAGCAATGGGAAGCCTGGCAGGACTGCTTCACGGTCGACATTTCGGCGTTTTACGAAGGTGCGCCGCGCGCCAGCGCCGACCTGCCCACCGACATCGGCTGCGAAGGTCGACCCGCACTGGTCGCCGGCGTCAGCGGTTTGATGACCGGCGCGAAGTCCATGCATCAGGGCTTCATGCCCGAAATTGAGCTCACCAGCGCGACCACCGCCAAAGCCATTTGGGCGATGTTTGACTACGTTCGACTGCCCACCTGCCACTTCAAGGGCTGGGGCCACTACCACGAGGAATATGTGAAACAGAACGGCGCCTGGAAGCTGAAGAAAATTCACCTCACCCGGCTGCACACCGAAGAAATCTGGGTCTAGGGTTCAAGGCCGCTGGCCATGGCGCGCGCCTTGCGCCCCGTGGCCAGCGCATTGAGAGGCGCTTACTTCACTTCTACGCTCTTGATCTCGATCGCCGCTTCCGGCACGTCGCTGTAAGGTCCGACCGAGGTCGTGGGCACGCCGACGATGGCGTCCACCACGTCCATCCCTTTGGTCACTTTGCCAAACACCGCATAGCCCCAACCCGGCCCTTCGGGCGCGGTGAAGTCGAGCGGGGTGTTATCTGACACGTTGATAAAAAACTGCGCTGTCGCGCTATGCGGATTGCCGGTGCGCGCCATGGCGATGGTGCCGCGTGAGTTTTTAAGCCCGTTGCTGGCTTCGTTCTGAATCGCCTCGCGCGTTGGCCGTTGTTCCATCGCCGGCGTAAAGCCACCGCCCTGCACCATAAAGCCCGGAATCACGCGGTGAAAAATCGTGCCGTTGTAAAAACCGGCCTTCGCGTAGCTCACAAAATTTTCCACCGTCTTCGGCGCCTTGGCCGCATCAAGCGCGAGTTCGATGGTGCCTTTGGAGGTTTGCATCACCACCTGAACCTCGGCGGCCTGTGCGCTCCACAGGGATGCGAGACTGAGGGTGGTGAGCAGGCCGAGAGTGGCCATTGGATTGTTCATGGAGTGCTCCTTTTGTGATGGAAAAATACTGCGTGTCGCGGACCATAGCCTAACGCCTGCACGCGCCCGGTTGCCCGCTCAGGTGCCACGAGGTTTCGCGCGATGCGTGGCGGTCGCGGTCCACGGATCGTCCGGCCAGGGATGGCGCGGATAGCGACCTTTCATTTCTTTTTTGACTTCCGGATAGGTGCGCTCCCAGAAGCCCCGCAGATCCTGCGTGACCTGTAGCGGGGTTTGTCGCGGCGACAACAAATGCAGCACCACCGGCACGCGGCCGCGCGCGATGCGGGGCGTATCCGCCAGCCCAAACATTTCCTGCAGTTTGACCGCCAGCACCGGCGCTTCTCCCAGGGTGTATGCGAGCCGCCGACGCTGGCCGCTGGGCACTTCGATCTCGACCGGCGCCAGTTCGTCGACCTGTCGGCGCTGCCCGTAGTCGAGCCGATTGCGCAGCGCCTCACCCAGATTTGCCGCGTCCAGTTCCGACACCCGCGCAAAGCCTTCCAGCAAGGGCAACAGCCAATCTTCAGCCTCAAGTTGCAGGGCTTCGTCCGACACCGCCGGCAAGCCAAGCTCCGGGCACCACTCGCGCAAACCCTGCACCCGCGACTGCCATTCGCGCAGCGCCGGCGTCCAGGGCAAGGCGTCCAGACCGAGCGCGAGAATGCCTTCAAACAACAGGGTCGCGGTGGCAGCATCGCGCGGCGTGGCGCGTGCGCGCTGGCTAAGGGTAATGCCGGCAAAGCGCTGGGTTTCGGTGGCTTCCACGCTGCGGTTTTCGCGATTGAATCGCAGCTCCACGCCGGCCTGCCACCATGCCGGGAACTGGGTCTCCAGAAAGCGTCGGGACACCGGCGCCGCGCGTTGAATCAGGCTGTCCTTGTCCTCCTGCCGCAGCTCCGCCACCACCAGCCAGGGCTCGCCGCGCAAACTCGATTCGGGGTGCAGGCGCGCGCCGCGACCGTTGCTCAACTGATAGCGCAGGAGATCGGTGTCGTGCTGGCAGGCGATGCGGTCGGGATAGGCCAAGGCCAATACTTCGCCGGTGTCGTGGGCGTCGTCGGCATGCTCGACTTTCAATCCCAAACGTCTTCGCCACTGCTGCGAGGCCTGATCGATGCGCTGCAAAGCGCCGCGGTCTGCGTCCGGCCCGGCGTTTCTGCCGGCACGCTGGGCGGCCAGGGCTTGCAGACGCGGGCGGAGGTCATCGTTACGGCGTGAGTCACCGCGCAGCGGATCGCGGGCCTCCAGCACCGCCGCCAAGTCACAGGCCAGCCCGCGTAGCGCGGCCGGTGCGCGCCGCAAGGCATTCGCCAAACGCGGATGCAGGCCCAGTTCCAATAAGGCGCGGCCGTGGGCGGTCGCCGCGTTGTCGGCGTCCAGCGCACCCAGCTGACGGAGCAGATCCTGTGCCTGCCCCAGCGCGCCGCTGGGCGGCGGATCCGGGAAGCGCAGCTGGCTCGCGCCCCAGGCTGCAATTTCCAGCGCAAAACCCGCCAGTTCCACCTGCTGGAGTTCGGGCCTGGTGGCCGCGTCGAGACGCTGACTTTCCGGCCACAGCCGGTAACAACGGCCGGGCGCCACACGGCCCGCGCGGCCCGCCCGCTGGGTCGCGGAAGACTGGGCGATCAGCACCGTTTCCAGCCGACTCATGCCGCTGGCGGGGTCGAAGCGCGGCTCGCGCGCGAGACCGGTATCGACCACCGCCCGCACGCCGGGCAGGGTCACGCTGGATTCCGCCACGTTGGTGGCCAACACCACCCGCCGCGTGGTACCGGGGGCCAGCACGCGCGCCTGATCTTCAATGCGCATCTCGCCGTGGAGTGCGCAGAGTTCCGCCGGCAGCCCGGCAAGCAAACGCAAGGCGCGGTCAATCTCGCCTTTGCCGGCGAGGAAGCACAGCACGTCGCCAGTCGTTTCGGTGAGCGCGAGTTCAACCGCGCGGCGCAGCTGCGACTCGGGCGTTTCCCGCGGACGCAGCGGCACATGGGCCACGTCCACCGGATAACTGCGGCCGGCGGAAGTGACGCGAGGAGCGTCGAGAAACTGCGCGAGGCGCGCGCCGTCCAGCGTGGCCGACATGACCAGCAGTCGCAGATCGGGACGCACCCCGGCCTGCACGTCGAGACACAGCGCGAGGCCTAAATCGCTCGCCAGGTTGCGTTCGTGGAATTCGTCGAAAAGCACCGCGGACACGCCTTCGAGCAGCGGGTCGTCCTGCAGCAGGCGAGTCAAAATGCCTTCGGTGACGATTTCGATGCGCGTCTGCGCCGAGACCTTGCGCTCGAATCGAATGCGGTAGCCCACCGTTGCGCCCACGGGTTCGTTCAACTGCCCGGCCATGTAGGTCGCCGCGGCGCGGGCGGCGACCCGGCGGGGTTCGAGCATCAGGATCCGGCCGCTGCACCAGGATTCGGCTAGCAGGGCGAGCGGCACCTGCGTGGTCTTGCCGGCACCGGGCGGCGCTTCCAGCACCAAACGCGGGTGTTCGGCCAGGCTGGCGCGGAGCGCAGGGAGAATTTCGGCGATGGGGTAGTCGGCGGGGCTTTGCATGGGATGGGGAAAAGACCAGTGCGCGATAGACGAGCCCGCATGATAGCGGGCCGCGACCCCGCACGAGCGATTGGCGCTGGGCGGCGGCGGGCCCGCGCTTCGACGGGCGGAGTGGCGAACTGCATTCCGAACTAAAAGCCTGACGCCACTGAAAACCGAAAGCCGCTTCGGGCCTGTCGAAGCCCGAACGGGTCGGCACCGCATCAACCACCGCAGCTTCGCTCCCGCCCTTCGACAAGCTCAGGGCGAACGGCAGCTCGCTGACAAACCCAAACCCCGTTCGGGCTGAGCTTGTCGAAGCCTGAACGGGCTGGCACAGCATCAACTACCGCAGCTTCGCTTCCGCCCTTAGACAAGCTCAGGGCGAACGGTGGTGCCAAGCCCGGGAGTTTGGGGTCAGCGTAAAAATTCGCTCAACCCGCCAACATCGAAATTTTGAATGCTACGCCGCGCCGTTCGACACGCTCAGTGCGAACGGCAGTTCGCGCTGACAAACCCAAACCCGTTCGGGCTTGTCGAAGCCTGAGCGGGCTGGCACGGCCTGAACGACCGTGCCCTCACACACGCTGACTTAAGCCGCGCGCTCCGCCTGCTCAAGCAAACGCTGATTCACCGCACAGAGGATGGCGCGCAGGGAGGCGTCCACGATGTCGCTGCTGCGGCCCACGCCGCAGAAGCGTTGGCTTTCCAGACTCAGTTGCACGTAGGCCACCGCGTCGGCGCCGGCGCCGGCCGCGCGGCTGAGGCTGTGTTCGTTGTATTCCATCAGCGTGATGCGATGGCCGCTGTGCTGTTCCAGCGCCGCCACAAAAGCCCCGACCACCCCCGAAGCCCGCCCGTGCAACACGGTAATGGCGCCGCCGTCGCGCAGTGTCGCCTGCAGGCGGTCTTCGTCGTTTTCACGGGTGACCTGATAGCCCACCAGTTCGTAGGGCGCGGGCTTACCAAGGTAGTGGGACTCAAACAGACCGACGATGGTGTCGGCCTCGACTTCGGTTTCGCTGCGCTCGGCTTCGCGCTGCACGACGGGGCTGAAATCAATCTGCAGCCAGCGCGGGAGCTGGTAGCCGGCTTCGTTCTCCAGCACCCAGGCCACGCCGCCCTTCCCGGACTGGCTGTTGATGCGGATGACTTCCTGATAGGTGCGGCCGAGGTCGGTGGGGTCGATCGGCAAATAGGCCACCGCCCAGGTGTCTTCCGGCTTGCGCTTGGCGAGGCATTTGCGAATCGCGTCCTGATGGCTGCCGGAGAACGCGGTGAATACGAGTTCACCGGCGTAAGGATGGCGCGGATGGAGATCAATCTGGGTGCAGGCTTTCACCACGCGAATGATTTCGTCCATGCGGGAGAAATCGAGGCAGGGGTCAATGCCCTGACTGTAGAGATTCATCGCCATGGTCACGATGTCCATGTTGCCGGTGCGCTCGCCATTACCGAGCAGGCAGCCTTCCACGCGCTGGGCACCGCCCATCACCGCCAGTTCGGCCGCCGCGACCGCGCAACCGCGATCGTTATGCGTGTGGAGGCTGATGATCACCGAGTCGCGACGCTTGATGAGGCGACCAAACAGCTCGATTTGGTCGGCATACACATTAGGTGTCGCCATTTCGACGGTAGCCGGCAAATTGAGAATCACCCGGCGCGCCGGCGTGGGATCCCATACCGCGACCACGGCATCGCAGACTTCCACCGCGTAGTCGAGCTCGGTGCCGGTAAAGCTTTCCGGCGAGTACTGGAAGGTCCAGTCGGTCTGCGGGTAGCGCGCCGCGCAGGCCTTCACAAACTCGGCGCCGTCGGTCGCAATTTTTTTGATGCCGGCGCGGTCAAGTTCAAAGACCTGTTCGCGCTGCACGGTGGAGGTGGAGTTATAGAGGTGAAGAATCGCGCGGCGTACGCCAACCAGCGATTCGAAGGTGCGCTCGATGAGTTCCGGCCGGGCTTGGGTCAGCACCTGCACGGTCACATCTTCGGGAATGAGATTCTCGTCGATAAGCCGACGCACGAAATCGAAGTCCGGCTGCGAGGCGGCCGGAAAGCCCACTTCGATTTCCTTGAAGCCGACCTGCAAGAGCAGTTTGAACATCTCCATCTTCTGGCTGACGTTCATGGGCTCGATCAGCGCCTGATTGCCATCGCGCAGGTCCACGCTGCACCAGGTGGGCGCGGCGGTGATGACCTGATCCGGCCAGGTGCGGTCTTTGAGGCCGATGGGGGCGAAGGGGCTGTATTTGCGATGGTCGAAGCTCATGGGGATTACCTTGCTAAGCGGGTCTGGAGAAGCGGGCCGGGGAGCCCGGGAATGAGCAGCAGTATAGGTGGGCGCGCGTAGGGAAAGACGGCAAATATTCCATTTATCTGCAAGTTAATTTCTCACATTCCCTAACAATCTATTTTTTATTGGCGTTATTCTCCAACTTCTGAAAATTAGAGGTTCTGCGATGAAACTCGACCGCACCGACCGTCGGATTCTCGCGGTGATGCAGGCCAACGGCCGCATTACCACGCTGGAACTGGCCGAGCAGGTGGGACTCTCCCCCACGCCCTGCGCCCGACGGGTCCGTCGTCTGGAAGAATCGGGCGTGATTACCCGCCATGTGACCCTGCTGGATCAGAAGCGGCTGGGGCTGAATATCACGGCGATGATCGGCATCACCATGGACCGGCATACCCCGGAGCGCTTCGAAAACTTCGAGCGCACGGTCAGTCTGTTCCCTGAAGTGGTGGAATGCAGCATCGTTACCGGGCAGGCAGCGGACTATCTGCTGAAGGCCGTGTTGCCGGATATGACCTTCTATGAGGAGTTTCTGTTGGGCCGATTAACCCGCATTGAGGGGGTTACCGGGGTGCATTCGAGCTTTGTCTTGCGAAAAGTCATCTCAAAAACTGACTTGCCGCTTGATCATATCGGGACAAACCGCAACGATTAGCGGGTTTGACGCTGGTTGGCCGCCTCACGATAAGAGCGCAGTCTGGCCGGCACCCGCAAGATCCGCCGCCCCTGCCCGCGCGCCGCCCTGCCCCGATGGGCCGTTTCCCGTGCGAGAAGTCAGGCGCCTCCTTGGCGCTGTCCCCGCCCCCTGCGCTGACAGCCCTCTAACGGGTCTTCCCTTCAAGGCCAACGGCAGCGTTGGCGAACCAGTGCTCACAATCAGGAATAAAAGTGTCCGATACCACCTTAACCGACATCCGTTTCGAAAATTTTGGCTTACACGAAAGCCTCCAACGCGGTCTTGATGACGCGGGCTTCATCCAGTGCACCCCCATTCAGGCCATGACGCTTCCCATTACCCTGGCCGGTCGCGACGTCGCCGGTCAGGCCCAGACGGGCACCGGTAAAACCGCCGCCTTTCTGGTCGCGCTCTACAACCGCCTGCTCACCAAAGACGCTCTCCCCGAGCGGAAGGTCGAAGACCCCCGCGCGGTAATCCTGGCCCCCACCCGCGAACTCGCCATCCAAATCGAGAAAGACGCGGCGCAAATCGGCAAGAACATCCCGCTGCGCCGGGCGCTGATTTACGGCGGTGTGGACTACGACAAGCAGCGGGCGCAACTCGAAGCGGGCGTGGACATCATCATCGCCACCCCAGGGCGGCTCATCGATTTCGTCAAACAACACGCGGTGAGTTTCCGTGGCGTTGAAGTGATGATCATGGACGAGGCCGACCGCATGTTTGACCTCGGCTTCATCGCCGACATTCGCTTCCTGCTGCGCCGGATGCCGGAAGCCGGCGTGCGTCAGAACCTGCTGTTCTCGGCCACGCTCAGCCACCGTGTGCTGGAGCTGGCTTACGAACACATGAACGATCCGGAAAAGCTGGTGGTGGAAGCCGAGACGGTGACCGCCGCGCGCGTCCGCCAGCAGGTGTATTTCCCGGCCACCGAAGAAAAGCTGCCGCTCTTGCTCGGCCTGCTCAAGCAAAACCCCACCAACCGGGGCATGGTGTTTGTGAACACCAAATATGCCTGCGAACGCGTGGCGCTGACCCTCGAACGTGCCGGCTACAAGGTGGGCGTGCTGTCCGGCGACGTGCCGCAGAAAAAACGCGAGACCCTGCTCGGCCGCTTTACGCGCGGCGAATTGAGCCTGCTGGTGGCGACCGATGTGGCAGCGCGCGGCCTGCACATTCCTGATGTCACCCACGTGTTCAACTTCGACCTGCCCTACGACGCCGAAGACTACGTGCACCGTATCGGTCGTACCGCGCGCCTGGGCGCGGAAGGCGATGCCATCAGCTTCGCCTGCGACGAATACGCCATGCACCTGCCGGATATCGAGACCTATATCGAGCAGAAGATTCCGGTCGCCAAAATGGATCCCTCGATTCTGCTCCCAGTGCCACGCGCGCCGCGTCGGCAGGAAGGGGAGCAGCGCGAGGAGTCGGTGGTTGAGAATGCGCTGAGCGAAGCGGCCGCGGAACGCCAGAAACGACGCGATCGCGATGGCGGACGCAGCGGTGGCGGGCGTGGCGGCCGCAGCGACGGCGGTGGGCGCGGACGGACTTCTTCAGGTGGCCGCACCGACAATCGCAATGAGGGACGTAGCGGCGGCGGCAGACCACGCGATGAACAGCCGCGACGGCCGGTCGCTGAAGTCCCCGCGCCGGAAGCGGCGGTGACCGCTCTGGCTGGCATCGGCGACGACAATGCCGCCGGCGGTGAAGCCAAGCGTCGGCGCCGGCGTTCACGCACCGAACGGCGCGACAACGAGACTCAAGTCGTTGCCGCAAAACCCAATGCCACCAAGCATCAGCCGCCCAAACTGCTCACGCGGATCAAGCAAAAACTAAAGCGCTTCTTCGGCTTCTAGGTCTCAGTCTGGAATGTCACTCCCACCATGCCCAGGTGGGAGCGGCCTTCCGGCCGCGAGGCTTTCGAGGCCATTGAGGCCATCAATCAGGGCCGACGGGCCCCTCCCACCAAGTCAGCCTGAGCCGACCAATGCACTGTGACGGGCTGGCGCTCAGCCTTCTTCAGCCTTCGCCGCAATCTCAAGCAGCGCCTGCTCAAACGTCGCCACCGGTTGCCCGCCCTGAATGAGGTAGCGGTCGTTGATGATCACCGCTGGCACCGCGTTAATGCCCACGCCGGCGTAGAACTTCTGCTGTTCGCGGACTTCATCGTGATAGTCGTTGCCGTCCAGAATCGCCTTCGCGCGGGACTCATCGAGCCCCACGTCCCGCACCGCCTGCAGCATCACGTCGTGATCACCAGGATTCAGCCCTTCGGTGAAATACGCGCGGAACAGCGCCATCTTGAGTTCCAGCTGACGTCCTTCCTCGCCCGCCCAGTGCAGCAGGCGATGGCAGTCGAAGGTGTTGTAGATGCGGTCGCGCTTGTCCATGCGGAAAGCGAAACCCAGTTCTTCGCCGCGATCGCGTATGGCCTGACGAGTGCCGGCGAACTGCTCCACCGTGCCGCCGTACTTTTGCACCAGATGCTCGTTCAGATCCTGCCCTTCGGGCGGCATCTGCGGATTGAGTTCGAAGGGTTGAAAGTGAATCTCGGCGGTCAGCGTTTCGCGCTGATTTTCCAGCGCCTGTTCGAGCGCTTTGAGCCCGATCACGCACCAGGGACAGGAGACATCGGACACAAAGTCGATTTTCAGTGCTTGGCTCATGATCGGGCGCTCCTTCGGAAATTTAGCGGACGCCGAGCAGTTCGACGTCGAACACCAGCGTCGCATTGGGCGGAATCACCCCGCCCGCACCGCGCGCGCCGTAACCGAGTTCAGGCGGAATCACCAGCGTGCGCTGGCCGCCAACGCGCATCCCGGCCACGCCCTGATCCCAGCCCTTGATGACATAGCCACCGCCCAGCGGAAACACGAAGGGTTCGCCGCGATCGCGCGAAGAATCAAACTTGCGGCCTTTGTTTTCCGGCGCGGCTTCGTCGAACAGCCAGCCGGTGTAATGCACGACCACTTCGCGGCCGGCCTCGGCGAGATCACCCTCGCCAATCTGATGCTCAATCATGGGAACTCCTCGGTATGGGACACGGATTGTGCATGAGGCGCCCGCAAAGCGACATGCCGCCTCAAGCGGTGTCGTGCAAGCTGGTCCGTAAGCGTTGGGTCTCGAGTTGCGCATAGGCCGCGACCACGGCTTTGGCGTCACGCCGGCCGCTCGTGCCGGGCGCAGCCGCGAGCGCCCTGGTGAGATTGCGATAGGCGAGCAGGGTAGCACTGAGGGAATTGGGCGAGGTGGGAGGCTTCGCCTCGCCGGACGCCTGCTGGGCCAGCAGCGCCGGGGCCGGACTATCGGTGAGCGGCGAGCCCAAGGCGCCAATCTTTTTGATCCCGGCCTCAAACAACAAGCCAGCCGCCGAAAAAGCCACCCCAATCGGCCCCCCAAACAGTGCACCGCCGGCTAACTCCATCGACGGCTTAATCTCGTCGCCGCTCAGCTTGCGATAAAGCTGGCTCACGCCGGGAATGTGCTGCAACGGATTGACGATATCGAGCAGGTCGCGGAAAGACAGGCCCTTGTCGCCAAAGAGCCAGTGCCGGGTGGTGCTAAAGGCCTCGCGCAGACTGTGCGCCGAGGGCGACGGCGCGGTGAGCGCCGGGGGTAAGGAAACAGGAGGCATGGCGGGAGAGTTCCTCTGGCACGGTGCCGATGACGACACGTTGCAAGTGCGGGGCCATCCACGCGGAAGCGCGCTATCGGGGGCTAAAGCCGCGCCGACGGGCCCGCGACAGTCCGGCGCCGGGTCGATCGGGCGGCAAGACCTTGCCGGCAGCCTGCCCGGTCTGGCCGCCTTGGCGACTTCCGGCTACCGTTAGCACCTACCCCAAACCTTCGAGGCCCATCGCCATGACCCAACCGCTGTATACCGTCCGCCAACTGGCCTATGTCGTGCGCGACCTCGACGCCGCGCTCAAGTATTGGACGGAAGTCCTGAAAGTGGGCCCGTTCTTCCGCTTCGACCATTGCCCGCTGCTCGACCAGCGCTACTACGGCAAACCCTCGAACACCGACGTCACGCTGGCCTTGGGTAACAGCGGCGACCTGCAAATCGAGCTCATCTATCAGCACAACGACGAGCCCTCGGTGTACAAGGAATTTCTGGATGCCGGGCGGGTAGGCGTCCACCACTTCGGCATGATGCCGGTGGACTATCAGGCCACCTGCGCGGAGTACAAGGCGCAGGGTCATGCCGCAGCCTTCGAGTGCACGGTCGGCGGCGCCGAGCTGGTGTATTTCGATACCGTCAAAACGGTCGGCCATTACATCGAGCTATGGGACAACCACTCGGTGTTCAAAGACCTGTTCATGATGGTGGAAGACGCCGCCAAGGGCTGGGATGGCAAGCACCCGGTGCGGCCAGGCCCGCTTTAAGTCGGGCCCAGAGGCGGCCGGCACCTACTGCAAGGTGTCGGGCGCCGGCGGCTGATCGCGATCCGGCGTAAACATCTGCGCGGCCTGCACCGCATCGAAGCGAAACTGCTGCCCGCAGAACTCGCAGCCCACTTCCACGGTCTCGCGCTCGTCGAGAATGCTTTCGATTTCTGCCTGCCCCAGCCCCTGCAACATTGCCTGCACGCGCTCTCTGGAACAGGAACACGCAAAGCTGGTGGCCAGCGGTTCAAAGGTCCTCACCTGTTCTTCCCAGAACAGGCGATGCAGGATTTTCTCCGGCTCCAGACCCAGCAATTCCTCACGGGTCAGGGTTGAAGCGAGCATCGCAATCCGGTTGAAGTCTTCGTTGCGTCCGATCTGATCTTCGTCCGCGTCGCCGCCCAGATTGCCGGCGCCCCCGACGGGCATCCGCTGGATCAGCAGACCCGCGGCCACTTCGTCGTTCGCGGCCAGCAGCATGCGGGTGTCGAGCTGCTCGCTTTGGAGCATGTAGTGCTCGATCACTTCTGACAGCGCCGTGAGCGGCACGCGATGGTCATCATGCAAGGGCACCACGCCCTGATAGGGCTGGGTGCCGGGCGCGCGATTGCGGGGATCGAGCGTAATCGCGCAGCGTCCATTGCCGTGAAGATTGACCAATTCCCGCAGGCCCGTTGCGGCGTCGGCGGGACCGACCACCGTCGCGGTCGCCCGAAAACTCAAGCCCGATTTGGCCTCCACCACCGCCAGCTTCACCGGCCCGTCGCCGTGGAGCTGCAGCACCAGCGCGCCGTCAAATTTGATGCTCGACTGCATCAACAGCGCGGCCGCCGCCATTTCACCCAGCAGCGCGCGCACGGGTGCAGGAAACGAATCAGTGGGCGCACGACGGCCCAGCGCTTCCTGCCAGGCGTCGGTCAGGCGCACGATGGCGCCGCGTACCGGTAAACCTTCAAACAAAAACTTGTGCAGATTACGAGCGCTCATCCAGTCGGTCCTTCAGCGGGGGATCGCATTATGACCGGGAAGCGCGGGCCGTGCCCCGGCGGACTTCGCCGGGGAGGTCGAAAAAGCGTGCTGCCGGGGGCCGCCGGCGAGCGCTTAGGTCAGAGATTCGCCCAGTTCGTTCAGTTCGTCGCGGAGGTCGCGGGCCACATTTCCCGCCAGTCGCATCACAATTTGCTGCCCCGAACTATCGATAAAACTCAGCAACAGGCCATCAAATCTCAGGGGACGAACGGCCGTCAGGACATCCATCACTTCGCCAGAATCACAGTGAACAGAAGCGTTCATGGGTTCCTCCAAGGCTTGAAATCGGGCGCAGTGTCACGGGCCGTTTTGTCATCCGCATGACAGGCCGGTAACACGTTCGAGAAACCACTGAGCAGGATCAAAAACGCGCGAATAGTCGCCTGCAAAGGCATCCGCTAGACTCCGGGCGAGTCGTCGGCGCCAAGTCTCCGCAACGGAGGCTGAGCGACCGCGAACTGCCGCAATGCGCTTCAGACGCACGGACAATTAAAACAACACCATCGACCGGGGAGCCATCATGAATACCAGAAACGAGTTGCTTTGCATCTGGAGCGCAGTGCTGTTTGTCGTAGTGTTCACCATCGGTCTGTGGCCGCTGGCGCACTTTCTACCGGCACATGCGCCGACCGCCAGCGCGGAGGACATCGCCGCGCTCTATCAAACGCGCCCCTGGCAGATGCGGCTTGGTCTGTTTGTGATGATGGGCTGCTCGGGCCTCGTGTGCGCGTTCGTCGCGGCGATCACGGTCGCCATGAAACGCATGGAAAACGGACTGGGTGTGCTCACCCTGACGCAGCTCTCGGCGGGGACCTGCGGCGCCGTGTTCCTCATCGTGCCGTGTCTGGTGTGGACCGCGGCAGCCTTCCGACCGGAGCGCAGTCCTGAACTCACGCTCCTGCTCAACGATCTGGGCTGGATCATGTTGTTCATGCCGTTCACCACGTTTGTCGTGCAGAACATCGCCATCGGGCTCGCCGTGCTCGGCGACCGCAACGCCGTGCCTGAAATGCCGCGCTGGGTCGGGTTTCTGAATCTGTGGGTGGCGGTGTTATTCATTCCCGGCGGGTTCCTCACCTTTTTCAAAACCGGCCCCTTCGCGTGGAACGGCGTGTTTGTGTACTGGATCCCGCTGGTGGTGTTTCTGGGCTGGTATCTCGTGATGTTTGTGCTGTTGCGTCAGGGCGCGCTCAGGGCCGCCCGGGCCGCTTAACGTCGTTCTCCGCATCGCGAGCCCGCCAGATGAGCGAGAACAGCGTGCATCGTCCCCCACACCTGCCGGGCGAAACCGGGGTGTGGGTATTCATTCTGGGCGACATGCTGATGTTCGCCGCGTTCTTCATTGTGTTCATGGCCTACCGCAGCGAGGACGTGGCGCTGTACGTCAACTCGCAGCACACCCTCAACCAGCACTTCGGCGCGCTGAATACGTTTTTAATGCTCACCAGTTCGTGGTGCGTGGCGGTGGCGGTTGAGGCTGGTCGCGCCGACCATCGCCAACGCGCACAGACCTGGCTGGTCGCGGCAATGGGCTGTGCGCTGTGCTTCGTCGGTGTGAAATTCTTCGAGTACAGCGAAAAAATCGCGGCGGGCTTCACGCTCACCACCAATGATTTTTTCATGTACTACTTCATGCTGACCGGCCTGCATCTGATGCATGTGCTGCTGGGTCTGGGGGTACTTTGCTATCTCTGGTTCAGCCTGCGCGCGGCGCCAAGCGCGGCCAGCATGCGCACGCTCGAAAGCGGCGCGAGCTTCTGGCACATGGTGGACATCCTCTGGATCGTCCTGTTCGCGCTGCTGTATCTGCTGCGTTAGCCGCATGCCAAGCATCTTGAAACTCCGCGTGACCTGGCTGTGGCTGTTGCTCATCGTGGCCACGATCGTGTCCTGGGAGTTTGGTCATGGGCTCGGCTTTGGTGACAACTACCGCCTCAGCACCAGCGCCGTGTTGGTCATTGCGTTCATCAAAGCCCGCATGGTGATTCTGGATTTCATGGAAATCCGCCACGCACCGCGAGCGCTACGTTTCATTCTGGAAGCCTGGACGGTAGTCGTCGCCGCCACGCTTCTGATCATTTACTGGCAGAGCGCCTGAGCCCAACTGCCTTCGTACGGAATTTTTGATGCGCCTTAAGTTTGAAGCAGAAATCACCCCCGGCATGTCGCCGCGCGAGGTGGTGGAACTGGGCAAGCTGGTGGAACAGGCAGGGTTCGATCGCCTCGGTATTTCCTGCGTGGCCTTGTGGCCGGATACCTATCAACTGCAAACGCTGGTCGCGGCCGCCACCAGCCGCATCCACATCGGCAGCATGGTGACTAATCCCTACACCCGGCATGCGGCCGTGCATGCCGCGGCCCTGGCCACCTTGCAGGAAGTCTCGGAAGGGCGCGCTTTCTGTGGGCTCGGCGTTGGCGCCGGGCTGGAGCCGTTCGGGATGCATTACCCCCGACCGGTGAAAACCCTGCGCGAGACCATCGCTGCGATTAACGGCCTGCTGAGCGGCGCGACGATGTCAGTCGCCGGCGAGACGCTAAGTCTTCACGAGGCCGCGCTGCTGCGACCACCGGCCACCCGCGTGCCGCTTGCCATCGGCACCCGCAGTCCGGGCGTGATGCGCTTGGCTGGCGAGGTGGCGGACATCGCGCTGGTCGGCGCACGGCATCTCACGCCGGCGCTGGTGGCCAGCTACAAAGGCTGGCTGGCGGAAGGCGCCGCGCGCGCGGGCCGGCGCGTGGACGATATCGAAATCATGCCGCGCGTGACGCTGTGCGTAGCGCACGATGAAGCCCGCGCCATTGCCAGCGTCAAACGCTTCGCGGCCCATTATCTGGTGATTCTGGGCGACCACGGCCCACCGGTGCCTACGGCCCGCCGGGAGGCGATTGCCGCTTCACTCAGACAGGCGCGCGGCTGGTATTTCGATCTGGCGCGCTACGACCCGCCGGAGATGCTCGCGCTGGTCGACGACTCACTCGCGCGCGCTTTCGCCATCGTGGGCACGCCCGCGCAATGCGCGGCGCAACTCAAAACCTTGCTCGCCATGGGCTTCCATGGTGTGAGCTGCAACCTCGCCGCGGTCAATCGCGAGTCGAACTACCTCGGACTGCGCGAAACCATTGAAGGCGCAGCCGAGGTGCTCTCGCTGTTGCGATGAGCGATAAGGTGATCATCGCGGGGATCGATCTGGCTTGGGGCGAACGTCGGCCCGACGGCATCTGTCTGCTGGAATCCACAGCCCAGTGCAGCCGGGTGCGGTGGATAGGCCTGTCGCACGGCGATGCGGCATTGCTCGCACTCCTCGACGAGCACATCGGTAACCAACCCGGCTTGCTGATGTTTGATGCGCCACTGATTTGCCCCAACCTCACCGGCGCCCGACCGGTCGATCGACTCACGCATACGCTGTTTCACCGCGAAAAATGCGGCTGTCATCCCACCAACGCCACGCGCTGCCCGCGACCCTTGCGCCTCGCCGAGGCGATCAAGCAGCGGGGTTACGTGATTGACTGGGCATTGTCGGCGCCGCAAGTGGCAGCGGAGGTCTATCCGCACCCGGCCATGGTGCGCTGGTTTGAAATCCCTGAACGCATTCCCTACAAACGCGGCCCGGTGGCGGCGCGACGGATCGCTTTCGCCCAATTGCAAAGCCTGCTCCGACAGTGTCTGGCGCAACGCTTTCCGCAGTTTCAGATGGACGGGCAAACGGCGGCCCTGCTTGAGGCGAGATGGACGAAAGACATTGAAGACCAAACCGACAGTCTGGTGTGCGCCCTGATTGGCGACTGGCACTGGCGATATGGCGGGGAGCGTACCCAGGTGCTGGGCGATCGGGAGACGGGGTTTTTTCTGATTCCGCAGATTTGAGCGGAAAAAGCGAGGTTTTTTTTAGGGTTGCCGCCAGCGACTGGCGCTGGCGGCGACTGCCTGTTGGTCTTACCAGGCGTTACGGCGCGGCGGGCGCGCTTCGCGCGGCTTGGCTTCGTTAATGCGCATGTTGCGACCCTTCAACGGCTTTTCGTTGAGCGCTTTGATCGCGTTGTTGGCTTCACCGCCATTGGGCATTTCGACGAAGCCGAAGCCCTTGGACTCGTTCGAGAACTTGTCCGTAATCACGGATGCACTGGCTACTTCGCCGTAAGCCCCGAAGGCTTCGCGCAAATCAGCATCGGTAACGTCGTAGGCCAGATTTCCTGCATAGATATTCATTCATGTCTCACAAAATGGGATGTGCGTTGTCCACTATCGCGAGCCCCGAAGCCAAAGTGCACAAGTGATTCGGGACTCGAAGTGCCGGTGTCCGGCAGATGAGGTGACCTGCAGCGCGCTAGAAAAACCAGAGAGAGTAGAAGTAGCGGGATGTAGCGAGTGCAGGCACCGTACTCTTGTTTCTCTGGTAGCGACAGCACTTCGTCACGCGAACCGCGAGGAAATTGATCTCACCCCCAATTCGCCCCAAATCCAGGTGCACACCTATAATCGCGACATGAGTTCAATTCTCGATCGCGATTCTCTCAATGCCTTCTGCCGGCACACGCATGCTGAGGTGCGTGGCGCGAGCGAGGGTCCGCTGGCAGGCCTCACCTGCGGCATCAAGGACATTTACGACATCGCCGGTTTTCATACCGGCTTTGGTAGCCCAACGTGGTTGGCGACGCATGCCGCGGCCACTCGCACCGCCAGCGCCGTGCAGCGCTTGCTGGATGGCGGCGCTCACGTGGTCGGCAAAACCCATACGGATGAATTGACCTTCAGTCTCGCGGGTGAAAATGCGCACTACGGCACCCCGATCAATCCCAATGCACCCGGCTGCATTCCGGGCGGTTCATCAAGCGGATCGGCCGCGGCGACCGCGGGCGGTCTGGTGGATTTTGCGCTGGGTTCCGATACCGGCGGCTCGGTGCGGGGGCCGGCCTCGCTCTGTGGGATCTTCGGTATGCGTCCCACTCACGGACGTATTCCACTGGACGGCGCCTGTCCGCTGGCGCCCTCAATGGACACCGCCGGTTGGTTTGCGCGTGACGCGGATCTTCTGCAGCGCGTCGGTCATGTCCTCTTCGCGAGCAATCCGGGGAAAACGGCAGGATTCTCCCGCTTGTTCACGGCGGAGGATGCTTTCGAGACGATCGAGGCCCCGGCCCGGCCCGCGCTCGACAGCGCCGCGAGGCGCCTCGCAAATCACTTCGGGCAAGTCCGTACCGTGCGCCTGGCGCCGCATGGGCTGGCAGATTGGGTCCAGGTTTTCCGGCCGCTTCAAGGCGCCGAAATCTGGGCGGGGATGGGCGAATGGGTGCTTACGCAGCGCCCCCAACTGGGCCCCGGCATCAAGGAGCGCTTTGAATGGGCTGCCGGCATTCCGGTCAACTCCCTGCCCGCTTTACGTGCCAGACGCGAAGTCATTCGGACCGCGCTGGATGAGCTTCTGGGTGACGACGGACTTATCGTCCTGCCCACCATGGCCGGGGCCGCACCGCGTTGCGCATCGCCGCCGAGCGTCATGGAAGCCTTCCGCATGAGCGCCCTGAGCCTGCTCAGCATTGCGGGGCTGGCCGGGCTCCCGCAAATCTCACTGCCTTGGGCCAGCATCGAGGCCGGCCCGTTGGGCATCTCGCTGATTGGTCCGCGGGGCGCGGACGAACAGCTACTCGCGTTTGTCGCCCAACTCGAACATCCGCCGGCCTGAGCGCCTAGCGCAGACGGCCGCTCCGCGTCGCGGGCGCCAAGGTGACCGAGTTTGTTTCAGG